>NZFK01000039.1 GCA_002690645.1 Rickettsiales bacterium
AAGTCTTTTAAATTAATTGTTTTGATTTCTTGAATTATTCGATTATTTATTTTAATACTTGGGTGCGTTATTTCTAATTTTGTTCCTTGCAAGGATTGCTTATAAGGAAAAACCCTTTTTTGTATTTTATATGCCCCATCAGTGTTAGCATTGTTAAACATGTTTTTAAGTGAATTAATATTTCAAAATCCTGCTTCTAAATTTTAATAAATTTAATATTTAATTACTATTAAATTTATGTAATCTTATTATTATCATACACTTTTTTTGAAAAGATTTGTATCTAGATGTCCTCTTTAGTAAAGATACCCAATATAATTGGATCTTTTTATCGTTACAACATCAACTTGATTAAGTATATTATTTAATGTAAGTTGCTTCTGCCTTGCTTCCTGCTGAAATAAGCATATCATATGATGACGCGCCATTCATTTGCTCAATTTCTTCTATTCTTAAGCCTTCGCCCCATAATGTACTTTCATCTCCAATTTTTATTTTTTTAAGGTGGGTTACATCAACCCCAATCATATTCATAGAAACACGACCTGCTAAATAAGCTCTTTGTCCTTTAATTAAAACTGGTGTTCCGTCTTTGGCATAACGATAATAACCATCTCCATATCCGATTGGAATGATTGCTATAATCGAATCTTTACTTGCAACCCAGCGTGATCCATACCCTACAGATTCGCCTTTTTTAACATGTTTAATTGAGATTATGTTAGACTTGAGTGTCATTACAGGTTTTAAATTAAATGGATTATTTATTGCATTTTTTGTCTCAGGGTAGACTCCATACAACATTAAACCAGGTCTAATAATATCTTCCGTAATCTTCGGATAATTTAGTAACATTGAACTATTTGCACAAGTAATTAAAGTTGATTTGTCTGATTTTTTAATTTCTACAAGAATACTATCCCAATTTTTAAGCTGTTTAAGCATAGCTTTTTCATTTAAATTATCAGCATTAGCAAAATGGGTCATAATCGTGATGCTAGCTAAATTAGTAAAAGATGAAATATTTTCTATAACATTTTTTGCTTCTGTCATTTGAATACCTAAACGATTCATTCCTGTATCAATTTTTAACCATATGTCGTACGGTAAATTTGTTCTTTTTTCAAATTTTTCAATTATATCTACTTGATATTTTTCATAAAGAATAAATGAGATATTATTTTTTACTCCATACTCAAAATCTAGATCATCCCAAATACCTCCCATCACGACTAAAGGGGTTTTAATATTTTGATTTCGTAACGATACCGCTGCTGAAATATCAGCAACTCCAAAAAAATCAGCTTCATGTAAAACTTTGGCTAACTCTTTAACTCCATGGCCATATGCATTGTTTTTTACTACACATAAAATTTTTTGATTTGAAAATTGTTGTTTGATTTGGTAAAAATTATGTTTTAAGTGACTTAAATTTATTTCTAATTTAATCCTATTATATTGTTTTTTTTTTGACATTTTGTTTAGTATACCAAAATGAGTACCCCCTTTAAACATATTAAAAGTAGAAACGATCTAGTCGATATTTTAGGAAAACATTATACTACTGTAATGATTAAAAAATCACTTTTAGTTATTACACTATTTTTACTCTTTTGCTCATCAATGTTCGCGGATAGCCAAGAAGATTTAAAAAAAGTTGAAAAAAAAATACAGCAAAATTCAGATAAAATTAAACCCAAAATACAAGAAAGAAAACGGGCCGAAGCCTACATGAGTAATTTAAAAAAAGAAATTAAGCAAACAGAAATTAAATTAAAAAACACCAAAAAAAAGCTAAAATCTGTCCATAAAGAAGAATCTGAAGCTAAAAAAGCTGTAGAAGAAACAAGTATGATATTCTTAAACTTACGCGAAAGTTTTTCAAACCGTATTAGGCAAATTTATATGTCAACACAACTCAATATTACCGATATTTTATTTGATGATAGCTTTTGGTTGCCAAATGAAGAAGATCAATATTTCATAGAAAAAGTATTGAATGAAGATTTAAAATTAATCCATAAAATTAAACAAAAAAACATACAACTTCAAAATGAAAAAGAATTGCTACAACAAAAAAGAGATGAAATTATTATCTTAAATAAAGATATTGCGTCGAAAGAGGCTCGATTAAATAAAAAGAAAAATGCTCAAACAATGTATATCTCAAATCTAACTAATCAAATCAAAAATCTTGAATTACAAAATAAAGAACTCGAGCGATTATCAAAAGAACTTACTAATATCATTCTCCGAGCGTCAAAAGATGATGGCTATTTTGCAACAGGAGATTACGTTAAACCAGTAAAGGGATGGATTTCAAGTAAATATGGGATGAGAATGCACCCAATATTCAAACGACGAATTATGCACACTGGCATTGATATAGCTGCTCCAAAAGGATATAAAATTAGGGCTGCTAACTCAGGGAAGGTTATTTTTTCAGGTACTAAAGGCGGTTATGGTAAAAGTGTTCTTATTTATCATGGAAAACGCCCATCAGATAATAAATCAATTTCTTCATTTTATGCCCATGCCTCACGACTAGTTGTTAAAAAAGGCGATATTGTCAGAAAAGGTGATGAGATTGCATATGTTGGAGCCACAGGTTATGCCACAGGTCCGCATTTACATTTTGAAGTAAAAATTGACGGAAATCACGCCGACCCAATGCTTTTCATTAAATAACTATAATTTAGAAAACTATTTTTTTACGATAAATTCATTTATATTTTCGTAGACCTTTTTATCACCACGAATATTTTGAATTTCTTCAACAAGCTTTTTTTCTTTAGACGATAAATGCTTTGGTAACTTTGCATTAACTTCTACATATTGATCACCACGGCCATACCCTTGTAAATTGGGGACACCTTTTGACTTTAATCGAAACACCGTTCCAGGTTGTGTTCCTGCTGGTACTTTTAACTTTGCGTTTCCATTTAATATAGGTACTTCTATTTCACATCCAAGAACAAGCTGAGTAAATGGTAAATCTAAGGACAGAATAATATTTTCTTCCTCTCGTTTAAAAAAGGCATGGTTTTTTACTTTAATAAAAACATATAAATCTCCAGAAGGCCCATTTGCAATACTATCATTACCTTCACCTTTCACACGTAATTTAACGCCCGTTTCTACACCAGGAGGTATGGTAACTCTTATTTTTTTCTTGATTTTTTTTCTTGTATCTTCGCCACCGGCTCCGCCACAACGATTACATGTCGTTACTTGTGAAACAACACCTAAAATTGTGCGTTGAGTGACTTTTATCTGTCCTGTGCCATTACATGTTGAACAAGACTT
This sequence comes from Rickettsiales bacterium, assembly GCA_002690645.1. Classification (GTDB taxonomy): domain Bacteria; phylum Margulisbacteria; class Marinamargulisbacteria. The sequence continues at coordinate 3,307 of NZFK01000039.1, forward strand.
TGAACTTCCTCCAGAATTTTCTAAGTGGAAAATTTCAATTTCTGTTTCTAAGCCTTTAGCTACATCTTCCAACGTAACTTGTAAATCATACCTTAAGTCTTCACCGGAACTACTCGTAGGTCTGGAACTAGACCTTCCTCCCGACCCACCAAAAAATGCGTCGAAAATATCATCAATCCCATCAAAACTTGAAGAAAATCCTGATGAAGAAAATCCGCCTCCAAAACCACCAAACCCACCAGCTCCTCCTCCTGCAGCTGAATCGTCAGCTACGCCAAACTGGTCGTATTGCTGTTTTCGTTGCGGATCAGATAATATAGTATAAGCTTTTTGAAGCTTTTTAAATTTTTCCTCAGCGCCTGGTTCCTTATTAACATCAGGATGGTACTTACGTGCTTGTTTACGATAAGCTGATTTAATTTCAGCATCACTTGCACTTTTTGATATCCCTAATAATCCATATAAATCTTCTGACATAGTGCGTCCTATTATACGCAGGGTTGACCAATTTGGCCAACCCTGAACATATACCCTTTATTTTTTATCTTTTTCAACTTCTGTGAAATCAGCATCAACTACATTATCATCATCTTTTTTTTCTGCTGATTCAGTTGCTTCACCTTCTGGCTGTTCGCCTGTTGCATCTCCTGCGGCATCTGCTCCTGCTGCGGGATCTTGCTTGTATAACTCTGCAGAGACCTCATAAACAACCTTTTGAACCTTTTCTGTTTCTGCAACAATCTTATCAATTTCATTTGTTTCAATTGCTTTTTTAAGATCATCTTTACCTGCTTCAAGCTGCTTTTTATGATCATCACTAATTTTATCTGCACTTTCTCGAAGAAGTTTTTCAATTGATGCTAATAATGCATCTGCTTCGTTCTTTTTATCCACTTCTTCACGCTTTTTCTTATCGTCTTCTGCAAACTTTTCTGCATCTTGTTTCATTTTTTCAATATCATCATCTGATAAACCAGATGACGCTTGAATAGTAATTTTTTGCTCTTTACCTGTTCCTTTATCAACAGCTTTAACATTTAAAATACCATTTGCATCAATATCGAATGAAACTTCAATTTGTGGAATGCCTCTAGGGGCTGGTGCGATACCATCTAAAATAAAACGTCCTAAACTTCTATTATCAGCAGCCATTTCACGCTCACCTTGTAAGATATGAATGTCTACACTTGGTTGATTATCTGCCGCTGTAGAAAAAACTTGAGACTTTGATGTTGGAATTGTTGTATTTTTTTCAATTAATTTTGTTGACACACTTCCTAGTGTTTCGATTCCTAATGAAAGAGGTGTCACATCTAATAATACAACATCTTTAACATCGCCAGCCAATACAGCACCTTGAATCCCAGCACCAATCGCAACAACTTCATCAGGGTTAACACCTTGATGTGGCTCTTTATTGAAGAAATCTTTTACTGCAGCTTGTATTGCAGGAATTCGTGTTGTACCACCTACAAGAATAACTTCATTAATCTCGTTTGTTGATAAACCCGCATCATCTAACGCTTTTTTACAAGGATCCATTGAGTTTTTAATAACATCAGCAATCATTCCTTCGAATTTAGAACGAGTTAATTGGACATTTAAATGTTTTGGACCCGTGTTATCTGCTGTTAAAAACGGTAAATTAATGTCAGTTGATGTTGTTGAAGACAACTCGATTTTTGCTTTTTCTGCTGCTTCTTTTAAACGTTGAATAGCCATTTGATCTTTACTTATATCAACACCTTGATCTTTTTTAAATTCACCAACTAACCAGTCAATAATAATTTGGTCAATATCATCTCCACCAAGTTGAGTATCACCATTCGTTGATAAAACTTCAAATACACCATCACCAATTTCTAAAATAGAAATATCAAATGTACCACCACCAAAATCATAAACAGCAATTTTTTGATCATTCTTTTTATCTAGACCATAAGCNAAAGCAGCAGCTGTAGGCTCATTAATAATTCTTAATACTTCTAACCCTGCAATTTCGCCAGCATCTTTTGTTGCTTTACGTTGGGAATCATTAAAATAAGCAGGTACAGTAATAACAGCTTTTGTTACATCTTGACCNAAATAAGCTTCTGCATCTGATTTTATTTTTTGTAAAATCATGGCAGAAATTTCAGCAGGCGTAAAATCTTTNTCNGGCCCTTTTACAACAATACCNCCATTTTTTCGCTCNGCTATTTCATATGGTAAATCTTTTTTGATTTCTTTTTTCAACCGACCNATTAAACTTTTAACAGAATAAAATGTNTTTTTTGGGTTTGTAACAGATTGNCGTTTTGCGGATTGCCCAATCAAACGCTCACCATCTTTTGTAAACGCAACAATTGAAGGTGTTGTTCTTGAACCTTCAGCATTTGCGATAACAGCTGGCTCTTGGCCTTCCATAATAGCAAAACATGAATTGGTTGTTCCCAAATCAATTCCAATAATTTTTTCTTTTCCCATAATTAGTTACTCCTTAAGTAATATATTTTTTTTGTGATGAATATTTGCATAAAAAATGCCAATTTATTATCTATTANAAAATAAAAAATTGTATGCTTATTGTACAATTTCTTGTTTTTTTATGTAAGGTGTTCAATTAAAGAACANTCTTTTCTTGAATAATTCTTTTTTGTTTTTTAATATTGAAACTTATGACTAAGAGACTTTACGTTTGGTTAGGAGCTTTGTTTCTTGTACGAGTTCTTCTTTCTTTTTGGACACCTATTGTTGCTGATGAATCGTATTACCTACTTTGGACACAGCACTTAGCAACATCTTATGTAGATCACCCAGCTCTCACAGCATGGTTTAACTTTTTATTTATCACTATTTTTCAGGAACCGTTACTTGCTATCCGTTTAGCATCTTTAGCAGCTTATTGCATCACNTGCTTTTTTTTATATCGTATCGGCCGTCAGTTTTTTACTAAACAGCAAACAATTTATATGACGCTATTATTTATGTTAATTCCTTATCATTACGTAATAGGAATCACCATGCAAGTNGAACAGCTTTTAATCTCATTTTCTACTGCAGCTTTGTACTATTTTATTAGGCTTATTAAGTCAGAAAACACTATCTTTTTTATTCCACTTGCTATTATGTGCGGGCTAGCCTGTTTAGCAAAATATACTGCATTACTAATTATNTTTGGGATGCTTGTTTATTTATTATTNACAAAAAATAGATCTTTATTAAATTCATTTCACTTTATTTTAGCTCTTACTTTATTTGCATTATTATTGCTNCCNATTNTTNTGTGGAATCTTGACTATAATTGGGTTTCTTTTCAATTTCACTCTAATCGAATCTCTAGCTTTACAGGATTTGATGCAGCTATTAGCTTCGTTCTTAATCAAATTCTCTATCTTTCACCCGTTGTAGTAATATATTTTTTCAAAACTATNTNTATTAAAAAAAAATCACAATATGAACAAATTTTTTTAAGTCTTTCGCTAATATGCTGGATCCCTTTTTTCGTTTTAAGCTTTGTTACAACAGTTTACAGTCATTGGACTGCTATTAGTACTATTCCAATGATTCTATTTATTTCATATGCTTTTAAAGAAAAATTAGCTCTTATTTGTCGCTATCAGACTATATTTACACTTTTTGTTGTTATTGTATTAATTTTAGCAACACCGCTTACTAACCCAATCAATGTATTCAAAAACTATACACTAAAAACAAAATTTGAAGATTTTATTTNAAATCANNCTACACCTTTACATATATATTCTGATACTCATGGATCGGTTGGAATATTATCCTATTATTCAAAGCAGGCTATTTATTTTCCAAAAAATATCATTGCATACCCNTCTAGGTGGGGCTATAACCAATTTTCAATCTGGGATCAACCTCCTATCAAAAAAGATGACTCTATTTTATTTTTTGGCAGATTGAATTCTAAACAAAGAGACGTTATTGAGGATCANTTTGAATTAATTGAAGAAATTNAATTNCCTACTTTAACGATTCTTGAAGGGTATTTAGCAAATCGAACATACTATTTATTCAAAAAAGCTAAATTAGACTTTACTTTTTAACTTACTGAGATACAACNACCATNGATGGNCNAATCACACGATCATGNAACTTATACCCTTTCTGCATTTCTTTGATAACAATATCTGATTTTACACCTTCTTTTTCTTCTTGAGAAATAGCTTGATGCAAATTTGGATCGAAAGGCTGGTCCAAAGCTTCTATTGCAGANACATTTAATTTTTCTAAGGTTGTAGCTAATAACTGCTGAATCATAACAAACCCCTTGATGACTTCAGATTTATCCTGTTCATCATTTTTTGCATGCTCACAAGCGATTAGAAAATTATCTAATATTGGTAAGAACTCAATAATTACNGATTCTGATGCATATTTTTTAAATGTATCAACTTCTTGTTGTTTTCTACGTTTAAAATTTTCCAATTCAGCTAAATTTCTTAATGCGTCTTCTTTTGATTCGGATGCATTTTTTTGCAATGTTTCTTGATCGACTTTAAGAGTTTCTAACTGCTCTGTTAATGATGTAATTTGTTTTTCTAATTCTTTAACAGATTTTTTAGATACTTTTTTTTGCTTTTTTGTATCGGTTACTTTTTCATTATTTTTTGTTTCAGATTTTGGCATTTGATTCTCCAGCACTTTAATTCACAAATAAGAGTATAAATAAATGTAGCATCATACACAAGATACTTAATTGNAATAAATGTTTAAACTAGTTTTTTTGTGGGTAAAGAANAAAAGCTAACCGATATATTTAAGATTAGGAGACACTATGTTTAAAAAAATACTTTTTATTATATTGATAATTAATGTAGGGATTTATGCAGAATTAGACCCAAATGAAGTTGCTATGCTAACCCCTTTAGAAGAGAGACATCTNGAAAAAATNGACACTAATCAAGATGAAGATTTTATTGTAATCATCGATGATGTTCAATTTTCAACAGATGTTTTACATTCCATTGATGTAAATTCAATAGCTAATATAAAATTAATTACCCAAAAACATTACCAAGGTAATCAAAAAAGTGATGTGCTTGTCATTACAAAAAAAATATCAAGTCACGATAGTACCTTACAAAAAAGTTTAGAAAATTTTAGTCAATTTAATAGTATTGTTGAATACTTTAGTCCTTTTGATGCATATGAATATGCCGTTTTATTGAGCAGTGCCTACTTTTCATTAAATAAACAAAATATATTTATTAATAACATTTATATATCAAAAAAAAATATACTTTCTGATAAATCACAGGGCTATTTCAGCGTAACGTTTTAAAAATATATGCGATGAACACTATCTTAGAAGGACTTACTTTTAATGTTAATTAAATTTGGATTTTTTTTTATTTTTATTGGAAGTTTATTTTATTTAATATATTTATTCGAAAATTTTATCCATTATCCACTTATTTCATTTGATATTCTCTTTGTGTTAATAGGCTTAAATTATATTATTGGAATTTTGATACTTGCAACGTCGTTTATTAACAAAAAAAATAAAAAATAATAGGCTGTGAAGTTATGATAGTATTATCAACATCTTTTGAAATTGCAGGTTATGACATNATAGAGCACATCACGGTTGTTCGTGGAAATTGTTCNAGAAAAAAATTTACTTTCAAAAACTTTTTTGTAATATTTCAAACACTTTTTGATAGTGAAATAACTGACTTTTCAAATATGATGATTGAAAATAGATCCATTGCAGAAAAAAGAATGATTCAAAAAGCTATACATTTAGAAGCCGATGCAATTATAGGTGTAAGATTTATAAATTCAGTAGCTGTTGCTGGCAGTATAGAATCTATGGTTTATGGAACCGCTGTAAAGTTAAGAAAAATAGAACCTTAAAATTACGTTATATTTTTATATGGTAAATATTTAAAAGTCTATTATATGGACTAATTAATTTGACTTTCGCCAGCTTCTTCTATACCCTCAGCTAGCATTTTTTTACATGCCTGTGCTACTAAATCTGCATTTTCATAAGCTGATATTTTTGTTGCTTTTCCCCATTTAATCGTAACTATGTGTACTCCTGAGTTTTTATATACATTTCCTTTGGCGGGAGTCACCTGAGCCTCCCATTCAACTGCAGCCTTCGTGTGCCATGGAAAACCACTTACAAATATATCTTTAATTTCAAATTTTAATGATGGAAATAAACGATAGACTCGCTCAAACCAACGGGTTAATTTTTCTTTAGATTTACGCGCCCCGCCAATAGGACTATCTCCTAGAAACTGATGTTCAACATTATTATGAACAGTATCTAATAATGCTTGATAGTTACCTTGTGATAAAGATTTAAAATTAGATTTAAGTTTATTTTTAATGATATTATGATACATATATTTATATTAAATCTTATACATTCAAACAACAATAAATATTTTTTCAACAATATTTAGAAGATATGCTACTGAAATTTTTTTTTCTTTATTACGATAACTATTTAGATCTAATTAATTTTGGGTCGAAATTATATGATGAATTAAATTAAATTAACTTTTAAAACATATTATGAATATACACGTATTTAAACGATTACAATTATTAAATAACTTACCCTTTTGCACAGGTAGTATTCGCTGGAATTGGATTCCTGCTACCTTCTTCAATCTCTATTTCTCACCTATCTCTTAGGTGATCTGTATCTTTTTTTCGTAT
>NZFK01000040.1 GCA_002690645.1 Rickettsiales bacterium
ATGAATTATCAGCTGCATTAGTAATAGCATGGCCAGAGACTTCGACTTGACTATTTCCATCACTAGTTTCAGCAATATATTTAATGACATACATTGCATTTCCTTCAAGACCTTCAATCGTACATTCACCGTTGATAACATCGCCGCTTAAACCTGTATATTGCTGAGTACCATCTTCCATTACTTTAAAAGCAAAACACTTTCCTACACCATCAGGAGGCGCAACATAATTTGTACCATCTTTTAAGTACATTTTTGGAATACTAGCTGAAATAGGGCGGTGTGTTTTACGCACCATTGAATTCGTTGTACTACTAATTGCTGCCGCATCTGCAACTGGTATTGCAATTGAAGTTGTTACTGATGTAGTTTGAGTAGTTGTACTTGAATCATCTGAAGTATCACTTGAAGTTGTTGACGTATCGTCGGTTGATGTCGTTGTTGAGTCAGAGACATCGTCTGCTGTATCGGTCGAGTCACAGGAAATGACACCGAACCCTAAGATGATGAGTGATAAAATCATCACCATCCAATGTTTGTATTTTTGCATATAAATTCCCCCTTTGATATTTTAATTTTTCCTTTTTTATTTTAATAAAACAAAATTAGAAATACAACAATTATATGTCTAATATTATTTTAACTATTCCTCTGGTCGTACCCTTCTTTTTTAAGCTTTAAACATTTATTTTTTTAGCTTTTATTTTTTTTGAAAAAACCAGGACCTTTTATAAATTTTCCAGGACTTAAATTAGTGTGCTTTTTATCTTTAATGACAGCTGTTCCATTGACAAAGACATGATGAACGCCTGATGCATATTGATGAGGGTTTTGGAAAGTGGCATGATCTTTAATGGTGCTTGGGTCAAAGATGACAATATCAGCAAAATAGCTTTCTTTTAATAAACCTCTTCTATGTAGTTTTAATCGAGAAGCAGGCAGTAATGTTAACTTATAAATTGCCTCTTCTAATGAAATAACATTTTCTTCTCTGACATATTTAGCTAACAGGCGAGCAAAGTTACCATAAGCACGAGGATGAGTTTTATATTTTGTAAAAGGGTATTCAATAGGGTAGGAACTCGCATCAGATCCAAAGCTCATGTAAGGAAGCTTAATTTTTTTTATTAGATTGTCTTCTGTCATTGAATGGTAAATCACTTGAACTTTTGATGAATCTTCAATAATTAAATTGATGACTATATCCGCCGGAGTTCGACCTTCTGCACGAGCAATATCTAAAATACTTTTACCTACATTGGATTGAAGTTTGGAGTTTCTTAATGCGGCTACAACAATCCCATCAAAACCACCTACAAATTGTTCTGCTTGTAAAGTAATGTAATCTTTTACTTTAGTTTTATTAATTGGATCTTTTAATGCCGTTATCCAGTCATTTAATGAACCCTTTTTGATCCAACTAGGTAATATTAGCGTTAAAGATGTTGATGCAGCTGTGTAAGTGTACATATTAGTACCGATATCGATATTATGATTCCGAGCATGATTGATTTTATCAATTACAAGATCTAATTTATGATGGTTTTGTATCCCACTTGCTTTTAGATGATAAATATCAGATCTTGTTTTAGCTTGTTTAGTAATTGAAATAAATTCGTCAACAGATTCAATTAAGTAATCTCCTTCATTACGTAAATGGGAAGTGTATAAACCGTCATATTTACTAACCACTTTTGCTAATTCTATTAATTCAAAAGAGGTCATGTAGGTTCCAGGTACATATTCAAGTGCACTACCAAGACCCATTGCACCATTTTTCATCTCAGTTTCTAATAACATTTTCATTAAGTTTAGTTCTTTTTTAGTAGCCACCCGATCAGTGTTTCCCATGGCATGAACTCTTAAAGTTGCCGCGCCAACAAAAGATGCAACATTTGTTGAAATTCCTTTTTTTTCTAAATACGCTAAAAATTCTGTTAATGTTGTCCATTCAATATCATAAGCAATCCAGGCCGGAGATTGGTTTTTCTTTAATTTTTTTTTCATCTCATCGTTTAATGGACCCATGGAACTACCTTCCCCAAAAACTTCAAGTGTTACACCTTGTTTAAGATTGCCTAAGGACGCACCATCTTTTATTAATGGTTCTGCAGACCAACTTAGCATGTTAATAAAGCCCGGAGAAATAGCCATTCCCTTAGCATCAATTACATGATCTGATTTAATATTGAGACTTGGACCAACGTATGCAATGAGTTCATTTTCTATAACAACCATCCCTGAATAAGGTTTTGATCCAGAACCGTCGATTATCATGCCATTTTTAATAACAGTGGAATATTTTTTTGTTAGATCTAATGAACCTGCAAACAAGCAAGTATTAAAAAGCATAAAGCAACAAATAAAGTAAAATACAGTTAACGACTTAAGACTCATAAGTCTTAATATGGATAAAATAATATAAAGTTAAACCACTAAAATAGGTTTTTTAGAATGAGCCCTAATATGCTGTAGTAAGTCATTTAAAACATGCTTTAGGTCAATTAAACCCTCAATATGAACAAGTCGCGATCGATATTCCTTAGCACCATTAAATCCTTTAACATATTGAAGTAAATGTTTTCGAATTTCTCTAGTTCCAACATAATCACCCTTATGTTCTATTAACCATTTTGCATGTTTTAAAATTACAGGGATTTTTAATTCAAAATCTTTTGGAGGTCCCTCTGGTGTAAATACCCAAGGATTTCCAAAAGATGCTTGTCCTATCCAAAATCCATCAAGGAATTCAGTTTTAGAATCAATTTTACGTTTAATTTTAGAAAGCCCATCAGTCATATCCGTTATGCCTCCATTTGCGATTAAAGGAATTGAAATCGCCTTTTTAGCATCAAATAAATGTTCAAATTGGGCTGGGACGTTATAAGGTTCTTTATATGTTCTGGCATGAATACAAATCATATCAGCACCAGCATTTTCAGCACCTTTACAAAAATCACTAAGGTCATTTGCATTATTCCAACCCAATCGAGTTTTTACAGAAACAGGTAAATGTGTATTCTTAGCCACTGACTCGATTAATCGATAAGCTAAGTCTGGTGCTTTTCGTAAGGCAACGCCATGTTCAGATTTGACAACCTTTTTGGAAGGACATCCCATGTTAATATCTATACCAGTGAATCCCATATCTTCACAAACCTTAGTTGCACGAATAAATGTCTCTGTATTTTTTCCAAAAATTTGTGCAATAACAGGTTGTTCAGATGGATCAAACCAAAGTTTTCGTTTTAATTTATCTGCATTAAAAGTTAGTCCATCTGCTGAAGTGAACTCAGTAACGGTAATAATGTTGGGGTTAATCATTTTACAAACCCGTCTAAAAGCACTATCAGAATAGCCATCCATCGGAGCTAAACCAAGAATAGGTTTTGGCAATTGTTTCCAAAAATCTTTCGTCATAGTTCGTATAAACTAACAAAAATATCCAATTAATGTAAAGTCTATCGGAAAAATTAAATTCCAAAACTAAATTTTTATGTCTATAATCAACATATGTCTAATGACGAACTTAAAGTAGCTATTATTCAAATGTGTGCTACAAATGATAAAGAAAAAAATATAAAAACAATAGAGAAACTTCTCACTTCAGAAGAATCAAAATCTGCTGATTTAGTTGTTTTGCCTGAATGTTGTAATTTTAGAAGACTTAAAAAAGAACCGATTAAAGTTGAAACTATTCCCGGACCAACAACAGATCGAATTGCAGCTTTAGCCATTACTCACCAGCAATACATCTTAATTGGATCAATTTTTGAAGAGTCTGAGGAAGTGGGAAAAGCTTACAATACATCTATACTAATTAACCCAATGGGTGATATCCAAGCAACATATAGAAAAGTACATTTATTCAATGCTATTGTTGGGGGAGTCAGACTATTTGAATCAGATTATTTTATTAGTGGGACAGAACCCCAAATTTCTCAAATTAAAAACTTTAAAATTGGGTTTTCTATTTGTTATGATTTACGCTTCCCTGAGTTTTATCGTTATTATTTTAAAAATGATGTCGACATCCTTTGTATTCCCTCATCATTTACATCCAAAACGGGAAAAGATCATTGGAACCCTTTATGTAAGGCAAGAGCGATTGAAAATCAATCATATGTTTTAGCTCCAAACCAATATGGTTTAGGTTCTGGTAGAGTAAAAACATATGGCCATAGCCTGATAATCAATCCATGGGGAAAAGTAATTGCTGAAGAAAAAAAAGCACAAGATAAGGTTTTAACAGCAACCTGTAANAAACAAAANCTTAAATCGATTAGAAGTGCTATGATGTGTAAAAACGCAATTACAAATATTGAGTAATCTATTTAAATGGAACGGTTACTACTTTTGCAGGACATATTTTATTTCTAATTACAACTGAAACAGTAGAGCCAATTGATGAAAACTTTTCAGGTACAAAAGCTAACGCAATAGATTTATTTAGACTTGGTATAAACGTACCTGAACTTATATAGCCACCTTCATTAATTTTATAATCCTGCCTTGCAATGTTTTTTCCTTCAAGCTCTAATCCTACATTCACTAAATGGGGAAGNCCTTGTTGTTTTTTTAATGCATCTTTACCNATAAAATCTGTATCATATTTTACAACCCAACTATGCTGAGTCATNTAAGGATGGATAAATTCACTTAGCTCATGACCATAAAGAGGAAACCCTTTTTCAATCCGTAACGAATCTCTAGATCCTAAACCACATGGAGTAACACCACTATCAACTAAATCTTGCCAAACAGATGCAGCAATCTCATTGGGTACCATTAACTCAAAACCATCTTCACCAGTGTAGCCTGTACGAAAAACAATACAGTTTCGATGATGAATCGAATATTCTGCTATACCAAAACGNTCTATTGAATNNAANGGACGGTCATATAAATTCTCAAGAGTTTTCGTTGCTATTGGACCTTGCACAGCAAGAAAACTATGTGACGTATTAAGATGAGAGATTTCAACATCCTTAGGTGAATGTTTTTCAATCCAAGCTAATAATTTATGTTGGTTAGCTCCATTCGTAATCAAATAAAATTGATCATCATAATAACCGTGCATGACATCATCTAATATCATCCCTTGTTGATTTAAAAACATTGAATAAACCATTTTTTTTGCCAAACATTTTGAAACATCATTACAAGATAATTCTTGCAAAAGTTTAAAAGAAGANTCACCTTTTATAACAAATAAACCCATATGTGAAATATCAAATACACCTGCATGGGTACGTACCGCTTTATGTTCTTCTGTAATAGAAGTAAACCAAATAGGTAAACTATATCCTGCAAAAGGAACACACTTTGCTTTTAGTTTTTGATGACTTGAATATAATGCTGTTTCGATTAAGTTTGTCATTTTTGCTCCTTTAATTAAAAAAATTATTTAATATTTTTACACAGGCATCAACGTCATGTTTTGAACCAATAGTGATTCTAATNCCATTTGCTAACCCAAAAGAAGTTAAGTCTCTAATNATGTAACCTTCTTGAGCAAACAAATCAAATAATTCAGTGCCCGTATATTTATTATTAATTAAACATATAAAGTTTGCCTGACTAGGTAATATTTCAACACTAAGTTCTTTTGCAGTATTATAAAATTGGGTAAGNCCATCACGATTATTGTTATAACTTTTTTCTACAAATGATGAATTTAAAAGAGCTTTTACACCTACTTGAAGAGCAATAGAATTAATATTAAATGGAGGTTTAATTTTTTTTAACAAAGAGATTATTTCAGGACTACTAATGGCGTAACCTAATCTTAGACCAGCTAAACCATACATTTTCGAAAATGTTCTAGTAATTATGACATTTTTATATTCTGCAAGTAATTGCAAAGACTTGGAAGGGTCTTCAACTTGCACATATTCTTTATAAGCTTCATCTAAGACTACAACAATATCTGTAGGAAGTTTGTTTAAAAAAGAGGCAAGTTCAGAATATGTTAAAAAAGATCCNGTAGGGTTATTTGGGTTAGCGATAAAAATAACGCTTGTTTTATCAGTAACAGCATCAAGAATTTTTGATAAATCATATCCATAGTTTTTCATTGGTGTTGTTTTGTAAGATGCTCCCATTATTTGAGTAACACTTTTATAAACTGAAAAAGTATGGTCAGAGGTTAAAGCTTCAGTCTCATAGTTTAAAAAAGCTTGTGCAACAAAACCAAATAGTTCATCACTTCCGTTTCCTAATAAAATTGATTCCTTATCGACATTATGGTAATCGCTAATAGCATTTATAAGAGAATTTTCATTTGTATTTGTGTATCGTTCTAAGTTTTGATAACAAGACATTAGTTCCTTTTCACTTATTGCACTTCCAAATGGATTTTCATTTGAAGAAAGTTTAATTAAAGACTTATTACCAAAATCAAGAGCAGACTTGCCTGGTTTATAAGCAATTATATTATCAACAAAACCATTAGTTNTAAATTTATTCATACTAAAATTATATACTTATATTAAGATAAAAAGAATATGATTCTTATTTTTTAAGTTCTAAACCATAATCTATTTTTAAATACATTCGAATTCGTTTCATAGTCTCAAATCCAGGATCCATTTTAATAGAAGGGGCATAAGATTCATCTTTGGCTAAAAATAATTTGAAATGATCATAAGTNCGATTCATATATTCCATATGACCAATTAAATATTCAATACTTGGGTGAACTCTAGTCAAATATTCAATAAGTTTTATCGCCGCATTTATCTGTTTCAGGCGTAAACCTTCTTGGCCAGCAGAAACNAGCTCAATACCGATAGCTGTATGATTAAATCCTATCACGTGTCGTGTAATAACAGTTGTTGGATACAATTGATATATNTTCCCTTTTTTATCAATCATATAATGCGTACCTACATTAACCCGACCGTGCTTTAGCAATCTGTCTCGATGTGAAGGCATNTCAACCGGTTCAAAAGCTTTCATCGATAATTCAAGAGAAGGAATAGCTGTATAATGAACGACAACCATTTTTGGATCGATTAAGTTAGCATGATCTAAGTTATAATGATGTTTAGTATAGGCTTTCATTAANTCATAACGTTCATCGGTTAATAAGTTTTTATCAATAATTTTAAAATCTCTTGATACAATTTGAGGAAGAGCATATGTTTGTATTGTAAACAAAATAAATAACAGTTTTAAAAGCAATAATCTCATACTTTATTTTATAACATTTAAAATAAATTCATGCTATATATAAAATAAAATGAATACAATAAAAATATTGGTTATATCAGATTCGCATGGAAATAAACAAATGGTAAATTTGTTTTTAGAGCAAGCAGCTAAGTATAATCCGGATCTTATTTATCATTTAGGAGACTACTATGATGATGCAAATTTGATCTTAGATGCTGGATATCCATGTGTAAGAGTACCTGGAACATGGACGTCTTATTATAAAGATTTTAGAGTAGAAAATCGAAAAGTAGAAATTGTAAATGATTGGAAGATTTATCTAACTCATACGCCGACCATACATTTTAATGATTTACCTGATGATTCAGATCCAGAAGAAATGGTTATTTCTTCCAAAATAGATGTTATGTTGCACGGACATACTCACATATATAAAGTAGAGAAAAAAAATAAAGTACTCATTATCAATCCTGGGCATACAAAAGCAAAGCTTGATAAAGGTAAACCAGCTTCTTTTGCTAAGCTTGAAATAAGTAAAGTTGGGTTTCAAACAGAAATTATTAATTTACATTCTAANGATGTTCTTATAACCCATTTTTNAACTAAATAATCTTACATAGAGCTTTACTTTAAGTTGCATTAATAAGATACTTGTAACATAAAAAAGGGATTTAAATGACAGCTCCATTAATTATAATGATAGTAACTTTCGTAGGCTACGTAATAGCATACAAAACCTATGGTAGGTTTATTGCTCAAAAATTATTTCAATTAAATCCAAACAACAAAGTGCCAGCAATTGAGCAAGCAGATGGAAAAGATTTTATTGCATCGAAAAAAGAGGTAACTTTTGGACATCATTTTACTTCAATTGCTGGTACGGGTCCCATTGTNGGNCCTGCTATAGGAATAATATGGGGTTGGGTTCCTGCACTTCTNTGGGTATTTTTGGGTTCAATTTTTATGGGGGCTGTCCATGACTTTTCAGCACTTGTTATTTCCATGAGGCATCAGGGACGGTCTATTTCCGATATTACAGGGGATTTGATAAGCAAAAAAGTACGATTAATGTTTTTTTGTATTGTTTTTTTAGCATTGTTAATTGTGATTGCCATTTTTGGGATGATTATTGCTATCATTTTTGACACATTTCCAACCTCTGTAATTGCGGTATGGATCGAAATTCCAATAGCAATAGTATTTGGCTTCTGGGGGCTAAAGAAAAAATCAAATTTACTTTTAGCTACAAGCATAGCTGTTATTGGCTTATATCTATTTGTTTGGGTAGGGTATCAATTTCCTATAAGTTTAGCCAGTTTCGATAATATTCCAATTACCGGTACCTGGACAATTATTTTGTTAGTGTATGCATTTATTGCATCTGTTTTACCAGTTGATTTACTTTTACAACCTCGAGATTATTTAAATGCCTGGCAATTATATATTTCAATCGCTTTAGTCCTTTTAGGAATTGTAATTACTGGACTAACGGGCCAGTTAGAATTTGTTGCACCTGCTGTTAATCTTGATCCTAAAGGAGCTCCTCCGATTTTACCTTTTTTATTCATAACAATTGCTTGCGGTGCCTTGTCGGGCTTTCACTGTTTAATTTGTTCTGGTACTACTGCAAAACAAATAGAATCTGAAAAAGATGCTCAACTGGTTGGNTTTGGCTCAATGTTNACTGAAGGGGCCTTAGCAATAGTAGTTATTATTGCTGTTGCTGCAGGTATTGGAATTGCTTATCCTTATAANGGNGAGAAACTCGTAGGCATCGATGCTTTTCAGATTCATTACAGTAGTTGGCAAGCAAGTGCTGGNCTNGGTTCTAAATTAACCGCTGTCGTAATTGGAATGGCCAATATGATGAATTCCTTTGGGATACCTATTGGTTTTGGTGCTGCTATCGTTGGTGTTTTTATTGCCTCTTTTGCTGGGACTACTTTGGATTCTGCTACAAGAGTTCAACGGTATGTAATTTCTGAATTAATGACCAACTTAAATATTAAAAAGTTTAATAATAAGTGGATTGCAACATCAATAGCTGTTTTAACCGCTTTGGTTTTAGCTTTTTCGTCTGGAATTGATGGGAAAGGGGCTTTAACATTATGGCCTTTATTTGGTGCTGTTAATCAACTACTTGGAGGACTTGCATTATTAGTTGCAACAGTTTATCTAAATAAAAGAGTTGGTATTTATTCGTTAGTCACAGCAATTCCCTGTGTTTTAATCATGATTATGACAATGTGGGCAAGTGGTCTAAATCAGTGGTTTTTTATACTTTCTAAACAATATGTGTTNATCATTATTAATGGTTTAATATTATTGATGTCTTTAGTGATTTCATTAGAAACTTTAAAAGTTATTGGAAANAAACAAAATGGTAATTAAGCAATTNGCNCTTATATGTTCAGGAGCCTCTCTTGGAGCTCTGTGCCGTTANATGTGTATTCTNTTTTTTAAGTCTGCATCTTATCCATTTGCAACAATTATTGTTAATATTTTGGGATGTTTTTGTATCGGTTTTTTGTGGGGCGCTTTTAACANTTCGCTTTCTGATGAAGTAAGATTATTTTTAGTTGTAGNNTTTTTAAGCGCACTTACAACGTTTTCTTCATATGGTCTTGATATTGTAACGTTAATAGATCAGCAAAACATTAAAATGGCGGTTTTATATATATTTATATCAAATGGTTTGGGTCTTACAGCTCTTTATTTAGGATCGTTTATGTCAAAATACATAAAAACAATATGGTAAATAAAAAGTACATACCACTAACAATTTTAATTCTTGCNAATTTATGTCTTGGAATTTCTGGGATTTTTCCAAAATTAATTGAATTGTCAGCCCAATCAATTATTCTTGGGCGATCNATTGTGGCACTAATTTGCTTTTTACCCNTAATAATAATTTCTAAATCATCTTTACGTGTAAAAAAAACAGATAGAGTTAGAGTTTTTTTTATTAGTATATTAATGGCAGGTCATTGGGTCTTTTTTTATCAATCAGTAAAATTATCAACAGTATCAATTGGAGCAATTTTAATTTACAGTTACCCGCTCATTACTGCATTTATTGAGCCATTATGGTCAAAGCAAAAAATAAAATGGAGCGATTATTTTTTTGGATTAATCATTATTTTAAGTTTAACTATTATGTCAGGTCAAACATTGGACCAAGGAAATATAAAGTGGGGAATAATCTATGGCCTTATTTCTGCTTGTTGTTTAGCTTTTAGAAATGTATTAATTAAAGATATCAATGAAACAAATAATTCAGTTTCTTTAATGTTTTTTCAAAATTTAGCAACATTTTTGATATTAGTTCCTTTTGCATCCATTGGTTTTGCTGAAGCATCTAATATAGATATTTACTTAATTATTTTAGTGGGGATAAGTAGTAGTTTTATAGGTCATACATTATTCGTTAAAAGTTTAGAATATTATTCTGCAACATCAGTAGGTATTGTTTCGAGTTTCCAAGTAATCTATGCAGCCTTTATTGCTTGGNTNTTATTAAACGAAGAAATTACTTGGCGAATTTTTGCTGGTGGTGCTTTAATTATCTATGTTGTAATTCATCATATGATTTTAAAAAATAAAAAATAATTTTTTAGTAATTAAGTGTTTTTATTGTATAGTTGAAAGTATGAAATTATATATTTATGATCATTGCCCATTTTCAATGCGACCTCGCTTAATAGCNGGTCTTAAAAATATTAAAGTAAAAATAATTATTGTTAGAGTGGCTGATTTAGAAACAGTTCCTAATATGATTGGAAAAAATGTTCGTCCAGTTTTAGAAAAAGATGACGGAACATTTATGGCTGAAAGTATGGATTTAGNACTTTATCTTGATCGCTTAGATAGTCCCATTATTACTGATCCAGTGATATCAANTAAATTTGAAGAATTAAAGTCCGAAATTTTAAAAGATTATGTCGCATTAACNGCCCCTTTATTTGTAAAAACNTGTCGTGAGTTTCAAGTTCAAGCAGATGTTGATCGTTATCAAAAACGTGAAGAAGACTTTGTGGGCGTATCATTTGCAGAAATCGAAAAAGATATGTCAATGTTTAAACAGCGGCTTGAAAAAATTATTCCAGAGTTCGAGCAATTTNTAGTNAGTGATATTCCAAATAATATGACAGCAACAGAAGTTGCATTATTTCCATTTATGGCGCATTTATTAAATTTTAAATGTAGTAATCTAACGACAGGTCTTTCTGANTTTGTTGATAANATATGTAATAAAACNCATCAAAANCTTTTGCCNAATTATNCTAACTGAAAATAAGTGGAANTTNAANAAATTTTATAGAGGTTTAGGTGTTGAAGATCCATCACTTTCATCATCTGTAAGTAATCTTTCTGGTATATAATTTTCTAAAATCTTTCTGAGTTTTAAATTTAAGTTTTTGGTATTAATNNCTTCAAGTACTTCATCATTTCCTGATTCATACATCAATTTAACATAACGTTCAAATTCNACTATTAATTTAGACNGATCATCACTTGATGTATAAAGTGTATTTAATTCTAAGTCATTTTGGGTCGAAAATTTGAGAATTAATAAAGAATTTGACAGCATTTCTTGCGGTTCAAANGANGATGGTTTACTNGCAGGTTCAAAAGTGATTTCTTCGTTAGACAATGGTTCTGAATCAGCTACAGGAAATAAGTTATTAAATTTTTCTAAAAGTAATTCTACAGATGGTCTTTCGTCATGAGAAAGAAAAAAATTGTCCATAAAAGTTAATAGATCATCAATTGTTTTTGCAGTATTATTTTTTATGAGAGTCTTTAGTCTTGCAACCATGATGTTAAACTGATCCTCATCTAACGAAGTTTCTGGATACTCTTTTTTATAAGACTCATAATTTTCAGGAATTTTATTATTAATGGTTTTTAATTCATTATGAAACTCTAATAAACTTGTTGTCATAGCTCTCTCCATTTGATTCATGCCTTTTTGAAAATGAAAAATACTTTCATAAAGTGAAAATCCTATTGTAAATATTTCAGATTGTTTTGTGTAATTTTCATTACCCATTTCTGGGGGTGGTTGTGATTCAAGGTCACAGTTATAAAATTGTGTATGTATTTTTTCTTTTCCACGATAAAAAACTTTTTCCGCATCATTTTTAAGTTGTTTAGCAGATCCTAAATCTCCAATAATTATATGTCCATCTAAGCCCACAAATAGATTATCTATGCTAAGGTCACGATGAACAATGTCTTTAGAATGAATATCTCTTAAACCAGTTAATAATTCACGAATGGGCCTTATAATATTAGGAAGAATATAGTCATCGGAAATCTTTTCAGTATGAATTGACCCTTTAACAATAGGTGTTACTGAATAGGCCATCAAATTTGTTTTAGATTCAGCAACAATACTTACATAAGTTGGAAGAACATAGCGAGAATTTATTTTATCGGCAATTTCTTGTTTGTTTTGAATAAANTCACTAAATGCTTTCTCTGACCCTCCCGATTTTGGGTTATTTCGAAACCATTTATGTGCTAATTCTTTTTTTACAGCTACATATTCTTTNCTGTTGTCGGGATGAATAAAATANCCTGGTCGAACTTTCCCTTCAGCACCTTTNCCAAATACCGAAAGGTTTTTACCATTAAGTTTGAGGTGATTAAGTAAAATTAAAGCAGANCCATCAGTCAANGGGATTAAAGAAAAAAATTGTTTTCTANAAGATTTATCTCTTATTGCAACTTTAAGATCTTCAGGTGTAAGCATATCGGCAATGTAATATTCATCATCTNCATTTGAAGNTAAATCTAATTCTAGAGAAAAAGTGTTAGAAGCAATACTTCTACTTGTACTTGTATTATTNCTAGTATTGGGACTTCCTAGTTCATTTTCTTTATTAGNGTCATTATCATCTAATTNAATCGATAATTTAAATACGGNNNTTGGGCATGTTGCTTGCTGTAGTTTTTNAGATNTGNTTTNTGTATTTGATACTTCTGATTCTTTTTGGATGGNANCGTTTGGAATCGCTGAAGACGNATTNCTTANATTAANATTTCCTTTTGGCATAAANTTTCACCCTTATGNAANATTCCATAAAAANAAAANNNTTAAACATTTATTANAAAAAAAGAGGTAACTAATATATAATTAATAATAAANGNGTGTGTTNTTTAAATCAGAAATGTTTGTGGTTTGATGAAAATGTCGATAAAAAATAATGAATAATAAAAAAGTTGTTATTGTAGGTGGNGGNTTTGGAGGTTGNGCNGCNGCTAAAATTTTAGCGCGCCACGGATTTGATGTAACCTTGTTCGATAAAAGAAACCATCATGTTTTTCAGCCATTGTTATATCAAGTTGCAACAGCAATGTTATCTCCTTCGCAAATTGCATTCCCAATAAGAGCAATGTTTCGTCAATATAAAAATGTTCGTGTTTTGATAGGTAATGTATGTCAAATAAATAAGGACAAGAAATTTGTTCAACTTAAACGATCGAGCCAAGAGTTTGATTATGATTATTTAATCATCGCTGCTGGNGCTAGGCATGCNTATTTTGGAAATCCAAAATGGGAAGAGCACGCATGGGGTTTAAAAACAACAAAAGATGCATTGAAAATTAGAGAACGAATGTTTTATAGCTTTGAAAAAGCTGAACGTACTCGATTTGAAGCAAAGCGTAAACGATATAGNACTTTTGTTGTTGTCGGAGCTGGGCCAACCGGAGTTGAAATGGCGGGATCTATTGCAGAGTTAACGCAAAAGTCAATTGCAAATGACTTTACTAAATTTAATCCNAAAACATCACGCGTAATTTTAGTTGAAGGAAGTGATCGTGTTTTGAATCGTTATCCTAAAGTTTTATCAGAAAAAGCAAAAAAAGATTTAGAAAGTATGGGNGTTGAAGTTAAATTAAATGGGTTTGTAAGTAATNTNACAAAAGATGGTGTTTNNATTGGTGATGAATTAATTGAAACAGAAAATATCATTTGGGCAGCTGGAAATATGGCNTCTCCTTTAATTAAATCNGTTACAAGCCATTTAACAAACATGGGAGAAGCTAAAGTTAATCCAGATTTTAGTATTAAAAATGAGAAATCAATTTTTTGTATTGGAGATTGCGCCTATTTAAAAGATCAAAATGGAATAGAAGTTCCAGCTGTCGCTCAAGGTGCGCTCCAGGCAGGTACATTTGTGGCTAAACAAATTATAAATGACTTAAAAGGAAAAACACGGGAAAAATTTACGTACTTCGATAAAGGCGCAATGGCAACAATTGGTCGATCTAGAGCAGTAGCCAATATATCAGGTTTAAAATTTAGTGGTTTTATTGCTTGGTTTTTATGGTGTGTTGTTCATATAGTTTTTTTAGTAAATTTTAGAAATAAATTGCTTGTTTTTTTTGATTGGATTACAAGTTANTTTACTCATAAAAGATCAGTACGATTGATTAATACCCATCGTGCAGATTCCAATGTTAATTAGATTCCTCCTGAGTAGTTTTACTTTCAGAAGATTTATTTTGTAAGATAAGCTTTATGGGTGAATCATATTTTTCGAAAAATATTTCAATTGATCGGTCAGAATAACCTGTTAGTTTTTCAGGAATATATTCTAACTTAACATCAGGGTTTTGGTTTAATGAAAGTTTAAGTGCAGCTGCAGCAATAAAAGAAGGCTTTTTTTTNTCAACTAAATCGCTTTGAGTGTGAAAAAGTAAGTTTAATTTATGTGCAGTATTGAAAAGTGTTTTTATTTTTGGTTTTTCATTTTCTGGTAGNATACTTTTTAAAAGNTTCTCTTGAAAACTTAAAAAGTGTGCAGCTAATACATCATCTAAGTACCATTTAATCTTTTTTAGTGTATATATTTCATATTCAAAAAGNGTTTCTTTAGAAATTGTTGATTGAATAATTTCTTCAAGTGTATGTAAATCACAAACATCACTTTCAGATTCATTATATTTTGATGAAATCATTAAACAAGCAATGCTTAGCATTTGCCATTCTTGTCTAGAATATGTTTCGTTTGGCTTTACTTTATCAAGAATAACAATAGCTAAATTAATGCTAATTGGATGAAAATCAAAATAATTTCCAACGTCAATCATCCATTCAGTCACAGGAATTCTATATCTAAGATACATTTTATCATTTATAATATTGTTTATTTTTTCACGTTCGTAATTAAATTGATATATTTTATCATAACCTTTGAATTCAATATGATTAAAATTGAATTTCGAAAAGTCAATGTTTANTTGCTTTTGTTGTAGTTCTATAAGATAGGATTCATCTATTTTAGTTTTTGGCTCAAGAGATAGATCATCTAGTTTAAGAGGTTCTTCAGNTTTAAAGTCTATATTTACAGAAACTTTTCCTTTANTTTCTNTTNCATCTGAGTCGATTGAAGAAGTAGANCAGGTCGTTGCGNTTGAATCTAAACTTGTAGATATTTTTGAGGGGTCTTTATGCAATAAATGTGAAGCTTCTTCTTGGGTGATGATTTCAATATCANTTTTTTTAGATCTTGAAACAGANTTTGATTGAGAAATACCAGTCTTTGGAGGTGTTGAANGGGGGTNTTTCTTAGTATTAGCTATTTTTTTTGATAGTTCTTTATTAGGGTTTGAATGATTTCTATTTGCTGAATTGCTATATGTTTTTGAAGAATTTTGGTTGCTTGGTATTGATTGATTTTGACCCATTTATGTAACCTTATGAATTGATTTGTTGAATAAGTTAATAATTACATAAAAAAAAGTAAAAATAAAGGTAAAAAAAATCTAAATATTCTTGTTAAAGATGGTTTGATTGATAAATATATTTTGCTGCAAAAAATTTGACAAATGATTTTGCTAAAAGACATGAATAATTAATTTGAATAGAAATGATAGATTGAGTTGACATTAAGATGAAATAGAGTTAATATCTACTAAAAAGGTATAGATTGGGGTAATTAATGGTAGGAATGTCAATACGATCTAAATATGCATTAGCTGTTGTACTTGAATTAGCTTTAGCTGAGTCAAATCAACCAATGCAAATTAAAACATTGGCTTCTGCACGCTCTGTACCTAGAAAATATCTTGAGCAAATATTAATTGATTTAAAAAAGCAAGGTATTTTAAAAAGCACTCGTGGAGCACAAGGTGGCTATCATTTAGCAAAATCCTCTGAATCAATTAAAGTTTCAGATTTAATAATAGCCTTAGAGGGGCGATCTTCTCTGGCTGATGGTTATTGTGGAGGCGACGTGCTTAAAACATTTTGGAAGAATATAGAAAAGCAGTGTGAGACGATTTTTGATGTATCTATAGAAGAGTTAGCTTCTAAAAAAAGATATGCCGAGCAGTGTTTGACATTTAATATATAAAAGGGTGAGTTATGGTAACAAAAAATAGAAAAGTTTTAAAAAGTGTAGTGGATTTAATTGGTAATACACCATTGATACGGTTGAATAAAATTTCAAATGAATCAGGCGCTGAAGTATATGGTAAATGTGANTTTTTAAACCCAAGTTCTTCNGTGAAAGATCGGATTGGTAATGCGATGATTGAAGCTGCAGAAGAAAGCGGTCAACTAACCCCAGGAACAGTTATTGTTGAGCCAACCAGTGGGAATACAGGTATTGCGTTAGCTTTTGTTGGGTCTGTTAAAGGGTACAANGTTGTTTTAACAATGCCTGAATCAATGACGTTGGAGCGACGTAAATTACTAAAAGCTTTTGGTGCTGAAATTATATTGACGCCAGCTCATCTTGGGATGACAGGTGCTATCAATAAAGCAAAAGAAGTTGCTAGTGAATACGATAAGGCATTCATACCTCAGCAATTTAATAATGAAGCCAATCCAAACGTACATTTCAAAACTACAGGTCCAGAAATTTGGAACGATACAGATGGTGACATCGATTTGTTTGTTGCTGGTATTGGAACTGGAGGAACAATGGCTGGTGTAAGTCGCTTTATTAAAACCAAAACAGATCACGTTGAATTTGTTGCTGTAGAACCATTAGACTCTCCTGTTTTATCTGGTGGAGAAGCGGGGCCTCATATGATTCAAGGAATTGGTGCTGGCTTTGTTCCGGGTAATCTAAAAGAAGGTGATTTTGACCGAGTAGTTAAGGTGTCAAACGAGGAAGCAATGGAAACGGCCCGTAAATTAGCAAAAGATGAAGGGTTAGTGCTAGGAATTTCAGCTGGAGCAAATGTGTTTGCAGCTCAACAAGAAGCTTTTAAACCCGAAAATAAAGGTAAAACCATCGTTACAATTTTATGTGATTTTGGTGAACGATATTTAAGTACGTCATTATANGAATANAGTGGAGGAAAGAAATGAAGATTAAAATTAANGGTGAAGAAGAAGTTGTAGAAAAAGAGTCAGTAACGATTTCTGATTTATTGGTATTAAAAAATGTGAAAATGCCAGAAATGGTTTCAGTTGAACATAACGGTGAAATGCTTGAAAGAGATAACTTTTCAAATACGGCTGTTTCAGAAGGGGATGAAGTAGAGTTTTTATATTTTATGGGAGGAGGCCAATAGCCACCATGAATAGTCACAAATTAGCAACTCGTTGCGTTCATTCAAATCAGGCAACAGATAATGAATATGGGTCAACCGTTTTTCCTATCTTTCAAACATCATCTTTTGCACATGATGATCCTCAAGAGTTGTCTGATATATTTAATGGAAGACAGTTTGGTTTTTCTTATTCAAGAATTGCAAACCCAACAGTTGCCCATCTAGAAAATCATGTAAATCACCTTGAAAATGGAAGAGGTGCTATTGCTGTTTCAACAGGCATGGCAGCAATGAATATTATTGTTGAAGCCTTAACTCAACCTGGAGATCATATTATCTCATCGAATAGTATTTTTGGTGGAACATACTATCTATTACAAGAGTTTTTGACTAATCAAGGTATCGATATCGACTTTGTTGAAGGTAGTGATATTAATGCGTATAAAAAAAGTATTAACGAAAAAACAAAAGGTATTTTTCTTGAAATTATTGGTAATCCCAAATTAGATGTTCCAAATGTAAAAGATATCACAGCATTAGCAAAAGCACATAATATTCCAGTTATTGTTGATTGTACGTCTTCAACGCCTTATTTATTTAATGCAAAAGAACATGGAGTTGATATTGTTTGGTATTCAGCAACAAAATGGTTAGGTGGTGGAGGACGAAGTTTAGCAGGTCTGATCGTTGATTGTGGTGGTGATTGGGTCAAAACCAAAAGTGATTCATTAAAGCCATTTGTTTCTGAATTTAAGCAAATGGGTTTCTTAGCACGTTGTAAAAAATTGAGAAGTAATAAAGGGGCTGTGTTGTCACCCTTTAATGCTTTTTTAATAGAAATGGGTTTAGAAACATTACCATTACGAATGGAAAAGCAATGTGAAAACGCAGCTATTTTAGCTGATTTCTTTTTAACTCAAGATAAAGTTGAAAAAGTTGATTATCCTGGTTTAAAAACAAACCCTGATCATGTTATTGCTAAGCAGCAATTTTCTGGAAAGTATGGGGGCTTATTAACCATTAGGTTGGGAAGTAAAGAAAACTGCTTTAAATTTATTGAATCGCTAAAATTAAGCAAAAATTTAGCAAATTTAGGAGATTTAAAAACGATTGTGATTCATCCACATTCGACAATATATCGAAATTTATCAGATAAGGAGAAAGATCAAGCCGGGGCGTATAAAGATCTAATCCGAATTTCAGCAGGGATAGAAGATAGTGCTGATATTATAAATGATTTTAAACAGGCATTAGCCGGTATTTAAGGAGAAATATAATGAATTTAACTGAAGAACAGATCGAACGTTATTCACGCCACATCATTTTGCAAGATGTTGGAGGTCAAGGTCAGGAGAAAATATTAAATTCCAAAGTGCTTATAATTGGAACAGGTGGCCTAGGTGCTCCTGCCGCTTTATACCTTGCCGCAGCTGGAGTAGGAACTTTAGGTATTATTGATGGCGATGTAGTTGATTTAAGTAACTTGCAACGGCAAGTTATTCATCATACGCCTGATGTAAATAAGGCAAAAGTAATTTCAGCAAAAGAAAAAATCGAACAAATTAATCCAGATGTTAAAGTAAATGCAATTCATGATTTATTTCGTGCAGATAATGCATTGGATATTTTAAAAGACTATGATTTCATAATTGATGGTACAGATAACTTTCCAGCAAAATTTTTAATAAATGATGCCTGTGTGATGGCCGAAAAACCATTTTCGCATGGCGGAATTTTACGTTTTGATGGGCAAACAATGACGTACGTGCCTGGATCTGCAAGTTATCGTTGTGTATTTGATTCTCCACCTCCACCAAATGCTGTTCCCACCTGTTCTCAAGCCGGTGTGTTTGGAGCAATTGCTGGTATGCTTGGAACAATTCAGGCGGCTGAAGCATTAAAGTATATTATTGGAAAAGGTGATTTGCTCACAAATAGATTATTAATATTTGACGCATTAAAAATGAAATTTAGAACGGTTAATGTAAAACCTAATCCAGAACGATTAAAAATTGACTCATTAATTGATTTTGAACAAGCGGCTTGCGATTTGCCAACGAAAGGATAAGTATGATGACTGAAGAATTAACAATACCAGTAACAATTTACAATGAGATGATCGAGCATGCAAAGTCATTAGCTCCTGTAGAATCTTGTGGCTATTTAGCTGGAATAGAAAATAAAGTTGAGAAGTTTTATCCCATGACAAATATTGATAATAGTCCAGAGCATTTTAGTTTTGATCCAAAAGAACAGTTTTCAATTGTTAAACAAGCAAGAAAAGATGGACACAAATTATTGTCTGTTTATCATTCACATCCAGCATCACCAGCTCGACTGTCTGAAGAAGACATAAAGTTATTTAACGATCCAGATCCCGTTTACATTATTGTGTCGTTACTCAATGAAACTGTAGACACAAAAGGGTTTAAGGTAAGTAAACCAAATGAAAATGAAATTGAAATAAAACAAGTTGAGTTAATAACTCAAGGAGGTCAATCATGAAGTTTTATCAATCTGCTCCAACATTATACGCAGAGCAAGATCAATTCGAGCAAGATATAAAAGATTTTGCCACAGGAAAAATTCATCCTGTTAAGTTTAAGGGGATTCGTGTAGCACATGGTGTTTATGAACAGCGCCAAGAGCATACTTACATGCTTAGAATAAGATGTGCTGCCGGTGGAATTACACCAAAGCAGTTACGAAAAGTGGCTGAACTTGGTGAAAAATATGGGAGTAGCGAAGTCCATTTTACTACTCGACAAGAAGTTCAGGTTCATGATGTGCTTATTCAAAATATAATTCATGTTATTCGTGGGTTAAATGAAGTTGATTTAAGTTCTCGTGGTGGTGGAGGAAACACTATTAGAAATATTTTGACATCACCAATGTCTGGAGTTGAAAAAGGTGAAGCCTTTGATGTAGATCCGTATGCAATAGAACTCACAACAAGAATGATTAATGAAGAAGATTCTTGGAATTTGCCAAGAAAGTTTAAAATTGCGTTTTCAAATAGTGATCAAGATACCGCTTTCACTCAAGCAACTTGTTTAGGTTTTGTAGCAACATTCAAAGATGGAGTGAAAGGCTTTAACGTCTTCACTGCTGGAGGCATGGGTGCTAAACCAATGGTTGGGCATGAGCTTTTAGGCTTTATTCCTGATACTAAAGTTTATCAAGTTACAAGAGCAATAAAAATAATGTTTGATAAACATGGAAATAGACGAAGTAAATACTCTTCAAGAATTAAGTTTTTATGGAAAAAATTAGA
>NZFK01000041.1 GCA_002690645.1 Rickettsiales bacterium
TTCACTTTGAGGTTGAACACCTGCAACAGCACAAAAAACAGCAACAACACCATCTAAAACACGCATTGACCTTTCAACTTCAACAGTAAAATCAACGTGTCCAGGTGTGTCAATAATATTAATTAAAATATCTTTCCAATAACATGTCGTTGCAGCAGACGTAATAGTGATACCTCTTTCCTGCTCCTGTTCCATCCAATCCATCGTTGCATTACCATCATGAACTTCACCAATTTTATGAGACTTTCCAGTATAAAAAAGAATTCTTTCAGTTAATGTAGTCTTACCTGAATCAATGTGAGCTGCAATTCCGATATTTCGAGTATCTTTTAATTCATATTTTTTTTCGTTCATTATTACCACCTAAAATGTGCAAATGCTTTATTAGCTTCAGCCATTTTATGTGTATCGTCTTTTTTCTTGATAGCTGAACCTGTCCCATTAAAACCATCTAATAATTCTTTTGATAAACGATCAATAAATGCCGAACCTGACTTATCTCTAGCAAAGCCAATTACCCATCTTATGGCTAAAGACTGAGCTCTGCGTTTTTCAACCTCTACAGGAACTTGATATGTTGATCCACCTACCCTTCGAGATTTAACTTCCATTTTTGGACTTACATTGTTAATGACTTCATTAAAACATTCTAAAACGGGTTTATTTGTTTCTTTGGCAAGATTATCTAAAGACGTGTAAACAATTTTTTCAGCAATTGTTTTTTTACCATCTTTCATAACTTTATTTATGAACTTAGCAATTAGCTCATTTTGGTAAACTTTATCTAGATTTTTTTTTCGTTTAGTATATTTTTGTTTTCTTGACATTTGTATTCCTATTATTTCTTAGTTTCTTTTGCTTTTTTTGTTCCATAGCGAGATCGTGATTTTTTTCGGCCTTCAACACCTTGAAGATCGCCTCGTCCTCTTTCAATGTGATAACGAACACCAGGTAAATCTTTAACCCGACCGCCACGAATATAAACACTAGCGTGTTCAATTAAACTATGTTTTTCTCCACCAATATAACCAGCAACTTCCATCCCATTCGAAAGTCTTATTCTTGCTACCTTTCTAAGTGCAGAATTTGGTTTTTTTGGAGTAGTTGTATAAACTCTAGTACATACACCACGTTTTTGTGGACAAGCTTGTAAAGCTGGGCATTTACCTTTTTTAAAGTTTTTCTTTCTTTTTGTTTTAATTAGTTGGTTTGTAGTTGGCACCACATATCTCCTTTTTTTTTCTGAGCAAAGTATCTTAAACAATCAAAGTGAAAATGTCAATAAAAACAAATATAAAATTTGTTATTTATTAATTGATTCCTTCTTTTTTCCAGGTTTAGACTTTTCAGCTTTCTTTTTTTTATCTTTTTCTTCAGCTACATTCTCTACTTCATTTTTATCTTCTTGATCTTCTTCAGAATTTTCTAAAAACTCTTCAGAATGAAAAAAGTTAATTGAATCAAATAGAAACTTACCAGTACCAGCTGGAATAAGTTTTCCGATTATAACATTCTCTTTTAAACCAGACATTGGATCTGATTGCCCTTCAATTGCAGCTTTTGTAAGTACACCAGCTGTCTGTTGGAATGATGATGCAGAAATAAAACTATCAGTGTTAAGAGATGCTCTCGTAATCCCAAGTAAAACAGGTTCAGTTTGAGGAATTGTTTTACTATTAGATTTTAATTCGTCACAGATCTTTTTGAAATTTTTCATATCAATCATTTCATTTAACAGAAGGGTGCTATCGCCCATACTTGTTATTAATACTTTTCTTGTCATTTGTCTTACGATAACTTCAATGTGCTTCTTGTTTATTTGAACACCTTGTGAACGATAAACCTTTTGAACCTCGTCTGTTAAATATGTTCGTGTAGCGTCAATACCCACTGTTTTAGCTAAATCATGAGGATTAATTTGTCCAACACTCAATTTATCACCTTTTTGAACTTTTTTACCTGAGTATACAGATAAAAAGGCTGTCTTAGGGATTTTATGTTCGATTGAATTGCCATCATCGTCACTTACATTAACAAACCAGTAAATATCTGATGAACTTATGTTAGCTATACCGGAGCATTCTGCTAACACTGCCGCATCTTTAGGCTTTCTTGCTTCAAATAATTCTTCAACTTTTGGTAGACCCTGTACAATATCTTCTGTTTTGGAAACATCAGAATGTAACCTTTGTAAAACTAGACATTCTCCTATTTTTACTTTTTTACCATTTTCAACAAATATTGTAGCTCCTTTATAAAAAGGATATGTATTTGTTTCGGCAAGAGTAATTCTAAATTCTTTTGATTTACGTTTTGTATTATCGGTTAGCTGTACAATTTTTAAAACAATATAAGGTTTTGTTTCTTTTAAATTTTGCATAACTTCAGATGGCAATGGTTTCCCTACTTCCAAACTTTCAGCTATTGCTCTAGGAACATGAATTTCAGCTTCTTTAGACTTATCAAAAATATATAATTCATCTGTTTCAGTAGCAGCTACCATTTTTGGTCCTTTTTCTTCAGAAAAATCGACAGTTTTAGATTCATCAAAATAAACTTGACCATTTTCTGCAGAAAAATAATATGTTTCATTTGGATCATATTCCATTAAGGTAGTTCCTTCTTCAACTTTTTGATTGTTTTTGACAAGTAATTTTGAACCAGCAGAGAAACTATATGTTTTTTCTACTTTATCATTTTTAACAGATAATTCTCCGTCTTGAGAAACAATCCAATAGGAATCAGAACCATCAGATAGTTTTGAAAGTGGAAGTGATTTATCAAAACTAACTTCACCTGTAATTTGTGTATTAATTGGAACAATAGCAGATTTTCTTAAATCAACTCCCCCAGTGTGGAACGTTCTCATTGTTAACTGAGTTCCAGGCTCACCAATAGATTGGGCAGCTATAATACCTACAGCTTCACCAAGATTAACCATTCTGGCAGTTGATAAGTCAACACCATAACATTGACGACAAATTCCTTTTTCAGCTTTACAAGTGTAAATACTTCTTGCTTTTACAGATTCAATCTCATTCTCATCTATTAATAAGGATTGAGCTTTTGTGATTAAATCACCTTTTTTAATTAAAGTTTGTTTTCCAACTTTTATCGTTTCCAGTGCAACTTTACCTTCGATTATTTCAGACAATGGTATTAATGTTTTAACACCAGACTTAACTGCTTTGTAATCAATACCTTCAGTAGTTTGGCAATCTTCGATAGTTACCATTACATCTTGTGCAATATCTACTAATCTTCTAGTTAAGTAACCTGAATCAGCTGTTCTTAAAGCCGTGTCAACCAAACCTTTTCTAGCACCATATGCAGAAATAAAATATTCAGTTAAGGTAAGACCTTCTTTAAAGTTGTGTAAAATTGGAATATCAATTGTTCGACCTTGAGAATCAGACATCAAGCCTCTCATTCCAGCTAACTGTCTAACCTGATCCATATTACCTCTAGCACCAGAATTTGCCATAATAAAGACATTATTTAATTTACCCATTGCTTCAGACAACTCATTAGCAACATTTTGAGTAACTGTTCTCCAAATCTCACTTGCACGAGATTTCTTTTCATTTGTTGTTATAATTCCTCGACCTTCCATTTGATCTAAATTTTTAATTTGAACATTGGCTTTTTCAATAATTTCAGTTTTAGTATCAGGAATAGTTAAATCATCAACAGAAATAGATAAACCTGATTGAGTAGAATATTTAAAACCGATTTTCTTTAAATTATTGATAACTGACGAGGTAACTTTATTTCCATGGGTTTTGTAATAATGAAAAACAATGTTCGCAAGTTGCTTTTTACCAACAACATGATTGACAAATTCATCTGTTGATAAATTATGTCTAGCTAATCCATTTTTTATAGCATTATTAAAAATAATACGACCCATCGTAGTTTTGATAATTTTGTCATTTATCCTTACAGATAATTTAGAGTGATAGTTGATGTAACCTGCATCAAAAGCTCTTTGTGCTTCTTCTACATCTTTATAGATTAATTTTTTATCATCTAAATACTCATTATCTACAGTTAAATAATAACAACCTAAAACCATATCTTGTGTTGGCGTAACAATTGGACTACCAGAAGATGGAGATAGAATGTTGTTTGTAGATTCTATTAATAATTTACATTCAGCTTGTGCTTCAATACTTAATGGTAAATGAACAGCCATTTGGTCACCATCAAAGTCAGCATTAAANGCTGTACATACTANAGGATGAATTTGAATTGCAGAGCCTTCAACTAGAATAGGCTCAAANGCTTGAATACCTAATCTGTGTAATGTAGGAGCTCTGTTTAATAAAACTAATTTACCTCNAATAACTTTTTCCAATATAGCCCAAACTTCTAATTCTCTATTTTCAATTTTACGTTTTGCACCTTTCACATTTGATGCAATTCCGTCAGAAACAAGTTTTCTTATGACAAATGGTTTAAATAACTCAAGTGCCATTTCTTTTGGTAAACCACACTTATTAAATTCAAGATGAGGTCCAACAACAATTACAGATCGAGCTGAATAATCAACACGTTTACCTAATAAGTTTTGTCTAAATCTACCCTGTTTACCTTCAATGATGTTACCTAAAGACTTTAATGGACGACCATTGGCACCCGTTACTGATCTTCCTCTTTTACCATTAGAAATTAAAACATCGACAGCTTCCTGTAACATTCTTTTTTCATTTCTAATAATCATTTCAGGAGCACCTATATCAAGAAGTCTTTTTAATCTGTTGTTTCTATTTACTACACGTCTGTATAAATCATTTAAATCAGATGTTGCAAAACGTCCACCTTCTAATTGAACCATTGGTCTTAACTCTGGTGGCATTATCGGTACAACATCGAGTACTAACCACTCTGGAGAATTACCTGATTTTTGAAATGCTTCTAATATTCTTAATCTTTTAATTATTTTAAGTCTTTTTTGACCTTTAGAACTACCTAAAGACTCTCTTAAATTGTTGATAACTTCTTGAAGATTAAATTGTTCTAGAATTTTCTTAATGGCACTTGCACCAATATCTGTTTTTAATTTATTTCCATATTTTGCTTTAAGTTCTGCATGTTCAACAGTTGATAAAAGTTGAAATTTTTGTATTTCAGCTTGTAAGCTTTCGTCAACATCTAATACGATATAAGAATCATAATAAATAATTTCTTCNANTTGTCGTGATGTCATATCNAAAATAGTTCCNAGATAACTTGGAATACCTTTTAAAAACCATATGTGAGTNACAGGAGCAGCCAATTCTAGATGGCCCATTCGTTCTCTTCTAACTTTAGAATGNGTNACTTCAACNCCACATCTTTCNCANACAATTCCTCTNTAACGAATACGTCNATATTTTCCNCAAGAACATTCCCAATCTTTNACAGGNCCAAAAATCTTTTCACAAAAAAGACCTTTTCTNTCAGGCTTAAATGTACGGTAGTTAATTGTCTCTGGNTTTTCAACTTCTCCGAAAGACCAATATCGTATTCTATCTGGTGAAGCTAATCCAATTTCAAGGTAATTAAATTCGTTTGGATCGTTAACATACATAATTATTTTCTCCTTTTTATCGTGTATCTATCTCAATGCCTTCGGACGATACAATACGNATATCTAAAGCAATTGAACGAAGTTCTCTTAATAAAACTCTAAAAGACTCAGGAGTTCCTGGACGGTTTAATGTTTTACCTTTGATAATAGCTTCGTAAGCTCTTGCACGACCTGTTAAATCATCTGATTTAACTGTTAACATTTCTTGTAATGTATGTGCAGCACCGTATGCTTCAAGNGCCCATACNTCCATNTCTCCAAAACGNTGACCACCATATTGAGCNTTACCNCCNANNGGTTGTTGCGTNACAAGAGAATAAGGNCCNGTTGACCTTGCATGAATTTTATCTTCAACAAGATGNATAAGCTTTAACATATACATATAACCAACTGTAACATTACGTTGTANTAACATNCCTGTTCNACCATCTCGTAATGGNACCTTACCAGATTTACTAATCCAATTTTTNTCATTTTTNTCTGAAGCTTCTTTTAGCTTTTCCTCAACTCTATCTACAGATGTTTTTTCACCATANATTTCNTCAAAAAGCTGAACNTCATACATTTCATTTAATTCGTGNGCNGCCATTCCTAAAAGTANTTCAAATAGCTGNCCNACGTTCATACGAGAAGGAACACCAAGNGGATTNAACATAATATCAACNGNTTGACCATCTGGTAAAAATGGCATGTCTTCTTGNGATAAGATTGTTGAAATAACACCTTTNTTNCCATGTCTTCCAGCCATTTTATCTCCAATAGATACTTTTCTNANNTGAGCAATNTAAATTCTAACNATGTANTTTACTCCAGATGGTAANACNTCATCAGTCTCTCTAGAGAAAATACGAACNCCAATAACTTTACCTGATTCACCTGATGAAACATGTAACGANGTATCTTTCATATCTCTCGCTTTATCACCAAAAATNGCACGTAATAANTTCTCTTCAGCAGGTGGCTCAGTTTCTCCTTTAGGAGTTACTTTNCCAACAAGAATATCACCNGTTTTTACNGAAGCACCNATTCGAACAATTCCGTTNTCATCAAGATTTTTTAANGCATCTTCAGACACATTAGGAATTTCTCTNGTAATTTCTTCNGGTCCAAGTTTAGTAGATCGAACNTCCATTTCATATTTTTGGATGTGAACAGAAGTAAAAATATCATCTTTNACTAAACGATCAGAAATNACAATAGCATCTTCAAAGTTGTATCCTTCCCANGGTAAGAAAGCNACNANAACATTTTTNCCAAGAGCTAATTCACCATTTTTNGTAGANGCNCCATCTGCNATAATTTGACCTTTNTTTACTTTTTGACCAACTTTAACAATACANTTTTGAGATTTNGTTGTATTTTGATTNGATCTGAAAAACTTTTGNATANTATANATNTCAGTCCCAGACTTATGTTTAATGATAATTTCTTCNGCGTTTATAGATTCAACAACACCATCATCTTTTGACTTAAGAACTGAACTNGAATCTCGGGCAACAGTTTTTTCTAAACCAGTACCNACATAAGCTTGTTCNGGCCTAACCAAAGGAACAGCCTGACGTTGCATGTTCGCACCCATTAATGCTCTGTTAGCATCATCATGNTCTAAAAATGGAATAAGACCACAAGACACACCAATTAACTGTTTTGGAGAAACCCCCATAAATTGTATGTTTTTGTTCGGAACCAATGTAAAATCTCTATTAAATTTAGAAATAACTTTTTCATTTTTAAATTTTCTGCCATCAAGATGTGTATCCCATGGACAAATGTATAATTTATCCTCTTCGTCAGCTGAAATATATTTGATTTCATCAGTTACTTCGCCATTTTTTACAACTCTATATGGCGTTTCAATAAAACCATATTCATTTACAATAGCAAATGTAGCTAAAGGACCAATTAAACCAGCGTTTGGACCTTCTGGTGTTTCAATTGGACAAACTCGCCCATAATGAGAAGGATGAATATCCCGTACATCAAAACCAGCACGTTCTTTTGTCAAACCACCTGGACCTAAAGCACTTAAACGTCTTTTATGAGCAATTTCAGCTAAAGGGTTGGTTTGATCCATGAACTGAGATANNTGAGAACTTCCAAAGAACTCTCTTAANACAGCAACTAGAGGTCTTATATTNATTAAATTTTGAGGAACAATTTTTTCAGTTCCTTTTAAAGACATTTGCTCAACNATTAATCGTTCTAGTCTAGCTANACCAACTCTTAATTGTTTTTGAAGTTGTTCACCAACTGATCTNATTCNTCTATTNCCTAAATGATCNATATCNTCAAGNCTACCTTCATTGTGAATNAGTTTTANTAAATGATCTAANANATNAATAATATCNTCTTTTTCAAGAACAGTTTCTTTTGAATCATTTTTTAATTCAAGACGACGGTTTAATCGATAACGNCCAACAGTAGATAAATCATACTTTGATCCNTCAAAGAATAAAGCATTNAGTGCATTTCTTGCNCCATCTACNGTNACAGGATCACCAGGTCTTANTTTCTTATTTAATTCTAATAAAGATTGNTCTTCATCCATGAATGGATATTTTTCAAGAGTTTTTTGAAAATATTCATTNTGAGAAATTTTTGANGTAATATCTTTTTCANTAAAACCTAATGCACCAAGNAATAATGTAACAGGAACTTTTTTAAGTTTGTTTACNTTTGCAAAAATTGTATCATCTTTTTCTGATTCTAANTCTAACCATGCTCCTCTGTTAGGAATNATAGTTGTCATAAATAGTTTTGCATTAATAATAGTTGTNGGTTTTACTCTAAANTAAACACCAGGAGATCTAACAAATTGACTNACAATAATTCTNTCAGCNCCATTAATAAGAAANGTACCAAATTCAGACATCATTGGAATATCTCCAAGTAAAGCCACTTGTTCAATTACTTCACCNGTTTCTTTGTTTGTTAGACGAACCGGCACTTTTAAAGATGCACAATANGTTATTTCTCTNTGCTGACATTCATTAAATGAATACTCAGGCTCTTCAAAAAAATAATCGTCTAAAAGTTCTAATTCTAAACGACCACCATAGCCAACTATGGGAGAAATATTTTTTAGTTCATCTTTTATACCTTCATCTAAAAAACGTCTAAATGATTTTACTTGGATACCAATTAAATTTGGNGGGGTTAGCTCATCCCAATTTTTTTCAGGATTTAACCTTATTCTTACATTTNCTTCTTTTTTCAATGTCACTTTCGAGGATCTCCTTTAAAAAAAAGTTACCTGAAGACANTTATAACGTCTTCAGGCTTAACTTATAATTTGAATTTTACTTAAATTCAACTTTTGCGCCTTGCTCTTCAAGCTGCTTTTTAATTCCTTCAGCCTCTTCTTTTTCAATTCCTTCTTTAACTGCTTTTGGTGCGTTATCTACTAACTCTTTTGCTTCCTTAAGTCCTAAACCTGTAATTTCTCTTACAGCTTTTAAAACTTGTATTTTNTTATCTCCACAATCAGCTAATATAACATCAACTGTTGCTGCTCCTGCATCTTCNGCTTCTGCTCCTGCTCCACCAGCTGCTNCTACTGCTACAGGTGCTGCTGCTGCTACTACTCCAAATTTATCTTCTAANGCTTTAACTAAATTTGACAATTCTAATACAGACATTGATTCAATTTGTGTAATTAATTGTTTTGAAGAATCAGATAATTCTACTGAGTTTTTTTCTTCTGTTTTTGTTGCTTCTTCTGACATATTGTCACCTCCTATTGTTTTTTATCCTTAATATTATTTAAGACATTAACCAANCCATTTACTGGNGAAGATAAGCTCATAACAAGNCCTGTNATAGGTGCTTTTATAAGCCCAACTGCTTTTGCTATCAATTCATCTCTCGATGGCAATTTAGCAAGCTGGTTAATCATCTTAATATCTATGTAATCTTCACTAAGAAAACCACCTTTAATAGCNAGCTTTTCATTTTCTTTTGAAAAGTTTACNACNTCTTTACTCATATTAACTGCATCAGTTGTAGAGTAAACTAATATATTTGGTCCTTTAAGTATTTCTTCAGGATANGNTCTATTTAATTTACCTAATGCTCTTCGNGTAATTCCATTTTTAAAAACTGTAGCGAAAGAACCATTTTCTCTTAAACGTGTTCTTAAGTTAGTTANTTCAGTAACNGTCANNCCACTATACTGAGCAATTATTANACCTCTAGCNTCTTCTAAATTTTTTGTTAAACTATCAACTTGTTTTTCTTTTAAATCTATATTTGCCATATTCTTACTTCCATTTCACCTTAAGAGGTTCAATAAATATACTAGGACTTTGCGTAGAACACAATGATATTGATTTAAAATAAGCCCCTTTNGACTTNGANGGCTTTATTTTNGCTAANAAATCNTAAAAAGCATTAAANTTTTCNANTAANTCATTTTCTTTAAAAGATTTCTTTCCTAANACTATATGNAGAATTCCATTTTTATCATTTCTATATTCAAACTTACCTGATTTAAATTCNTTNACTGCAGCAGCAATATCTTTCGTAACTGTNCCNGCTTTAGGGTTTGGCATTAAACCTTTNGATCCAAGCTGCTTTCCAAGACGTCCAAGTTTTTTCATCATNTCTGGAGATGTNATAATNATGTCAAANTCAAACCAACCTTTTTGAATTTTNTCAATATATTCGTCACTACCAACAAAATCGGCACCAGCTTCTTCAGCTGATTTNGCATTAGCACCTTCAGCTATTACAAGAATTGTTTTGCTTT
The DNA here is from genome assembly GCA_002690645.1 of Rickettsiales bacterium. Classification (GTDB taxonomy): domain Bacteria; phylum Margulisbacteria; class Marinamargulisbacteria. The sequence continues at coordinate 10,320 of NZFK01000041.1, forward strand.
TTCCATTTCCATTTGGNAATGCATANGTACCTCNCAACTGTTGATCNGCATGTCTAGGATCAATACCTAAATTAAAATGAACTTCAATTGATTCATCATATTTACTTTCAGAAAAGCTTTTTAATATTTTGAAAGCTTCATCTGGNGAATAAAAAGTATCTCTNTTTACTTTTTCAGAATTTAATTTAAAAGATTTAGATTTTTTCATTTTTCTACTTTCACTCCCATACTTCTTGCGCTACCNTCAATAATTTTTGCCGCAGCATCTTCATCAAAAGCNTTTAAATCTTGNATTTTNTCTGAAANAATTTGCTTNACTTGTTGTTTAGNTAANTTACCAACAATTTTNGTATTNGGTGTTGGNGATCNACTTTTNAANCCNANAGCTTGTAAAATCATTTTACTNACTGGNGGTGTTTTTAAAACAAATGAAAANGATCTNTCNTTATAGACAGTGATTTCAACNGGNACTATTGANCCCATTTTATCTTTTGTNTGNTCATTATAAGCTTTACAAAANTCCATNATATTNACNCCATGNTGACCCANTGCTGGACCAATAGGNGGAGCTGGTGTTGCTTTTCCTGCTTGTATTTGAAGTTTTATAAATCCTATTACTGGTTTGTTATTTTTAGCTGCCATAANTTACCTCAATTATATTGTTTTTTCGACTTGATCAAATTCAAGTTCAACTGGNGTTTCACGACCAAAAATCGAAATCATTGANTTTAATTTACCCTTAACAGGGTTAATTTCAGAAATAGANCCGGAATANCCTCTAAATGGTCCGGAAATAACTTTGATAACTTCACCTATTTCAAAGTCAATATCNATTTCTTTTGTTTTATCCCCTACTTTTCTTAANACTTTAAGAATTTCATCNTCTTGNACTGGAANNANNTTATTAGAACCTTCAGANCCAACAAATTTAGAAACACCTGGNAGTGCTTTNATTTCNTANGAAAGTTCATCNTTACTAAGCATCTGAATNAAAACATAACCTGGAAAAATTTTAGANACCTTTTCTGTACGTTTATTATTTTTTATTTCAACAGATTCTTGCTCTGGAACCAAAACCCTAAATAAAAANTCTTTAAATCTACCTTCNTCCATAATCTGTTCNATTCTAGATCTNACTTTATATTCTTGNCTAGAATATGTTTGAATAATNTACCAATCNCAATCGTCAACACTTTTNGATTCAGNNTTTGAGTTATCGTCGCTGNTTTCGTTAGAAATATCTTNNGAATTTTCTTCAGCTAGATCTGTAGCNACTTGTTGATCAAGCCCTGNNGATTCAGATTCTGTATTTTCATTCATTACATTTTCTTCCATTTTCTTTCCTTNGAAACTCANTAAAAAATTGCTTTTAAATACTTAAAGGCATTAGAGAATAATAGATCAAGCCCCATTATGTAAAGGGTAGATATTAAAATGATAACCATAATTAGTATTGTTGACTTGAACAAGACATTTTTGTNAGGCCANGANACTTTCTTTAATTCTATTTTTGGATTAGTTGAAAAAGAAGATTTTGCNGGCTTCCTNAACANTTTTTCCTTTTTATCATTTGNTTTTTTTTCTTTAATTGTTTTACTCATATTTATAATTCACATCAATTTGGCAGGCTCGGTCGGATTCGAACCGACAACCCTCGGTTTTGGAGACCGATGCTCTACCAATTAGAGCTACGAGCCTTAAAAAAAAGATGTAAAGCTCAAATAAAATAATAGNCATATAAAATATCATNATTATTTTGTNAGTGTCAATTAAATTTTANAACATTTTTTCAAAAAACNTCNCTTNNAACTACTTTTTTATTTCTAAAAAATATTGACAAATNATTATATGTAGTGTAAAAATTTATGTTCAGTTTATTTTGGAGGCTTATTTGTGAGTAAGAAATTTGTAGTTTTAGAATGTAAAGGAAAACAATATATTGTNTCAGAAGGTGATNTNGTTTCTGTCGATTTNATACANGAAGATGTAAAAAAGAAANTAACATTTGATAATGTTTTGNTATTATCCGATAAAGGNAANGTAAAANTAGGNCAACCNTACTTAGACTTAAGTGTTTCAGCTGAAATAATTGCNCATGAAAGAGATAAGAAAGTTCATGTTTTTAAATTTAAGAAAAAAACNNGNTATAAAAAGAAACANGGNCACAAACAATCNTATACAACTATTAAGATNTTATCTATAGGAGCAAAAAAAGCTTCAAANAAAGAGNCNGAAGAAAAAGTTGCTTCTAAAACAACAAAAAAAGAAACATCAGCAAAAGCTGATAGTTAAGTTCAAGGAGGACGACAGTGGCGCATAAGAAAGGTAAAGGTAGTACTAAAAATGGACGTGACAGTAATTCAAAACGTCTNGGNGTAAAAATTTTTGGTGGTCAAGTAGTNAGATCNGGNAATATTTTAATANGACAGCGTGGTNTAANATTTNGAGCAGGTTTAAANGTNGGTATNGGTAAAGATTANACTCTTTTTTCACTNAANGATGGTGTNGTTACTTACAAAACAATCCAAGGAAATAAAAAGGAAGTTTCNGTAACAGNAATTTAAATCATGTCTTTTATAGATCGTATAACACTTCATCTTAAAGCAGGTGANGGTGGNAACGGCTCAGTTAGTTTCAGGAGAGAAAAATATGAACCTCATGGTGGGCCAGATGGTGGNGATGGNGGNAGAGGCGGTCATATTTATTTTAAAACAAATAATAATTTACAATCTTTAACCCATTTAAAAACAGTTAAAAATATAATTAAAGCAGCCAANGGCAAACCAGGTTTAGGNAAAAAAAAATATGGCTCNGCTGGNGAAGATTTGTATATTGAAGTTCCAANAGGCACTTTGATTATGGATAATAATAAAGAACTTTTATATGACTTAAACAAAAATAANCAAAGCATAATATTNGCAAAGGGAGGAAATGGTGGATTTGGAAATACTAAATTCGCTTCATCNATAAATAGAACACCACGCCAAGCAAATTCAGGAAAAGAAGGNCAAATTATAACTGTTAANCTTGAATTACGATTAATTGCAGAAGTGGGTTTAATTGGNGTTCCAAATGCAGGAAAGTCTTCTCTATTAAAATGTTTAACAAAAGCAAATGCTAAAATTGGNAANTACCCTTTNACAACATTATTTCCAAANTTAGGNACANTAAAAACTGTNGATAGAGAAATTATNNTNGCTGATATACCAGGNATAATTGAAGGAGCAAGTAAAGGTGAGGGTTTAGGNTTTGATTTTTTAAAACATATTCAACGGACTAAAATATTGTTACATCTGATTGAAGCAAATCAAGATCCTTCAGTTTGNCTNAATGATTATCATTTATTAAGAAAAGAACTCGCTTTATATGAATCTTCTTTAGAAGAAAAACAATCTCTCGTCTTAATTTCAAANTCGGATTTAATTTCTTCTGATCAATTATCTGAATTAATAGACTTTTTTAAAAAAGAAGGAATTGATACATTTGGNTTTTCTTCATTTACATCTCATGGAATTTCAGATTTAATTGAGTATATATTAAAATTGACTGCTTAATTAAGGACTTAATATGAAAGAAACAATCGTTGTAAAAGTAGGTACCAAACTTCTTGTTACTGAAAAAGGNAAATTAGATTTAAATAATCTAAGACAATTATCTACCCAACTATCTGAAATTAACAATATGTATAATGTTATTTTAGTTTCATCTGGTTCAATTATCTCAGGAGCTGAGCTACTAGATATTATTCCAGAAACAATTCCAGAAAAACAGGCAGCGGCCGCATTAGGNCAAATATTATTAATGAAAGAATATTCACAATTTTTTGAACAAAACAAACATAGAGTAGCTCAAATACTTCTNACAAAGGATAGTTTTTTTGATGATTTAAAAAAAACAAATGTTAGAAATACAATTGAAATGTTATTTAAAAAAAATATTATTCCAATCATTAATGAAAATGATACTGTAGCNACAGATGAAATTCAATTTGGGGATAATGATATTTTATCTTCTCATGTAGCGATATTAATGAAAGCGAAAAAATATATTATTNTAACNGATCAAGATGGAATTTATACAAATAATCCAGAACATGATAAANATGCATCATTAATTCCTGAATTGAACNATATTTCTGATGAAATGATTTCAAAAGCTCCATCAACATTAGATACAAAAGGAAAAGGTGGTATTAAATCAAAATTAATGGCAGCACAATTTGCTCTTGATAAAAAAATCATAACGTTTATTGCTAATGGAAGAGATCATGGTATCATTATGAAAATTTTAAATGATGAGAAGGTAGGAACATGTATCAAACCAATTTAATTGAAAACAANACAACACAAACTATTGAAGAACAATGCCAAAAAGCTTTTGAAAGTAAACAAGTTTTAAGTTCACTNGANACTGAATTAAAAAATAAAGTTTTAAATTTATTTAANAAAAACTTGCTTACAGACTCTATGGATATTCTTGCAGCAAATCAAAAAGATATTGAAAATGGACTAAAAAATAAACTTACTNCAGCATTAATAGATCGATTAACTTTAACNAAAGAAAGATTAAAAAATATTGCCGATAGTATTGATGATATNATTCAACTAGATGATCCTATTGGTATTGTTTTAGATGAATGGATTCGACCTAATGGGTTATCTATCACTAAAATTAGAGTTCCTTTAGGTGTTATAGGAATAATTTATGAAGCTAGACCCAATGTAACGGCAGATGCTATTGCAATTGCNATAAAAACTGGGAATGCTATTGTTCTNAGAGGAAGTGCATCAGCTTACAANACNAACTTTTCNATAGTTTCGATTTTACATAAAACGTTAAAGTCTCTAAATTTAGATAGAGATATTGTTCAACTTCTTGAAGATACATCTCGAGAAAGTGTTAAAAGCTTTGTTAAAATGAACAAATACTTAAGTCTAATTATNCCAAGAGGTGGCGCAAATTTAATTCANAATGTTGTAAATTCGGCAACCGTTCCTACCATTGAAACAGGTGTGGGTAATTGTCATTTATATATTGATGAATTTGCAGACTTAGATAAGGCTTTAAATATTGCAGATAATTCAAAAACAAATCGACCGTCTGTGTGTAATGCGTGTGAAACTATTTTAATAAATGAAAAAATAGCTGCTGAATTTTTACCAAAACTTGAAAAACGTTTTCAAAAAAATAATGTCANTATTAAAGGTTGTTCAAAAACTAAGAAATTTGTTGATCGCTGTGATAAAGCAGAAGAAATAGATTGGCATACTGAATATCTAGATATGATAGTTGCTATAAAAATTGTAAAAGATNTGAACGAAGCTTGTAGTCATATTAAAACATATGGAACATTGCACACAGAAGCTATTGTTACCGAGAATGAAGAACATATGACATTATTNTCGNCATTAGTTGATGCTTCTACGGTTATTATTAATGCTTCTACACGTTTTACTGATGGTGGAGAATTTGGCTTTGGAGCAGAAATTGGTATTTCTACTCAAAAATTACATGCTCGTGGGCCAATGGGACTTANTGAACTTACATCATATAANTATATTGTTCATGGTGAGGGCCAAGTTCGTTAAGAAGCTAAGCCATTGTACTAAAATCTGATCCTTTCACATCATCTCTTGGTTCAATTTTTTGATATTGATTAGGTTGTTCAGTAATGATATTTCCAATGCGNTCTTCTAGATCCTCACGATCTTCAACAGGTGATTGTTGAGGNGAAAATCGNTTTTTTACTTTTNNAGTTGCGTTTTTATCTTTAGTATAAAACCCTTTATCTGAAATTACCTTTATTGAAATTTGATGTGGTTTTTGATTAATGATTTCAAATGCATTTAAAATGGGNACATTTCTATTTTGATAACTAATTATAAAATGAAAGCGTTGGCCTGAAGCAATATCTGCATCAGAAGGATAAGCAACACCAGTGGGATGAGTATGATATAAACCATAATANNTTAATTCATGTTTTTTAAAAAATTGATGNGCACTAATTAACATATCGCTAGTAAAAACGAAGTTATCCTTTCTTCCGTCATCATGNTGATTATAAATAGGCAAGATGGCCATAATNACACCTTCTGGTGTTCCACCAAAAAAGCCACCCGCTTCGTAGGGTAAATTATCGTAACCTTGTTTTATTATCGTATCGTAATGTTTTTGTATTATTGAAAATTCATTCACTTTTAACTACATTCAATATATGATCAATAGCATTTTTTGCATTTTCTAATAAAGTATCAAGATCTTCTTTAGAAAAAGTTTCTTTTTCAGCGGTACCTTGAATTTCAACAAACTTTCCAGATTCAGTCATTACAATATTCATATCTAANTCTGCATTTGAGTCTTCTTCATAACATAAATCTGTTACAAATTCGCCATCACATTTGCCTACACTTACAGCAGCAACCCACTCTTTAATAGGACTTTCTTTAATTAACCCTTTAGCTAGTAAATCATTTATAGCATCATTTAAAGCAACCATCCCGCCTGTAATAGAAGCAGTTCTGGTTCCACCATCAGCTTGAATTACATCTGCATCAATATAAATCGTTCTTTCNCCTAATTTTTCAAAATCTATAATAGCTCTTAAAGATCGACCAATTAGCCTTTGAATTTCACTTGTTCTTCCAGATGGTTTACCTTTNGCTACTTCTCTTCTAACTCTNGTATCAGATGAAGCTGGCAACATCGAGTATTCGGCNGTTATCCATCCTCTCCCCTCGTCTTTCATAAAGCGTGGGACAGATTCTTCTATTGTAGCCGTTACTAATACCTTGGTATCACCAAAAGAAATTAAAACTGAGCCAGGTGCATATTTTGTAAATTTTCTTTGAACAGATATTAAACGTGTTTTTTCGATTGTATTATTATTTTTTTTCAATTTTTTCGATCTCCTCGTTACTATTTTTTTNGTTTGTTTGTTTATGGATTATATTTCTTCCACTTTCTATATTTTTTTCAAGCTTTATCAAATTGTTTTGCATCTTTGTTATTGTTAATTGCAAACTAGTAAGAACGTATTCNGCATATTCGCTGGCACCCTCTTTTATTTTTTTTGCCTCTTCTAATATNTCGGATTCCTTTTGAGTAGGCTTTAANTTATCNATNANAATATCATCAGATTGGTTACTTGATTCTTCGTTAATATCAACTGTTTTACGTACATTATTTCCATTTGAGTTGACCGTAATTCTAATTTTATCTATAAGATCGATTACTTTTCTTTCTTCTAANATTATATTTTCAGTTAAAGGTATTTTTTTTGACTCTAATACNACCGATTCTAGTGCATCTAATAAACCTAATATTTCACTCATTATATAGCTCCCTTACAGTTTNATGAACAATTGACGGAACAAGTGCAGAAACATCTGCGTTAAATTTAATTAATTCTCTNACTACAGTAGAACTAAGATAAGAATATTTTTGATCTGTCATTAATAATACGGTATCTACTTTATCATTAAGTTTTCGATTTGTTAAAGCNATTTGAAATTCATAATCAAAGTCTGANACNGCTCTTAANCCTCTAATAACNGTNTAAATTTTTGTTTTTGTTGCATAATCAACTAAAAGGCCTTTAAANGTATCCACCTTAATATTTGACCGNCCCTTAAAAACTTTNTCAATAAGTTCTTTTCGNTTTTCGAAAGTAAGNAGTTGATTTTTANTCGAATTACTAAATATAGCAATTGTAACTTCATCAAATATTTTGGAAGCTCTTTCAACAATATCTATATGTCCATTTGTGATNGGATCAAAACTACCAGGATAAATTGCTNTTTTTATTTGCTTATTAGTGTTAATGANGTNCTCCCTATTGTTTTGGTCTGTTTACTTTTTGAAAAATATCCTANTTCAANGGATTTTGGATGTTCGCATATAATTAAACCATTATTNGAAATTATATCAAAATCAAATATCAGCTTCAACGTAATATCAAATAATTCAAGNTGATTCCANGGAGGATCNAGAAAAATNAAGTCAAATTTTAATGANGTAGACTTAATATAATTTAAAATAGACTTTCTTTTGATCTCAACTTTTTNAGAATCATTTAACCAATTTGTATTCTTTTTCAAAAAATCAATATATTTATCAATAAATATTACTTTTTCAGCTCCTCGAGATAATGCTTCTAAGCCTAATGACCCTGTACCTGCAAAAGCATCTAGAACAATTGTCCCTTCACAGTNNNCTTGNATCATATTGAATAAGGCTTCTTTCACTCTATCCTGAGTGGGTCGATGTTCTTTTTTATGCCCATAAAAAAGTGTTCTTCCTTTATACTCTCCAGCAATAATTCTCATTTTAGTTTAAACTATCAAGCTGAAAATTTGCCTGCCTTTTAAGATATTCTTCTTTCAAGAGTTTATGCTCCTCTGCATCTAAATTTGGATCTTTTGCGATAATATTACTCGCTTCTTCTTTTGCTTTTAATAGAACTTTTTCATCTTGAATTAAATTTGCNAGNTTAAAATCTGGNAANCCTGACTGTCTTGTACCTAANANATCGCCANGACCTCTNATCATTANATCATANTCAGCTATTTTNAANCCATCAGTAGTTGAACACATGGAATGTAATCTTTTTTGGGCATTTTCTGTTTTAGCTTCTGAAATAAAATAACATATTGAAGCTTTCTTTCCACGACCTATTCTACCTCTTAATTGATGTAACTGAGACAAACCAAACCTCTCAGCATGTCTAATGATCATTATAGTCGCATTGGGGACATCAACCCCAACTTCAATGACAGTTGTTGATACTAATATTTGAATTTCATTAGATTTAAATTGATCCATAATTGTTTTTTTCTCATCAGGATGCATTCGCCCATGAATTAAACCCACTTTTTGCTTAGGAAAAACTTTAGACACATTTTCATATCCTTCTTCTGCTGATTTTAAATCTATTTTTTCAGACTCTTCAACTAATGGATAAACAATATAAATTTGTTCGCCTTCCAATAATCTTTCGTAACAAGATTGGTAGACATTAGGAAGAAACTCTTCTTTTACAAGAAAGCTTTGAGGTGGAATTCTTCCTGGGGGCATCTCATCAATAATAGATTTATCAAGATCTCCAAAACAAGTTAACATAAAACTTCTTGGAATAGGTGTGGCTGTCATATATAGACAATGTGGACATTCACCTTTATTTTTTAATTTTGATCGCTGCATTACTCCAAATCGATGTTGTTCATCTATTACAACAACACCTAAATTGGGAATTTGAACATAATCTTCAATCAAGGCATGAGTCCCAATAACAATAACGTTTTCACTGGATTGGATTAAATTTAAAGACATCTCTTTTTCTTTTTTTCGCATTTTACTTTTTAATAAACACACAGTTAAACCCAAAGGCTCGAGTAGCATTTTAAATTTAAGGTAATGTTGTACAGCTAAAATTTCAGTTGGAGCCATTAATACTCCACTTTTACCTGCTTCTATAGCTATTAATAATGTTGAAATTGCAACATCGGTTTTACCTGATCCCACATCACCTTGTAATAATCTATTCATAGCAATAGGCTTTTTTAAATCATTTTTTATTTCCTCTATTACTCTTTCTTGAGCAACTGTTAATTTATAAGCTAATTGATGAAGGTAATTTTTAGTAAATGTATTATTCCCTATCAAAGGATCCGTTTTCATTGTCTGTTTATGGATTAAACGTTTTTTTTCTAATCTAAGTTGATAATAAAAAAATTCATCGAAGACAAAGCGTTTTCTAGCACGCTTGTAATCTTCAACAGATGTAGGAAAATGTAATTGCTTTAATGCGGCTTGAATGGGAATAATTTGAAGTGATTGTAATAACTTTTCTGGCAATGTTTCTTGCACTAAATGTAAACAATCTATAAAAACTTGTTTAATAATTCGTCTTAATTGTAATTGATGGACACCGTGCGTAAGTGAGTAAACTGGAATAACAATACCTACACTTTCCTTATAATCTTTTTCAGAATAAATAAACTCAGTATGAGTTACATTTAATTGTCTTTCTTGNAAAAATAATGATTGTTCNATTCTCCCTTTTAAAATAACNTTTTTTTCTACATCTAAAACTTTCTTTAAATAAGGTTGATTAAACCAGATCGCTTTTATTTTTCCNGATATATCAGCAATATAGCATTGTAAAATTGTCATATTGTTTTTTACTTTTTTTTCAGAAATAGATTTCACGGTTGCTAAAACAGTAACCTGTTCATCCATTTTACATTCAGAAATTTTCGGTAAACGNCGGCGATCATCATACTCACGTGGAAAAAATGAAAAACAATCTTCTATTTTATGAATAGATAATTTCTCGAGAACTTTTGCAATTTTTGGCCCCACTCCCTTAACGTATTGAAGTGAAGAATCTAGTTTAAGCATTAAATGTTAAGGATTTGCTGAATTAAACTGTTCGACTAAANTTTCAACTTCTACTTCAAAATTATTTTTAGGAGTATTTATAAAAAATTTCTTTTCGATTGTAGTTATTCCAATTGTTTCATANGAGCAATTATGTTTTTCTAAATATTTTTGNCATTCTNCTAATTGATTCGTTGCTATAATATAGCCTCCATTTTCCGAAAATAANGTTGAAACAAGATTTTCATCACTTAATTTTAATCTAACCCCTGCCCTAACGATACCTCTTTCACCTAAAATCATTTCTGATATTGATTGAAATANACCACCTACTGATATGTCGTGAACAATAGATACTAAATCTTGTCTAATNAGAGCTAATATAGCTTTATTTTGGTTAGCTTCTTCAGTTAATCTTACCTGAGGAGCTATAGTTGGTTTATTCTCTAGATATTGTTGAATTTGAGTTCCTGCAAATTCATTATGTCTTTTACCTACCAAAATAAGCTCTAAATTTGGATCAAAACATTGCATTGTTTTACTTTGGTTAATGTNATCAACTTTACCCATACAACATATAACAGGTGATGGNACNACAGCACTGCCTTGCTTTGACTCATTATAAAAGCTAACATTTCCAGAAATAATAGGTACTGGATCGTTGTCGATCATGCTTAATGCCTCTGCCGCTTCTTTTATACCTCTTACACCTTCTTGAAAGTCAAAAAAGACATTAGGCTTTTCAGGATTTCCNTAATTTAAACAGTCTGTTAATGCAATAGGACGTGCCCCAACAGATATAACATTTCTTATTGATTCGGCTACTGCTCCTGCACCAGAAACATATGGATCGTATTCACCATATAAATTACTATCCATTGATACAGCCAAACCTAAATTACTGTCTGGAACTGGTGTTGTTACAACCGCATCTGCTTCACCCGGGAATATAACAGTATTTCCTTGAACCGCATTATCAAAATAACGATATACATATCGTTTAGATCTATTATTCAATTGAGANANAAAAACNTTACATATTTCTTGTATTGANGAAGAACTCTTTAATTGGTTACTGTCTTCTTTATTTGATGAAACTTGTCTAGGTGTTGCTGTTCTGATAGCTTTGACTTCTGTTGTAATACATTCTACTGGTAAATGNCATATNTCTTTATTTTTATAAGTCATNATAAATAAATTNTCTTGAGTAATTTCACCAATNACAGCAGCCCCTCCATTTGGGTATAACGTTGGAATATCAAAGCGTCTGTTAAATATNTCTAAAACTTCATTTGAAAAAATGTCTTGGAACTGCNATACAAAAACGTTCCTGNGTTTCNGAACAAGCAATAATCTCTGGAGCTAAATTAGGAATTGCAATATTTACCTTATCTAANTTCACAGTNATNCCAAAACCACCGCCGACGGCAATTTCTGATGTNGCACATGAAATTCCNCCCGCTCCTAAATCTTTAAANCCNATTTCAATATTTTTTTCTTTGACAGTTTTTAATAATTCCTTAATAGCTTCAACAAGAACTCTTTTTAAAAAAGGGTCGTGTACTTGAACNGCCCCTAGGTTTGTCATTTGATCGTCATCATCTAANGTAGCAGAAGAAAAAGAAGCACCNCCAAAACCTGTAGCATCTGTTGGTTTTCCAACTAAAATNACATCATAAGGTTCGTTTTTAGCCTTTTNTGGAACATAAGAATGGATAATTTCATCTTCAGTTAACAATCCAATTGCGGCCACATTTACCAAACAATTATCATTGTATGATTTATGATATANNGTTTCTCCGCCAAGTACTGGAACGCCTAATGGGTTCCCATAATCNGAAATCCCTAATACTACTTTTTCTGCAATTTCATCAACAATGGACTGATTAGAACTAGGAACACCAAAGTGTAAAGAATTTAAAACACCAATTACATCAGCCCCCATACAATAGACATCTCTTACACAGCCACCNACTCCCGTAGCAGCACCTTCAATTGGTAAAATTTGTGAAGGATGATTATGAGACTCATGTGAAATTGCTANGCAATATTGTTTTCCATCATAATTTGCAAAACGAATTATGCCTGAATCTTCACCAATTCCCAGAGCAACTTCAGACCCTTTTGTAGGTAATTGTTTAAGCGTCGATTTCGAGCTTTTATATGAACAATGTTCGGACCACATCGTGTCAAAAATATAATATTCAACAGTAGAAGGCGCTCTACCTAAAATTTTATTTATTTCAACTTCATCTTGTTTGGATAATGCCATGCACAATATTGTACGACAAAGACTTTAAAAACCAAAGNCATTAAAATAATTCNAAAAAAATTANCTAANTGGCAATNTTTTTNNAATTANTCTTTTANAATAATACNNTTATAATTNAATTTATTNAGTTTAATATTNNNTTTANGATATTAATTGATCAATTACTTTTTTTATGACAAAATATTNTTTTTAAAAAATTTAAATTTCGAGGTAACGTATGGCTAAAGCATTAAAAAATATAGTTAANTTGTGTTCTGAATATTCCTTACCACTTATAATTGGNGTTTTTGTGGCATTAATTTTTGCAAATTTATTTCCACATACCTATCATGATATTGTTCATCATGAATTTGTTCACCACGCTCATTGGTCTTCATTACANTTTTTTATTAATGATATTTTTATGGTTTTCTTTTTTGGTATAGCCACTGTTGAAATTGTTGAATCTTTTTTAAAGGGCGGNGCACTTAATCCAATTAAAAAGGCCATAAACCCTTTATTTGCAACATTAGGCGGNGTNTTAATTCCAGTTTTAGTATTTTTTCTNTTAACTAANATGTGGGGAGTTACTGATTTAAATAGAGGTTGGGGTATTCCTACNGCGACTGATATTGCTCTTGCTTGGTTAGCTGCAAAANTAATATTTGGTGCTACTCANCCTGCNATTAACTTTCTATTATTANTGGCCATTGTTGATGATGCNATAGGTTTAGGTATTATTGCTATTTTTTATGGAGATCCAAATCATCCAGCTAATCCTGTACAGTTGTTATTTATTGCTGGNGCTATGCTAATTGCNTTTATTATGAGAAAGCAAGGTGTTAAAAGTTGGCCACTATACATATTTGGACCTGGTGTAATTGCATGGTATGGTTTGTATTCNGCACATTTACACCCAGCTCTAGCCTTGGTTGCTATTGTTCCTTTTTTACCATCAGGCGATCATGGAGATCATNCAGATCANGATAANTCTTCAGAAAAAGANGCTGACNGCNTCNCATTCACATGANTCTNCTTTAGTNAATTATTTACATTCCACATCAGTNTTNGTAGATTTTGGTTTATTCTTTTTTGCTTTCGCAAANGCAGGTGTTCAATTNTCTAGTATTGGAACNATTACATGGGTTATNTTNATATCNCTTATNNTAGGTAAGACAATAGGNATATTTGGATTGTCNTATNTAGGNAAACTATTAGGATTCCCTCTTCCAACTGGAATGGGACTAAANGAGCTCTTAATCACGGGTATGATTGCAGGTATTGGTTTGACCGTTGCATTATTTGTAGCNGGNGTAGCTTATACTGATGGACTTGNANCTNCACAAGGNCCTGCAAAAATGGGGGCTTTACTTAGTGGNCTTGGNTTCTTATTTGCTTGGATNTTAGCTAAGATTCTTGGCGTAAAACCTCTAGCAAAAAAATAACTCAATAGAATATTTTNAANTAAAAACCTAGGCTTTNATTAGNCTAGGTTTTTTTTTATTATATTAATTTAANTTGATAATATACCTTTCATNTATTGATGTTCTTTTAAAAACCAAAATGAAAAGTTTTNAAAAAATNTTGAATTACTTTTTAATCCTTTNTTNANAAGNAACTGATAGAANCTACCTGTTTCTTTAAATATAGGAAANATAGCTTTTGAAANAGGATTAAGNCCNCAAAANAATTTTAATTCAGGATGAATTGNNACTAATATTTTAGCAGANTCNCCTTTCTTNACATTTCGCTCNATNTCTTCTTTTTTNGTTACNACNTGGTAATGATAATTAATTGCATTTTTCAAATAAAATANTGGAATANCTTGTTTTTGTAGGCGATANCCTAANTCTAAATCTTCCCAACCATAATTAAGAAANGTTTCATTAAANCCANTATTTTTGATAAATAANGATTTAGGNAAAGAAATGTTTCCAGTTAAGAAATAAAACCATCCTAATTTAGCAAGATTTTTAATTTTTCTTTGAATNTAAGGTGTTANATTCTGGTNGNTTGTAGGCCATTCAAGCTTTTCCATATTAAGNGTTTGACCTTCAAAACATGTTTCATTTNTTGTCTTTTTTTGTGCCTCTAAATGAGTTTGAATAAAATTTTGATTAGGGATCATATCTGCATCGGTAATAATAATATATTTTCCAGTAGCGATCTCTACACCTTTGTTTCTCGCAGCAGCTTTTCCATTATTTTNTTGAATAAGATATTTAAAATTAAAATTAGGACTATAGGTTTCATANAANTCTTTTGATCCATCATTTGACGAAGAATCAATNACAATAACCTCGAATAATNGTTTATCCAATGTTTGATTTTCATANTCAGCTAATACTTTTTTTANTGTNTCTACTTGATTAAATGTTCCCAATACAATAGAAATTAAAATTGATTTTTGTTCCATAAACACTCCGAATCTAGNCAAAATAATTTNNAAGATACTAAATTTATAAAAAAAACACAAATTTTAAAATCATTTATTTGATTTACTTAATTTAATTTTATATAATCGTANTTTATGCAAATAACCAAAGAAAAAATCATCTTTTTTACGATAGCTACACATAAAAATCATCATGTGGAGCGCTTACTTGCTTCAGCTAAAAAACATAATATAAAACTACATATTTTTGGATTAGGTGAGGAATACAAGGGTAATGGNAAAAAACGTATTTTAATGCATCGATTTTTGCAGTCTTGTCCAGAAGATGCAANTTTTTTATTTGTTGATGCTTTTGATGTTATTTTTCTTGCTAATGAAGAAGAAATTTTTAATAAATATAGAANCNATTATAAAGATGAACTTGTTTTTGGTGGTGAACAAAATCTAGGNATGTATACNTTTGATGATGTTATCCAATTTTTTAAATANCCATTAAAAAAGACACGNTTTAAATATTTAAACTCTGGAACNATTATGGGTCCAGTNTATAAAGCTATNAACTTNTTTGAGGAAGTCGGNCTTGATTGNCATAAACAAGTTATGGACCAACCTGACTTAATTAGACATTTTGTTAAAAACCCTCAGGATTTAACAATAGATAGNCAACATCATTTATTTGGTGTTAATGGAGGCCGAGCNGGATTAGAAACTAAAGATTACCAATTAAGAAATAATCGANTATATTCAACNCATACTGACACATGGCCTGTTTTATTTCATGTCCCNGGAAAGTTTTTTATNGGGCTTGATGAATTTTCTCATAAACTNGGCTTTATGGANAAAATACCAACTTACACAAAAAAAGAACTAAAATCATACAANTCTTCAAAGGTTGANCATAAAATATGTGACTTTCTAAGCATTGAAAATTANTTGTATCGAATTGTAAAAAATTATTCTGTTATATTTTTNATTATTACNTTTNTTGTTTATTTNTATTTCTTAATACTCTCTATTTTGCAAAANCTTTCNNTNTAATCAAGATAATTTCGTAATGTAAAACTGAATTAAGTCTTTTGCTGACTTATAATTTGGTTTTTCTCTAANNATAAAAGGTTTCGAACTACTCATTAATTGAACACCTTTTTGAANTAGAGACTGCCAATTNTGAAATNTTTTATTGTTAATACTATGCCATATTAAAATATTTTTAGAGCGAATAAATTTTGTCCATTTAAATACGCGAAAAAAGGGTGCATAAAATATTTCTTGAGATGTTTGAAATAGCGATAGACATTCTTTGTTATTTGTTGAAATAGCATATTGAATANTGTTTTTATTCAATATAGAAATTAATTTAGTAAAATATTCTATTTCATTTCTGTTTTTATTAAAAATATGAATTAAAATTGTAGATTTCATTTTAAACCAATATAATTCTTGAGTTTTTGGAAAAACAATATCTTTTTCAAGAAGAAATTTTATTGATAATAAAAGATNGTTTACTTTTGAGTATTTATCTAAAGATTTGTCTGGATTAATATTGGGATCATTTTTAAGAGATGTCTCATTTATCAAAATATGATTNGTATTCCAGGGGCTATCCTTTTTAATTAAGGGATCTGCTAAGTTTATTAAGGAAATAATTGGTTTTTTTAAAGCTGTAGCAATATGAATTATTTCGGAATTTGATCCAATAACGGTATCCACAATATTCGTTATCACTTTGATATCATTTATGGATTTATAATCGGTCAAATCTACATAGGGCTCACTTAATTTTGTTTTAATATTATTGAAATATTTTCTTTGGTTACTCTCACTGAAAAAAATTACTTTAAAATTTGTTACGTGATTAATATGTTCAAGTAAATAATTAAACTCTTCAGCAGACCAATTAGTTGTTTGAAAATGATTATCAACAGTAATTAAAATATATTTTGTAGTTTCATCGTAATTAATTTTCTTTTTTATTTTTGTTTCTAAATTTTCATCTATTGATAGATTAAACTCTTTACTTAATTTCCAAGCATTGAGCAAAGGCTTTAATAAATCTAAATTTTTATCTGCAATATGTTTGATAATATTATGTCGATTTAAATAAATAGGATTCGTTAAAAATAGATTTATAATATGATTTTTATTATGGCCTATTCGTATAGGAATTTTAGCAAAATAGCCTACTAATGTGTAAAAGAAACTTAATTCAAGGTTAATAATCACATCAAAATTATACGTTTTTATAAAATTGACATAAGAAAAAAAATTTTTCGGTATCATCACTTTGTTTTTTTCTCTTTGATCTAAAATAATTCCTGTAATTTGATCTTGATTTTCTACCATACTCTTTATATCTGATTTAACAATAAGGTGTATAGATGTATTTTTAAAATAATTTTTAATAGTATTTATTAATGGAAATGTGTAAATCACATTTCTTCTTGATCCAGTACTAATAATTAATATTTTCTTTACTGTAATTTCTTTTTTTTTCATACTTTATTAACTATTTTAGAAGCTTCGAAAAATTCATCTAAGTATTGCTTAGGTTCAAAAACTTTTAATGGAACTTCATAAAAAAACACTTTTTTGTTTAGAAACACTCTGCATATATTGTAAAAAAAATCATCGTTAGTTTGACTGAGTAAAATTGTAATTTTAGGATCTCTTTTTTTTAATACTTTGTTAGCTAGTAAAATTATAAAATCTTGAACTTTATTGATCTTATATATCGAAATATTGTTTTCTAAGAAATTTTCATAGTCACTATCGTACGATTCAGCATGTTTATTTTTAGAAAAATCTAATAAAAAAATCTCAGCACTTTTTATAAGCAACTCTTTTTTTACTTCTTTTAACAATTTCTTTTTATGTAAATGAGCTGTTTGTGATAACTTTATAATACTAAGATATATTTGCTCTTTTAAATAATTTTGTTTGTTTTTTAATCCTTTTATTTTATCACTTTTAGATAATTCAATTAATTCATGCTTTGAATCCAAAAAACCATATTTAAATGTTGGGAAAAGATTATCTTCAGAGATATAAACAAAAGGTGTTGAGCTAAATGATGCAGACTGAGCAATGCCTTGGCAAAAGAGTACACATAAATCCACAGCTTTTACTAAACTATGTATTTGAGAATGAGTAAGTTTATCAACTAAATTCATTATATTGGGCCCAGATAGATTAGAAAACTGATCCAATAGTTTTTCCCCTGATATTATGACTGAATACTTATTGGAAATAAGAATCTTTTTAATTAGTTCAGATAAAGCATGCTTACTAATGATTTCATTCATTTCTTTAGATATGTGAATTAGTATTATTTTTTGCTCTTCTGATTTTATTTTTTTTAAATAATGATTTACAACATAATCATCATTCACATTAATTGCTAATGATGTTTTTACTGCAGTGCTTTTAACACCAACTAACGTTGATATTAACGCATTTTGCTCTGTTACATGCATAAACTTTTTTCGATATGAAATGTATCTTGTTAATAAGTACTTAGTATATATGTTTTTATCGCTACTTAACCTTACTGGAATTTTTGCTAGATAGGCTATTGCAATAGTCGACATTAGATTTGAAAGAGAAATAAACACATCAAAATTATATTTTTTTATCTCAAGCACTTGTCTTTTAAAGTATTTGAGCTTCTTATTTCTTACTAAAAACCAAACAAGATTTTTTGTGATACGAGGATCATCTTTAAGCGATTCAGCTACATCAGGGTTCACCCAACAATAAATTGAAGCATTTTTATATTTTTCTAAAATGCTGTCGATTATAGGAAGAATTAGCAAACCATGTCTAAATGACCTAACATCTTCAATCAAAATTTTCTTGGGCATGTCGATAGTTTACCCTTAAGTTTGATGCATTTACAAATTTTTTATTTAAGATCGATGTGTGAATTCATAAAAAATATCGACCATTTGAAACCCACACTTTTCATAAAGAGATTTAGCATAAGTATTTGAAAGGGTCACAGCTAACCCCATCAAAGGGTAATCTAAGTCAATTAATGTATTTAAATATCTATGTGATAATACTTTTCCAATTCCTTGACCATGAAAAGAAGGTTCTATACAAATATCAAATACCCATGGCACATGTTCATATCCCCAACATTTGACATCAATTACTAATGAATAGCCTACTGGCTTATCATTATGAAAAATAACAATACTTGCAGGGTTTATAAGTTCTCCATACCATTTACTCCAGACCCGTTTCTCAAGCTCTATTCTTCTTTCAAGCGAATTCATTTCATCATACATTTTATAGTCTTTACTTATTTTATGAGATTCTAAACTTAATTTTGCAGCCCATTCTAAATCTTCTTCCTTGTACTGCTTAAATGTAAATGGATGATCTTCTTCATGGTAATAATGGTCCGTATTAAGCCAAAGTGACATTCGTTGTCGTATATTGGCAATTAAATTTTTTTTATAAAACTCATCTTTAAAAATTGCTGAATCTTCAATTGAAACCACTTCAATCATTCTATTATTAAATAAATTTTTTGCTACGAGAAACTCAACCATATTAGGTGCATACTTATCTGACAGAACATGCATGCTTACATTGCCATAACTTTTAGTGGTTAATTCAAACCAAGTTATCCCAACCGGATTTTCATTATCATACATTATAAAGGTTTCTACATGATACTTTTTTTCGTAGAATGCTTTTTGTTTTAATAACTCAGCTAGGTCAGATGTTCCCCCACGTTGTTCCCAGTTTTTTTGAATATCTTCAAATAGATACGTTGTGTCTGAGTTATCTTCTTTAATTCGTTTAAAAGTTATTTTCATAGTCATTTTTAAAAGGTTATTCCACTGAAAACAAATCGTCAAACATAATCAAAATAACTTTATATAGTTAAACTATTGAAAACTAATAAATTAGATCTATTCAAATTTAATAAGATTTTGTATGATTAGCTTTTAGTAGAATGAGTAAATATAATCAAACAGGTAAATTTTTTATATGTCGGCCAAATTAGTTCTTGATGATGGCCAAATTTTCAAAGGAAATGTTTTTGCACAGGGGAAAGACTGTTTTGCTGAGTTAATATTTAATACAGCAATGACAGGTTATGAAGAAGTCCTCACAGACCCTTCTTATAAAGGTCAAATAGTTTTAATGACATACCCTTTAATTGGTAATTATGGAATTAATAAAGGAGATATGCAATCTGACATTGTTCACTTAGAAGCTTTACTCGTACGTGAATACATGGAATTCCCAAGTCATTTTGCTTCTCAATACACGTTAAAAGAATATCTAGAAGAACACAATGTTTTAGGTGTTCAAGGCATTGATACGCGGTATATTACAAGAAAACTGCGACATCGTGGTGCTATGAAGGCTTACTTAACTACTTCTTCTGAGCCTGATGAAATATTAATCAAAAAATGCCAAGATTTTGAAGGTATTGAAAATAAGAACTTAGTTTCTGATGTTAGTTCAAAAATATCTTATCAATGGAATTCTCCAAAAAAGAAACGGTTTAATGTTGCTTTAATCGATTGTGGTGTTAAGCATGGTATTTTAAATCAATTAGAACAAGTTGGATGCCAGGTTACTGTGTTTCCTTATAATACACCTAAAGAAGATATTTTAAATGGAAACTTTGATGGTTTAATGTTTTCAAATGGTCCAGGTAATCCTGAGAAAGTTGATGAAACATTAAATCTTCTAAAATCTGTTTTGGGTAAGCTTCCTATTTTTGGAATTTGCTTAGGCCATCAAATGCTATCACTAATTGCTGGATATGAACTTGAAAAGCTCCCATTTGGACATCATGGAGTTAATCATCCAATTAAAAATTTATTTACGAATGATGTTGAAATTACTTCTCAAAATCATATTTATTGCACAAAGAAGACTAATGAAGTAACAGATTTTGAAATTTCTCACTTAAATTTAAACGACCAAACAGTTGCAGGTATTAAATCTGATAAACACCTT
Source organism: Rickettsiales bacterium (assembly GCA_002690645.1). Lineage (GTDB taxonomy): Bacteria > Margulisbacteria > Marinamargulisbacteria. The sequence continues at coordinate 31,328 of NZFK01000041.1, forward strand.
GCTTTTTCTGTTCAGTATCACCCTGAATCTTCACCCGGTCCTTATGATTCACATTATCTTTTCAAAGAATTTACATATGTAATGGAATTTAAAAAATTTAACTTACTATCTTCTGATTATATAAAAGATAAAAAGGATATAACTCATGCCCAAGCGTAATGATATCAAAAAGATTTTAATTATAGGCTCCGGACCTATTGTTATTGGGCAGGCATGTGAATTTGATTATTCTGGAACACAAGCTTGTAAATCTTTGAAGGAAGAAGGTTTTGAGGTTGTTCTTGTTAATTCAAATCCAGCCACAATTATGACTGACCCACAACTTGCTGACGCTACATATGTTGAACCTCTCACCGTTGAAATTTTAGAAAAAATAATTATTAAAGAAAAACCTGATGCTGTTCTTCCCACAATAGGTGGCCAAACAGCTTTAAATTTAGCTCTTGAATCTGCTCAACAAGGTATTTTTGAAAAATATAATGTAGAAATGCTTGGTGCTAATGAAGAAATAATCAAAAAAGCTGAAGATAGAAAGCTTTTCAAAGATATAATTGAGAAAATTGGATTAAGGCTACCTAAATCAATTGTTGTTTATTCTCTTGAAGAAGGATTAAAAAGAGTAAATGAAATTGGATTCCCATGTGTTATTAGACCAGCTTTTACTTTAGGTGGTACTGGTGGCGGTATTGTAAATAATGAAGAAGAATTTGCTGAAATAGCTAAAGGTGGATTAGATAAAAGTTTAATTTCAGAAATATTAATTGAAGAATCTATTTATGGGTGGAAAGAATTTGAACTCGAAGTCATGAGGGATAGAAACGATAATGTTGTTATTATTTGCTCTATTGAGAATTTAGATCCAATGGGTGTTCATACTGGAGATTCCATTACTGTTGCTCCAGCACAAACTCTTCCAGATAGAGAATATCAATTAATGCGCAATGCAGCTATTGATATCATGAGAGAAGTTGGTGTTGAAACAGGTGGTTCGAATGTGCAATTTGCTGTTAATCCTGAAAATGGTGAGCTTGTTGTTATTGAAGTAAACCCTCGAGTTTCAAGAAGTTCTGCTCTAGCTTCTAAAGCTACGGGCTTTCCAATTGCAAAGTTTGCTGCAAAATTAGCTGTTGGATATACATTAGATGAATTGTTAAATGATATTACTAAAAAAACTCCTGCCTGTTTTGAACCGACAATTGATTATTGTGTTGTAAAAATCCCTCGTTTTAATTTTAGGAAATTTCCAAATAACCCTCCTCATCTAGGTACATCTATGAAATCAGTTGGTGAATCTATGGCTATTGGAAGAAATTTTAAAGAAGCTCTTCAAAAAGGGATACGATCACTAGAAGTAAACCGTTTTGGAATTGGATATGGCCCAAAAGACTTATCGAATGTTGACCAAGATGAATTAATTCGTTTTATTAAAGCACCGAATCCATGGCGTTTATATTATGTTAAGCAAGGATTTGAACAAGGTTTAAACCTTGAGCAAGTTCATGATTTATGCAAAATTGATCGTTGGTTTTTGTTTCAAATACAACAACTTGTTCATCAAGCAAAATCTTTAAAAGAAACAGCTGAAAGCATTTTTGCCGCAAAGCGAAATGGATTTTCTGATGTTCAATGTGCCTTTTTACTTAATAAGACAGAACCTGAATTTAGGGATTTAAGAAAAAAATTAGGAATATTACCAACTTATGGCTTAGTTGATACGTGTGCAGCAGAATTTGTAGCGGAAACACCATATTTTTATTCATCTTATGAAACTGAAAGTGAAAATAATGTTGTAGACACCAAAAAAGTAATGATATTGGGGGCCGGCCCAAATAGAATAGGTCAAGGAATTGAATTTGATTATTGTTGTGTTCATGCATCATTAGCTTTAAGAGAAGAAAATGTTCAAAGTATTATGGTTAATTCTAACCCTGAAACAGTATCAACTGACTTTGATATTTCTGATAAATTATATTTTGAGCCTCTAACCTTTGAAGACGTTATGAATATATATGATTCAGAAAAACCAGAAGGTGTTATTGTTCAATTTGGTGGACAAACTCCACTAAATTTATCTACAAAGCTTGAGGCTGCTGGTGTTAAAATTCTAGGTACGTCGCCTGAAAGTATCGCAAATGCTGAAGATAGAGAAAAGTTTCAAGCAATTTTACACGATCTAAATTTAAAACAACCTGATAATGGTATAGCTTATTCCACTGACGATGCTATCAAAATTGCAAATGAAGTTGAATACCCTGTTGTTGTAAGACCCTCTTTTGTTATTGGTGGTACATCAATGGATATTGTTTATAATGATGAAGAACTTTCAAAATATGTGTCTCAAGCTATAAATCTAAGTACTGAACACCCAGTTCTAATTGATAAATACTTAGATCATGCAACAGAGTTAGATGTTGATGCCTTATCAGATGGTAATGATTGTGTCATTGCTGGAATTATGGAGCATATTGAAGCTGCAGGAATACATTCAGGTGACTCTGCTTGTGTTTTACCCCCTTTTTCATTGTCTGACGATATTCTCAATCAAATAAAAGATGCAACAAAAAAACTTGCAAAAAAACTTAATGTTATTGGACTAATAAATATCCAATTTGCTGTAAGACAAAATGTATTATACATCATAGAAGTGAACCCTAGAGCTTCACGGACTATTCCATTTATTAGTAAAGCAACTGGAGAATCTTGGGCTAAGTACGCAACAAAAGTGATTTTAGGACAAACAATAAAATCTTTAAATATCAAAGACTTCAAAATGGATTACTATGCTGTAAAAGAAGCTGTACTACCTTTTAATAAATTTCCTCAATCAGACATATTACTTTCACCAGAAATGAAGTCTACGGGAGAGTCTATGGGTATTGATTCTTCTTTTGAATTAGCTTTCTATAAGTCACAAGTATCTGCTGGACATACCTTTCCTAGTTCAGGAAAAGCATTTTTAAGTGTGGGACAAAAAGATAAAGAAGCCATCATTGAAATTGCTCGTAAATTAACCGAACTAGGTTTTACTTTGATAACAACAGAAGGAACTTGCCATGCATTAAAGAAACATCAAATTAGTTCTATTCCTGTAGGAAAAATTTCAGAAGGTGGAGAATCTATTTTGGACTATTTTAATCGAAAAGAAATTTCACTTGCGTTTAATACTCCTTCTGGGAAAATAAGTAATCCTGATGAAATTATTATTAGACAGCAGCTAGTAGGTCATCAAATTCCTTATTCAACAACCATAGAAGGTATGACGCAGATTACAAATGCTATTGCCGCTCATCAAAAAGAACCTCTGAAGGTTAAACCTCTTCAAGAATATTATGACTAGCACTTCCTTAATTAAAGCCATCAAAGATACTGCGTTTTTAGAAGGTGACTTTACAACTAGAGCGGGTAAAAAAACAAATTATTATATTGATAAATACCTATTCGAAACACAACCAGATATTTTAAACCAATTAACTGATAATATTGCAGAACTGATTAAAGACTTAGATTATGACTTAATTGCAGCTCCAGCTTTTGGAGCTGTTCCTATTTCAGCTGTTTTAGCAAAAAAAACTAATGATCAATTTATTATTATTAAACATCAAAGTAATGATGATCCTCTTATTTTAGGGCATTATTCTGCCGGTCAAAAAGTAATTATTATTGAAGATATTTTAACGTCAGGAAAGACATCTTTGGAAACTGCACAGTATTTAAGCTCAATTGGATTAAATGTTGTAACTGTTGTTAGTGTAGTAAACCGTGAAGAAGGTGGCGTTGAAGCATTAACAGAACATGGCTTTGACACTGTGTCTATGATGACTAGCTCTGACTTAAAGAACGCTTAGTAAGTTAAACAACTTATTTTTGCACATTTAGAAATATATTATTTCATTACAGCAAAGAATAGATTTTATTTAATATAGCTTTTTAAAGACTTATTAAAGTTAATATGGTGTTTTGATTTAAGATTTATTGGATCTTATTTTTTTAAAAAATTTATATACCCTTTTATACCCTAAGAAACCCTGCCCTGAAAATCCTAATTGTATTTTATATAATGCTGGAACTAATAGTAAGGTAATAATCGTTGCAAATACTAAGCCCCACGCAATGGATAAAATCATTGGTTTTAAAAATGCATTTGTTCCACCTAGACCATAAGCTGAAGGAAATAACCCAGCTGCCGTTGTAATAGTCGTTAATAAAATAGGTCTGAATCGTCTTCTAGCTGCGACTGATAAAGACTTTAAATCAGTTCCTTGTTCATCTCTACATCGATTTAACATACTTATCATTATCAATGCATCATTCACAACAATTCCCGTTAACCCAATTAAACCTATCATTGCCATAAACCCAAAATCCATACCATGTAAAAAGAAAGTATAAACAATTCCAGAAAAAGTAAATGGAATAGCTGTCATAACAACAAAAGGCTGTCCAAAAGAATTGAATAAAATTACTAAAATAAAATAAATACCTAACAATGCTAAAACCATGGCAATCATTAAACTTTGTAAGGACTCTTGCGTAGCTTTTTCTTCACCACCAAAAATTATTTCAACATCGATATTATCATCAGTGTAATGTTTTAAATATTGCCTTATATTTTCATTCAGCTCTAAAGGTGTAATGATCTCATTATCATTGTCTGCATAAATACTGATAGATCGTGTTCCTTTGTAGTGGTTTACTTTCGCGACATCTGGAACTTCTTTTATTTGAACAATTTTTTTCAATGGAATAAGTTTTTGATTTGCGTTAAGGACATTGCTATTCAATAGAGAATTTATTGAACTTTGCCCTGTTTCATCCATCATTACTCGGTATTCATAACGCTCTCCATCTTTTGTAATATTCGTTACAATATCACCAGAATAAATACTTCTTATCATGTTTCCTAATTCATTAAAATTAATTAGTAGTCTTGATGCTAATTCTTTATCGATTCTAATTTCTAATGTATTTTTCCCTATCCCTTCATTATCTTGTATTCTTGATACACTAGTTTGGTCTGCCAAAAAAGACTTTAAATCTTTTGCAATAGTAGTACGCAAGGCATCATTATCAGAAACAACGGTAATGGTTACTGCACGTCCAACAGGAGGACCTTCTGAAACTTGATCGATCTCTATTTTTTCAAAACCAGGTATAGCCATCGCTTTTTCTTTAATTGATTTTAATGTCTTTGCTGTTGATTGAGTTCTTTCGGATTCAGATTTCATAAATATGATAATATTACCCAATGATTCACTTTGAGAATTACCACCTGATTCTTCAATTTTTGGGTTCTGTTCCCCTATTGTTGTCATATATGATAACACTTGAGAGCCCAGATATTCATCTATAATTGGATAAAAAGCCTTTGCACTTTCTGCAGTTTCTTCAAGTGGTGTCCCAATTGGTTTTTCAAACTTGATAAATAAAAAATCGCCCTCATCGGTACTAAATAAAACAAATTTCATACTTGTCACTAAAAGTGCAATCGCCACAATTAACATAATAATAAATGCTAGTACTGTTAACCAACGATATTTTAAGCATTTATAAACAAACTTTTCATAATAATTACCTAATGTAAAAATGAACGATTTTTCACGATTGATCTTTTTAAACTTGCTATGCGCAATGTGAGATGGAAGTATAAATAAGCTCTCAACTAGTGACCCTAACAATACAAAGGTAACGACAACAGGCATTTGCCACATAAACTCGCCCATTACACCTGACATTGCAATTAATGGAGCAAAAGCAACAATAGTTGTTAAAACAGTGGTTATTACTGGCCACATTACTTCTTTAGTACCCTGAATAGAGGCATCAATGGGACTTAATCCTTTTTCACGATAACTAAATATATTTTCAGCAATTACGATGGCATCATCAACCAATAACCCTAAAACAATAATGAAACTCATTAATGAAATGAAATTAATTCTTACTTCTAAGCTTGGGAAAAAAAGAAATGCAAAAAGAATAGATAGAGGAATTCCTAGTGCAGTCCAAAAAGCAACTTTAAAATTTAAAAGAATAAATAGTGTTAAAAGAACAAGAATTAGTCCAATAATAGCATTATTTACAACCAGCTGGATTAAACCTTCAGCATTTTCTGAATAATCAAATAAAACATCTACCTTGATATCTTCATCTAATGAAGGGGTAAAAATATCGAGCTCTTCTTCTACAGAATTTGCAAGATTAATGATATCTGCATTATTTTTTTTAAACACAATTAAATTTATGAGCTCTTCTCCATTTGCAAGATAAAGTAAATCTGGTCTTGAATATGTTGATTCAACCGTAGCAATATCAGAAATTTTTACTTTATTGTTTTGAAAACCTGATCTTATAATAACGTCTTTTACATCTAAAACTTCTTCAAACTCTGAAAGAAATAAAACTTTCTTTTCTTGTTGAGAGCGCATTGTACCCGCTCCGATTCGTTGATTCTGCAAAAAAATAGCCTGAGAAACTTGGTTTAATGCGATGTATTCAGCATTCATTTTTTCTTGGTTTACTTTGACGTGAACTTCTCTATCAAGAAACCCAAACTTTTGAATATCACTTACTTCTTTTATTCTACGGATTCGTTTTTCCAGTGCTTTAGCGACTTCTCTTTTTTTCTCGTAGTCGGCGGCTCCAGTAATGGCTATTTCCATTGTAGGGATTTGATCATTACTAATTTCTTGAACTATAGGAATTTCAACATCTGAAGGAAAATCATTAATTTGATTAATTTTTTTTTGAATTGTATTTATTGTTTTATCGTAATCGCTACCCTGCTCAAAATAAACACCAATTTGAGAAACACTTTCCATGGATGTTGAAGAAAATGAATCAATTCCTTCAATTCCTTTTAATGTATCTTCGACTTTTCTTGTTACACTTATTTCTACATCTTCTGGTGAAGCACCTGGAAATACTGTAGTGACAACAGCAACACCAAAATCAACAGAAGGATAACCTTCTCGTTGAATGGTTCGAATACTATTGATTCCTATAAGTAGTAATAAAATCATTATAATATTGACTACTTTAGGTTTTTTTATAAAAAATTCTATTATACCGTTCACTTTATATCCTCTAAGTTATATGACGTAATATAATAATCATTCATGTTAAATAACTGATTTATTAAAGATTGTTCTAAATATTTTATTTGATTAAGTTGTAATTCATAGGATAATTGCTGATTTTTGTACTCATGGTAAAACTGTAATGAATTTGATCTGCCTTGATCGAATTTTTTATACTCTAAATTAGCAGCTTTTGAGCTTAATCGTATACTTTCTTTAATAATTATTTTTTGGTTTGTTAAAAACGTTAGTTGATCGTACATCATAATAATACTTTCTTTTAAATTGTTTAAATTCAGCTTGTTGGTGCTAATCGTTTTAAATAAATTTTCTTTAGCTGATTCTTGTGCACTATTTTGCACAATATTTTTTAGAGGTTTGCTAAAACTAAAGCCTAAAGTAAATGGGTAGGCATCTCCTTTTAGTGTGTAATTATCATCGTCATTAGCTTGGTTTTCTAAATAAGTTTTATAATTGTCTAAATCAGCAGAAAGATAAATATCTAAATTGGGTTTCATATTTTCTGATTCATATTCTAGAGTTAAACTTGCAATCTTTTCATTTATATCAAATAGTTGCTTGAATAACGATATTTCTTCTAAAAAAAGAAGACTGCTGCTTGAATCTTTTAACAATGTCTTATTTAACACATTTTCATCAACTATAGATGTAAGTTGATAATTACTTTCTGAAACATTGCCAGTCATATAAAAGTAGATTTTTTTTCGTTGATTTGTAAGTTCAAACTCTTTACTTAAGAGCGAATTTTCTCTTAGTAAAACGTTTTGTTTAGATGTAATAATATCAAGTATTTCAGCTGCACCTAATTTTTGCTGTCGTTCGGTAATCTTTAACTGTTTTTTTGATTTTTTAACTTGATCTTTTAAAATTTTAATATCGTTTTCTAAGTAATGCCATTTTATATATTCCTCAGTTAAAATGGTAATAAAATCTTGAATTTGTTGCTGATAAGTTATTTGTGCAATTTCATCTAAATACACTTTTAACTTTAGAGGGTATTGATCTGCTTTTCCAAAAGCATTTTTTAAAAGAGGTTGGGTTATCTGAACTTTTAATCCGTAGGTATTGGAATCTGGTAACGCAAAATTTCCTACAGTAGGTTGGTTGGTCGCTGCAATTTGTGAAACGCCAATCTGCAAGCTTGTACCATATGATGATAATGATTTTGTAGTGTAAGCATCAAATGATGAAGAGACTGCACTTGAAACATATGACCCAAATACCGTTGCACCTTGTGTCCTGGAGTAGCTTACAAACATATTCCAGTCTTCAGTCGCTGTGTATGCTAAATTTTCAGCTAATGTTTTTTTAAATTCAAGGAGACTTACTTTCGTTTTAGGATGGACTTCTAAGGATTTTTTTATGAATGATTCTAAGGAAACTTCTTCAGCCAAACAATAGTTAGTCAAAATAAATAAAAAAGTAAGAATGATAACGTTTTTTTTCAACACAAATCCCCAATAAATAACTTCGTGTTATATAAGTTAACAGATATGCCCAAAAATTACTATTTTTAAACATATTTTGTATTTATAAAAATTTAGCTATCATACACTTTTAGTCTATGTCATAATAGGGTCGCTATGAATTATCGAATTATTGCAACAACTACAATGGGGCTAGAATCTATTTTGGCCAAAGAATTAAGACACTTAGGCTATGATAAAGTCAAAGTCTTCGATGGCAAAGTTGAATTTGATGGAGATTTGACTGACATATGTAAGGCAAATTTATGGCTACGTACTGCAGGACGGATCTATATTAAAGTTGCTCAATTTCATGCCATTACGTTTGATGACTTATTTGATCAAACAAAAATAGTTGAATGGGAACGTTGGATTCCTAAAGATGGTCAATTTCCTGTTACTAAAGTCAGTTCGCGTAAATCAAAATTATTTAGTAAATCTGATTGCCAAGCAATAGTTAAAAAAGCTATTGGAAATCGACTTCAGTCTTACTATAAACATCGTAGTACTGAAACTGAAAAAGCTGAAATAGCGATAAGAATTCAAATTGATAATGATGAAGTTACACTCAGCATTGATTCAACTGGGCCAGGCTTAAATAAACGTGGTTACAGAGCGCATAATGATGAAGCTTCTTTAAGAGAAACATTGGCAGCAGGAATGATTCTTATTTCAAGATGGCGAACTCAAAAAGATATTTTATTTGACCCTTTTTGTGGTACAGGTACTATTTGTATTGAAGCGGGTTTGATTGCCGAAAATAGAGCTCCTGGTCTTACACGTTCTTTCGTTTCCGAGGAATGGCCTGCAATACCTAAAAAATTATGGCAAAATGCAAGAGAAGATGCCCAAGCCCAAATAAAACGAGATGTAGATTTTAATATTATTGGGTCTGACCGTAATCAACGCTCTTTAGAAACAGCAAAAAAAAATGCAGACTTAGCAGGATTAAAAACGATTCATTTTGAACAACGTCAACTTATAGATGTTAAACCACATGGTGAAAATGGAAAAATTATATGTAATCCACCTTACGGACAGCGTCTTGGTAACGAAGAAGATATAAAGCTTCTTTATCAAGATATGGGCCAGCTATTTTTTGAACAATTTCCTGATTGGACTTATTATGTTCTTACTGCACATGAAGAATTTGAATCATTATTTGGTAAAAAGTCTCGTAAACATCGAAAATTATATAATGGTGGCATAAAATGTTTTTTTTATCAGTATTTTGATTATTGAAAAGTATCACTAAATAGTTTAATTTAACAGAAATTATATATTACTTATTTTTAAAACATTAGTTAAATCAAAAAACAATTACTATGAATTATATTTTAAAAGATCTACTTTATTCTGCAGCATCAACACTTGTTATTCAAAATTGGGTGGTACCCAACATCGTTGAACTACTTTCTAATACTGTAAACTCATCGTCGCGGGGTTCCAATTCAAATGAAACAAACTTAACTGATCCCTTATTAAAATATGCGAAACAAGCTATTGCAGATATTAAAATACCCTACCGCTATCAAACAAAAAACTTTTATCAATATATACAAACTTCAATTAATCAACTCATAAAAGCAGGAGACAAAAACTTTTGTGAAGAAATATATGTTTTGCCTAAGATTAATACTTTACCTGCCATCGAAATTGGGCATAGAGTTTCTTCAAATAAACATAAGACGGAACTATTAGGCCGACTTATTTCTGTTCAAAATGAAACCGCAACTATTATTTGTTCTTCCACAAAAAATATTTTAAAAAAAGATATCTCAACATTACAGCGCTTCGACCCACATGAAGATATTCGTATAACTACAATTTGTAATCCATCACTATTTTATTTAAATTATTCGATATTTGCACAATGGATGGGTTTTGTTTCTCCTAAAACTGAAACAATTGAAGATATATGTTCTAATATAGAAAACTCTTCTTTTAGTGGTTACGCAAACCTGACTAAAGACATTCATCGCTATATTAAAATTGAATTAAAAAAAGATGATGAATCCCAACGGGGTGTTTTTGCAAAAAAACTTATTCCAAAACAATCTATAATAGGATTTTATGAAGGCGTTATTACAATTAATCCAAATATGAATTATTCAAATTATACATGTCAAATTGGATCAAATTATAATGGAGATAAAATATGCCTAATTGCATCAAATAATGTTAGTAATTGGACTGCATTTATGAATTCTAGCCAGCCTCATCTTAATAGTGAAAATATAGACTTTAAATACGTAAAAGATAAATATGGATTCCACCGTGTACTTTTTTTTACAAAATGTGATATCAATGAAAATCAAGAATTAAAATGGAACTATCCTTTTAACCCAGATCACCCTTGCGCACTTTTAGATACATAACTATTTTCTTCTAACTTTTTATTAAAGTTAATAACCTGGAAAGGATCCATTACAAGAGTAGTTGCCATCCCAACTAGACTTGCTCCTGCATCTAAACATTGCTTGATCTTTTCTACGGAATCAATCCCCCCTGTGGCAATAAGAGGAACTTCTAAAGGTTTAAGTAATTTTACCATTTCAAATGTTCGATTGAATAATGTAGGCCCACTTAAGCCTCCTGCCCCAATAGAAATAGCATTTTTAGCTAAACCCACCTCTTCACATCTTCTTTTTGTTGTATTTCCAATATTAATTATCATTTTGTCAAATTTACTTATTAATGTTGCGATTTCTAATAATTGGTTATCATTCAAATCAGGTGTAAGTTTCACTGAAATAACTTTAGTTGTATGATCTCTGGCGTAGATCAGTAAATCTTTAAGTAGATCTAAATTATGTGCAAGATCTTGTCCTTCTTGCGTATTTGGACAACTAATATTAATTTCGTAATACATATTTTTATTATTTGAAAAATGAGATTCATATTGATTAAGAGCTGCTTTGTACTCGTCACAATGATGCCCACCAATACTCAACCCTATTGCCCTATTAAAATCAAATAATTTACTGCTTTTTAACAATTTAGACATTGTATTAATACCTTTTCCAGGTAAGCCAAGTGCATTAATTAAAGACCATTGATTATCTATTTTTATCTGCTGAAGTCTAGGTCTCTTATTGCCTTTTTGAGGTTCAACCATCATCGTTTTTATACAACCGCCACCAATTCCTATTCGAAAAAACAACTCTAATAATGGTAAATGAGCTTCGTATGCAGCAAATGTTATAGGTGATGCAAATTTTAATCCATAAATATTCACAGCTAGTTTGGGTGAAACAGAAAATTGTGTCATAAACCTTACTGGTGTTTTCAATAAAATTGAAATGGAAGCTTTTCCAATATTAACAACCGTTTCTAAATCTTTTTTTTGAAACGTTATTAATTGAAAGGCGTATACGATTGTTTTAGCTAAAAAACGAATTAATTTATATTTGAATGAAAAGTACGTTACTCTCATGTGCTTTATATTTTATCATAAAAAAAAGGCTTCTATGCTAAAATTTTAACATGTTAGATGTACTAATAATTGGACAAGGTGTTGCAGGATCTATCTTGGCATATGAGCTCATAAAAAAAAAGTTGGATGTAGCAATTATCACTGATCCTGATAAATCAAGTGCAAGTTTGGTTGCTGCAGGACTTATTCAAACTATATCGGGTCGTCATTTAAGTATTGCGGAAAACACAATTGAACAGATTAATCAGGCACTAATTTACTATAAAACATTAGAAAAGGAATTTAATAAAAACTTTATAAGTCCTATAAAATGTTACCGCTTTCTTGATGACGCTCAATTAAAAAAATGGAATCAAAAAAAACAAAAAGTCCCATATCAAACTTACTTAAGTAATAAACTTGTACAAGTTCCAAACACCCTAAATAATAAATTAAATTTTATAGAAGTTTTTAATAATTTCCACATTAACCCATCCATTCTTTTAAACGAATTTAAAAGCTATTTTGAAAAGAAAAACTGCATTTTTTATGATGGATTTACTGAGAAAGATCTTTTACTCTTTTCAGACTATATTCAATATAAAGCGTTTAAATCAAAAAAAATTATTTTTTGTACAGGACATTATATTAGCGATTTAACATTTGCCAATCATATTTCCTTTCAGCATGTAAAAGGAGAAACCCAAACTGTTAAAATTAAAGAGGATCCATTTAATTGCGTTTATCAAGGTAGTGAATGGATCGTTCCTTTTATGGATGACACTTATAAAATTGGCGCAACATATGACCACCAGCTTACATTAAATATTACAACCAAAGGACAAAGCAAATTAAGCCATTTTATTACAGAACTTGGTTTAAGAACTAAAGATATCGTCTCTCAACAGGCTGGTATACGATGCGTAACTAAAGAACGAGTTCCTCTAATTGGGGCACATCCAACACATAAAAATCTCTTATTTTTTTCAGGATTTGGATCTAAAGGATTTATGACCTGTCCTTATTTCAAGGATCAACTTATCAAACGTTATCTTTAACGTGTATGGAATGTCGTTTTTGTTTTTGATAAACTAATCGGTATGACAAACAAATTAAAAAGCCCTTTTAAAGGAATTAGCACAGACTTCATTCAATTTATTAGCCAACTACAGCAAGATATTACAAATAAAATCGAACTTTACGAACCTAAACAACACTTTATTGTTGATCCCTGGACACGTTCTGGAGGTGGTGGTGGAATTACAATGGTACTTGAAAATGGTGATACTTTTGAAAAAGCGGGGGTAAATATCTCTGCTATCGAAGGTAGATTAACAAAAGACACTGAAATTGATATGTTTTCAACCTTATTAAAACAGCAAAAAAAGGATTTTGACTTAAAAGGGGCAACTTTTTTTGCTACAGGCATCAGTCTTGTTATTCATCCAACTAATCCATATTGCCCAACTGTTCATATGAATTACCGTTATTTTGAAATGCAACATAACAACGATGCTATTTGGTGGTTTGGTGGAGGATCTGATTTAACTCCAGCTATTGAATTTCAGAAAGATAACCAACATTTTCACTCAACTCTAAAAATAGCTTGCGATGCTTTAGACCCTAGTTACTATCCTATTTTTAAAGAAAAATGTGATCACTATTTCTTTCTACCACATCGTAATGAACCTCGTGGTATTGGAGGTATATTTTTTGATTATTTAAATATAAAAGATCAGAAACACTATTTTAATTTATGTAAATCTTGTGGAGATGCTTTTATTACTTCTTATTTCCCTATTATAGATTCTCATCGTACACAAAAGTTTACTGAGGAAGATAAACAACTTCAGTTAAAAAAGCGTGGTCGTTATGTCGAATTTAATCTTCTTTATGATAGGGGCACACTATTTGGTCTAAAAACAGGTGGACGAATTGAAAGTATCTTAATGTCTCTACCTTTAAATGCAAGCTGGTCGTATAAATAGATTAAAGCGTTAAATGAAGCTTTTTATCTGCAATTAATTCGTGAATAGTATTTACCCATGCAGGGTCTTCGTTAAGACATGGAATTAATGTATAATTTTTACCGCCATGTTCATGAAAAATTTCCTCGCCCTCTTCCCCAATCTCTTCTAACGTTTCCAAACAATCTGAAACAAATGCTGGGCATGCAACAGCTAAATCTTTTATGCCTTCTTTAGCGAGTCGCTCAATGGTTGCATCTGTCGCAGGAGATAACCAGGGATCATTTCCTAAACGAGATTGAAATGCAATCGTAAAATCTTCTTCTTTTAACTTCAACTTTTCAACAACTAAACGAGCTGTGCGATGAACTTGATGACTATAACAATAACGATGGGCTTCTTTACAATCTGAATAACAACAATTATTTACTTTCATGCAATGTTTTTTTGTGGGATCTGTTTTACGTACATGACGTTCTGGAACACCATGAAAACTAAATAATAAATGTTTCTTTTTTTTACCAGCCAAACCTTTTTTTATAGAATTAGCTAACGCATCTATATAACTAGGATGATCATAATAAGATTCAATGTATTTAATTTTTAATTGAGGAAAATATTTTTTTACAACTTCTCTTGTTTTTTCTAAAACCGTTAATGTAGTTGCCATTGCATAATGTGGATATAGAGGAAAAACAAAAATTTCTTTACATTGCGGTTGCTTTTCTAATAGCTCCTCTATTCCGGCTTTAATCGATGGATTTGCATATCTCATAGCTAAACCTACAGGCAATTTTGAGTCTTTTTGTACTAACTTTTGCAATCTTTTACTTAAGACTATTAATGGGGATCCTTCATCCCACCAAATTGAAGCATATGCTTCTGCTGATTTTTTTGGTCTAAAATTTAGTATTATTCCTTTAACTAATAAAAAACGAATTAAAAATGGCACATCAATAACATACTTATCCATAAGGAACTCACCCAAATATCGCTTAACATCTGGCACATTGGTTGTGTCTGGGGAACCTAAATTTACGAGTAAAATCGCTTTATTATTCATATAAACTATATTTTAACTTGTCTGAACTGATAATTCTAGAATTTTGCTCGTTCAGTAATCGTTAAATACTTCTAAATACCCATTAATATTGAGTTTAAAATAACTATTTAAGTTTAAATAAAATTTCAAAAAGGCATATTTTATATCATTACAATAAACAAGCCAGAAAAATGGGAATTTATAAAATATGTTTATCAAAAATGTTATTTAGTAATAATTCCTATTTATCTTAAGAAATTACCTAAGATGGTGGGGTATTCGAAAATGGGTTTAATACAGATGAACGTTGATAAACTTTTAATTGTGAGGGTGTTGTTTGTATGTTATAAGGATCGTGTTTTGATTGCTGTCTTCCCTGCCCAATTGCTAGCCACATATTTCCTGGCAAATTAACTAGCAGTAAAAACAGTTTTAATTTATCGTCTATTTTTTCTTTAAAATAATCACATAAAATATCTTTATTTTCTGATAATACTTTTTTTAATGGTGCATGTTTTCTTTCAAATCGTCTAATTAATTGATTAAACCAAATATGATTAATAACTTCTCGTAAAATATCTTCACCATTATATTCAGTTACTACATGCCTTGGAGATTCATCACCATTAAAAAGAAATTTATTTAACACATATTTACAATCTTTATCACTCATATTGTTTATCATTTTAATTATATTTTGCCTAGAAACAATATGATTTAATGAATATTTTTGAGAGTCGCTATGAATACTTGGCATTGTACTGTCAGAACTTCGCGTACTTGAAAAAGAATTATCTGTATTTGGTGAGTCTAAGCGAGTTAACAAATCTGATATTTTAGGAGAACTATCTGACATTTTTGAATCTATACAGCTTTTTTTTCTATTCTTTATAAAATCCATAGTCCATTTAGTTTGATCAAAATCATCTAATGTTATTTTTTCATTTCCTATTTCGGCTTTTTTACTAAAAAAACAAATTAAAAACTCTTTAACTTTATTTAAGTAAGATTTTGAAGTTCTTAAATTTTTCAATTCGCTTTCTATATAAATTTCATCTATGAAATTTTCCTCATGAGTTTCAAAAAAAAGACTACTTTCTGATAAGCTGCGACCATTTGGAGTATTACTTATTGAACTTCCTAAGATTGAACGAGGAGATTCTTTTAAGCTTTGATCATAATCAGTAGATTCTGAAATTAAAGAAGTTGTAGTTAAAGATTCATCTGAAAAATTTGTAGGAAAAGGTTTATTTCCAAATTGGAAGACTGAATGTAAAGCTTTTCCGTTTTGTGATATTTGCTCTAAATTAATAATTTTATCATCTTCAGTTTTTCTCATATCCAAAGATTTTGAATCTTGTTTAATACTTTCTAATAATGGGTTGTAATTATTTGGAGTGTTATTACTTGAAGCTCCTATGTATGAACGAGGTGATTGATTTGGATCTGAGTCGCAGTCAGTATGATCTGAAAAATTAAATATAGAACTTGAATGTAAAGATTCCTCTGAAGAATTTGAATTTAAATGTTTATTTGAACCCGACGACCAAAGTGAGCCAATTGGATCTAAAGATTCATCTTTTTTTGATATTTGACCTAAATCTGCAATTTTATTATTTTCAACTCTTTTTCTGCCCAAAGATTTTGTATCTCTTGTAGTAAAAACTTTTGTATCAGGTTTGTGACATACAGCAGCAAAATCAACATAATCTCCACCAACCATTAATGGAGCCTCACTTAACACTTTCATCACATCAATTAAGCTATCTTTAAAACTATTTTCACTCACATTAGTATTTTCTAAAAGTCTTATGAAAATCAATGCTAAGTTTTCATTATGCGCTTTATCTAGTCGTTGCTGTTTTAAACGTTCTGGGGTCTCTTCATCTATTTTTGTACGCTTACTTCCATTAGTAATATTTTTAGTTTCAGTTTCAGATAAAACTCTTTTAGGTGAGGTATATATTTTTAATTTTTCAAGAGAAAGATTTGGTGACGAAACAGCGTTTTCTTTTCCATTTTTTTTGGGGTGAAGAACTTGGCGAAGGATAAGGTGGTAAACTATTAAAACTATACATTACTTTTTCCTAAAATTTTCCTTTTTATTTTTATTTATTGAATTTTACATTATTATTTAGTTTTTTTTAATGTTTTTTATATATTTTTTATATTTTTTTTATTATTTACGTTAACTATTATTGATTTTTTAAGTATTTTTTTATATTTTTGTGGTATTTTTATAATCTGATGTGATTAAAATCTTGATTAAATATATATAAATGGAATTTAAATTGAGTATTTATACTAAAAATATACGTTATGATGAAAATATATATATCAAGCAGACAAAAAGTGAAAATAACTTACACCAATTAGCTGCAAATAAACTTTCCCAAACTAAAAGAGCTAAAGAACTTGAAGATACTCGTTCAATTTCTAAAGTTGATTTCAAAAATTTTGAAAATAAATTACAAACATTTAAAAATGAACCGTCAATGAATAAAATGCAAAAGGATATTTTATTTTTTTGTGATGGAGATCATATAATAAACTCTGGAACTAAAAAAACTGTTTATACATTTAACTCATCTAAACTTCTTGCGCTTTGCCCAAAAGGCGACTTTATCGAACCGGCTAGAGAAAGACTAGATAGTCATTACTTTTCAATTCCATTGGCTCAAGATTGGTTTAACTTTCAACTTGTAAAAGATTTTGGTTTAGATAATTTTTCAATATTAGAAATTCTAATTAACAAAAACCCTATACCAGAAAAAAATAGCAATCGCATACCAGAAACACTCATTCAACTTATCGAAAGTAGGCAATTTGGAAAAATTATTTTACAAATAATGAAAGCCCCCATTAAAGCACTTTGTTATTTACATCAAAATGATTTATGGTTTGGAGATTTTAAGCTTGAAAACTGTACCCCAAAAGGTTTAATAGATCTTGATACGATACAAAAAACATCAGAAATTATTAAATTACAGCTTACTCCAGAATATACTCACCCTGAAGCTGAAAAGGTATTATTTTCAAATTTTACAACTATAGAAAACTTAATTAAATCTAAACAATATATTCAAGGAGAAACAACGATAGCCCCCCATGGAATTAGATTTTTTCTCGAACAAATAGCAAGAGATTCATCAATAAAACTTAAGACCTATGGTGGAAATTTACGTGATTTCTTTCTTATACCAGAAAATAAAGAATATTTTATGCAAATAATTGATTTTGAAATAAAAACTCAGTACGAAAATATTATTTTGAAACAGCATAAAAAACATATTGATCTTTATTCGTTAAGTGTAGCTATTATTTATTTATGTCTCTACACTATTCGAGCAACGAATAAACTTGAGAACTCTTTACGAAATAACCTATTACTAACCATCAAAGATAAGGAAACAAAACATAAATTACAACAACAGTTGAAGCACTATATTAAACATGTCGAAAAAAAAGAAACTAATTTTATTCAACTTGAATTACTCGACCACCTTATAGTTAAAGGTTACTTATTACCTACACTTAATAAAAAATATGATGATTTTTCGGAAGGAATTCTTCCCATACTCGAGAAATTTATAGAGTTAGAACAATATAAATAATCTTTTAAACAAAATAATTTTTTCATAATCTTTCTTTTTTTGTAATTTTTTTATATTATTTTACGATAATTTTATAATAAATAAAAAAGGCAAAAAAAATATGATCTATTCAGCACCGACCACTCCTACAAAAAAACACCCAACTAGCCAAAAACCACCTTGGTCTGACAGCAAGATAGCATCTAATTTAAATAAAAGAAGTTCAGAAAATTGTGGTAGGGTTAGTGACATTTGTAAAGAAATAAGAAACGGAAAACCAATTTCTCAAAACGTTTTCAACGTGGATGGAACTCTTGTAAAATGTAATAAGAGAAAAATTATACATGGAAGAAGCGAAACTGAAGAAACAAAAGATAAGAAAAAAAAAACAGTTGATATACTTAATAAGTCAGGATATTTCAATACCGTTATATTCGACCTTTATACCCAGGCTATTACTTACCAAAAACATTTAGAGGGTCATGATTGTTTTGAAGTACTTTCTCAAATGAGAAATAGTTCAGGCGATTTTAAACATTTTAAAAACCAATTGGATATAATAATTAAATTTGAAAACTTTCTTATTAAATCTGTAAACGAAATACATCAATTAGGAGTAATATTTAAGGATCTGAAACCTGAAAACATCATGTATATTACTGAAAAAAAAGAGTTTAAACATATTGATCATGATGAATGTAACTTAGCTGACGAAACTTATTCAGCAGGTATTGGCACTTCTATGTATATGGATCCAGAATTACAAGAAAATATTAATAGCAATATNTTTTCCAATACACAGTATAAAAAATATGATCGTTACAGTTTAGGAATTTCTTTAACTGTTGCATATTTATCTTACTTAACGATGCATATAAGATTGATTGAAACGAATGATGAAAGCGCATTAAAATTGATAACAAATATTTTAAAAAATCTACAAAACCCATCCACTAGCTTAAACTATAAAAAAAATGAATTTTGTAAAGATCTAGAAAATGTTTTAGACCTTAAAAGGGATAAATTTAATAGTATTATTATTGATAAAATTAAGATTCTAATCGATTTTTTTAGTNACTATGAAACATTTGACCTTGAAGAATTTTTAAAGAATACTTCAACTGATGAAAGAATAGAGCTTTCTTCAAGTGNTAAACGAACAATAAATAGAATACAAGATTTAGCACAAAATCAATCGAACAAAAGACAAAAATATAACGACTACACAGATGGATTTAAAACAGATACAGAGAGTTTGTCTCCAACTCCAGAAAATGCAGATTTAATAATTTTAAGAAGTAAACCGCTAGAGCTACAAGACAACTCTAGAAATGAGGATTCGAGTTGTACAGTTATATATTCAACAGAAAGCACGGCTGCTACAGAAATCATAGATGTCTAAGTAAAATAACCCCAATCTTATTTACAACTTAAACTATTCAAAACAATACAAGTTGTTTTAAATATTATGTAGATAGTGTAAAGAACGATTAATAAACACTATAAGATATTGGCAAACAANTAAAGTCGTTTACTTAATACGCTTACGATCAGATTCATTTAAAATAATTTTTCTTAGTCGTATTGATTTTGGTGTACACTCTACCAACTCTGTATCATCTATAAAAGACATACATTGTTCAAGGCTCATTTTACGAGGCGGAGTAAGTAATACAGAATCATCTGACCCTGAAGCTCTCATATTAGTTAACTTTTTAGATTTAGCTGGATTCACTACCATATCCTCTTCACGACTATTTTCTCCAATGATTTGACCTTCATAAACATCAATCCCAGGACCTAAAAATAATGTTGCACGATCCTGTAAATTATCAAGGGCAAAAGCAACAGTTTTTGCTGTCTCTTTGCTTATTAAAACACCATTTTTACGAGTTTTAAGTTCTCCCATGTAATCTCTATACTCTAAAAAACGTGTATACAAAGTACCTAACCCTTTTGTTTGGGTCATAAATTCAGATTGATATCCTAACAAGCCGCGAGTAGGCATATGATATACCATTGAAACTTGACCATCTTCTTGATCCATATGTTGAAGAACTCCTTTTCGATGCCCTAATGATTCAATTACGCCTCCCATTGTTTCTTCAGACACATTAATTGTTACTTCCTCAAATGGTTCACATTTTTTACCTTCAATTTCTTTTATAATGACAGTTGGTCTTGATACTTGAAATTCGTACCCTTCTCGGCGCATTTTCTCGATTAAAATAGATAGATGCAACTCCCCTCTACCAGAAACTTTAAACCCTTTCGCATCATTTTCTTTAACATCTAAAGCCGCATCAGATAAAATTTCTCTAAATAAACGTTCTTTCAATTGATTAGATGTAACAAATTCACCTTCTTTTCCAGAAAATGGTGAATTATTTGCAATAAAGTTCATGGATAGTGTTGGCGGATCAACAGGAATTCCTTTTAATGGTTGTGGATCGTTAGGATCTGTAATGGTTTCCGATATTTTTATGTCACTAATTCCTGCAACTGCAATAATCTCACCTAAAGAAGCTGCATTAGTTTCTACTTGTTTATCTGCTTCAAATTTAAAAAGCTTAGTAACTCTAAATTTAGTACTTGTTTTATCAGGAGTGGCTACAACAACTTCATCATTTATCTTAATTTGTCCTTGCGTAACTTTACCAATAGCTAAACGACCTAAAAATGAGGAATAAGAAATGGTACTTACTAATAACTGAAATGGACCATTTACATCACCAACAGGAGAAGGTATATACTCGACTACCTTATCAAAAATAGGCTTCATATCTTTCCCTTCTTGCTCGATATCAGTTGTAGATATTCCTGCTTTTGCAGATGCATAAATAATAGGAAAATCTAAAATATCATCAGGGGCATCTAANCCTGCCATTAAATCAAAAACTTGATCAACAACCCAATCAATTCTCGCACTTGGCTTATCAATTTTGTTAACCACAACAATAATTGGAAGTTTTAAAGCAATTGCCTTTTTTAATACAAAATAAGATTGAGGCATTGGCCCTTCAGCAGCATCTACTAGAAACAACGCTCCATCTGCCATTTTTAAAACGCGTTCAACTTCTCCACCAAAGTCAGCATGACCTGGGGTATCTATNATATTGATTAAATAATCTTTNTACTGACATGAACCATTTTTTGATTTAATCGTAATTCCACGTTCGCGCTCTAAATCCATTGAATCCATNAGACGTTCTTCGACAACTTGATTTTCTCTATACATACCACTTTGCTTAAAAAGCTCATCTACCATTGTGGTTTTTCCGTGATCAACGTGAGCAATAATAGCGATATTTCTTATATTTTCTTGGTTCATAATTAATCCTTTTTACAATTGTGAACTTATTCTACCTTTCACATACATAAACTTCTAGTCATTAAAAATAAGTGTTTATTTTTTTTCTAATCTGGGAATTGNATNAATATGAAACAGTTTTTCAGTAAAAATTATCTTTATGTTATTAATTTAAGCTTCCTAATTATCATTATTAAATTAATTTTAGATATTACACTATTACATTGGTTCTCTTCATTTCTTTGGATTTACAAAATGCTTTTAGGACTCAATATACTCTGTTTTGTTTTTTTTAATATTCGATCGATTCCCTTTTTAAAACATACAAAAATGGCGACATGCTATAGTGATGAAATTTTAAAAAATATTATTACTAGTTTATTAAAACGCGATAGTTTTATGATTTATTTTTTATTTGGATTAAGTANTTTATTAAGTAGTACACTTTACAATGGNAGCTTAGCTTATTTTCTGGGTATATTTGGTTTACTTTTAACGTTGTATTTTGGCTTAAAAAGTTTTAAAGANAATTCTAAGTAATACTNTTTAAGAATTTTTTCCATAATAGTCTAGCNTTGAAACCTATTCGATTACTAAAAAANCGATAAATTTTTGTATTTGTCATAACATATAAATCNTCNTGNACAACAATTGGTCGAGACATNCCTTGNCCTACTTCAACAAAGCTACGNAAAGAACCATCTTCAACACTTAAAAATAATAGTTCACCAGCATCATTTACAGANAAAATATAACGNTCANAATTTACAATCCCAAAATTATTAAACGGTAAATCATCAGATACCCATATGGATTGACCTGTATCTTTATTAATACAAATTAACTTACCTTTATTNGACTTTCCTTTTTCNGGTGGATANGAAACAAGATAAAATAACTTTTCTTTAATNCTGTATGGNCCTTGAATTGACATTCCTTCTTTAAAATATTTTCTTTCCCAAATNACTTTTTTCTCTTCAACATCCATTAAACCAATCATTCCAGAAGTACTATGATAATATAGTGTTGTNCCCGTTAAATTATCNGCAATTTGNTCAGNTTTNANACTAATNATTTCAGTAAATTCAAGAATATCTTTTCTATTTGATCGAGGTGACATAATTAAACTGGCNCCAAATTTTGGCAGACCTATTTCAACTAANTTACCTTTAGACGTTTGAAAAATATAACGTTTTGTATCCTGTGTAAAAATCTTTTTATTAATATCATATTTTCTTTCCTTTTGTGTATANACACCTCTACCAACCGAAGGGTTAAAAACAACAAAATTATTATTCAATTCGAATATTGCAAACTCACCAAGTGATAAAAACTCTTTATCATGAGCAACAACACCTTTCATTTGTTTTTGCTCTAAATCCACTGAACAGTAATAATATTTAAAACTTTTTAGATGGGGGCCAAAAAAAACAGCAAATTTTGTTGATTCGCTAAAATCAAATTGTTGTGATCGTTCTATNCCCATGGGNAGTTTAATCACTCTTCGAACTTTTTTCGTATCCACATCTAACGTCTTAACTACTCCACTTTCAGAGCCAAAGACTAATTCTGTATCCATAATTAAAGGAGANTAATATTTTGAAATAGGTTCCTTAGGAAAAATTTCTTTAATATCAACTTCCCAAAGCTTAAAAATTTCTTGCTTTGCTCCAGGTTCAAGGCTTGTTTGAGCGTTAACAAATACAGATAAATATAAAATTAAAATAGCTAATATGTACTTTTTCATTTTTGCTCCATGGTATAAATATAATTATAAACTATTTATACCCAAAAAATTAAGCAATATTTTTTATAATAGCAATTTGCTGAATTTAAATTTAATCTTTACAAACTCTTCAATCTTTTTAATAATATAAAAAATNACATTTCTGTATTATTTTATATTATTTATGAATAAATTAAATTTTAATNACACTTATACATTTTTCTTACCTAAAAAGCATCATGATAAATTCAAATGTTTTTTAACTGAAGAAACCCTACACTCATCGTTATTTACNGCTAACCAAGATGAATTAGTTGCATCCTTCAAAAAAAANAACTCTCAGATCAAGATCTTATTTTATTATTTAGACTCATTTAACAATAACGAAATTCTCATCCGTAAGCTTAAAAAACTTTCTTNTTTTACAGATATTGTTATTTTAATGGATGATTATTCAANCAAAAATATNAAGAATCTCATCCCTATTGGGATACATAGTATTTTAGAGTNTCCTTTTTACAAATCAGAACTTAACCTAATTATTGAAAACTCTTCACAAGANTCNAAGAAAAATAAAACCTTAAAGCACCTTTTACATGTTTGTGATGATATAAACGATTTTATTTACTACAAAACGATTGAACTAAACCCAACAAGTTATAAAGATANNACAGNAANACAATATGATTTTTTTGAAAAAAATGTTGATAANTTACCATTTTCGAANNTAAATAAAAACTATTTCAGTCCTTTTCATCAACAAGAAGGCTCATCCTCAATTTTAATTGTCGAAGATAATGTCGAGTTAAATAGTAAAATGACACAATGGTTTCAGCAGCAAAATTATATAGTACAAATGGCTTTAAGTTACCAAGAAGCAATACAAGCATTACAAATAGACGTCCCTCAATTTATGTTTATAGATATCGCTCTTGATGGCTATTCAGGTGAAGATCTTATTCAATATGTCACTGATTTTTATCCAACCGTTATTCCAATTGTTATTACNGCATTTAACGATAATGAACTTATGTTAAAGTGTATGAANACAGGGGCATATGACTTTATTACCAAGCCNTTTAATCCTAATGATATTCTCAATAAATTTAGATACTACAAAAATAAAAAAACAATAAAAAAACTTTTCGCTTAACAAAATNAAAAAAATTGCATTAAGTTTAAATCACTAANACTTCCTCTTTAAACCNCATCTCAATTGTTGTGCCTTTCGATATTTGAGAGTTCACTATAATCTCTGCACCATGGTCTTCGATTATTGTTTTTACAATACTTAAACCTAAACCTAAATTAGGTTCTTCAGGACTNAGTGATTCTTTGAATTTTGGCTGAAAAAGACTATCAAGCTCTTGCTCAGACATTCCACATCCAGANTCAGCTACAGATACACTAATAAAAGAATCTTGATTGATAGCTATTTTAGATAATGTTATNGAAATTAANTTTTTATTTTCTTTTTTTAATGCCTTAAAACTGTTTTGTAATAAATTCATAAANACTTGATATACTCTAATTTGGTCACCCTGGATAAAACAGCTCTTTATTTGATCTTCAATATTAAATACAATTTGATGCCTTTTTACATACCCATTTACCATCAATTCAATATCGGAAANAATTTCACTTAGATTTATCCGTTTTTTTTCTTTAGAGCTGGCTAACCCATATTTAATCAATGTAGAAGTTATCTCTTTTATTTTTAAAATATTTTTTTCTAATGATAAAAGATACTCTTTGAATTCATTTTCTTGGTTTGCGTTACCCATTTTTAAATTATTCATAAACTCAATATCAAGCTGCATAATCGTAAGTGGGTTATTAATTTCATGAGCAATTCCAGCGTTTAAATTTGTTAACATTGCATTGAAAGACATTTCTTCAATCAGCTTATATGCTTTAGTTGATTTTTTTATTTCTTTAGAAACCTTTTGTTTTAAACTATTATTAATAGACTCAATAAACTTATTCTTTTTTTCAATTACTGCCAAAGACTGTTCTAATCTCTCAATTTGAGTAATCCGATCAAACGCAATTATTAAATAGTANAGCAACATTGAGAATGCGTTCTTAGTTGAACTAGAAAAAGGTTGATTTTTTACAGGCACAACCAAAACGATTGCTTGAAGCTCTTCAAATGAATGAATTGGAAGAAAAATTGAATTTAAGCTTATTTTAGGTTCATAAAAATAATATAGAGACTTAAATTCTTTTTTTATTTCTTTCGCTTCTATAAAATCCGAGCGATTATAAAAATAATCAGCTATAAGATTATATTCAGGAAAATTATCTTCTGTGCTCTGACTTGTTAATGATTTATTAGATTTTCCTAAAAGAACAAATGTAGCGTTACATTCAATTGATTCTTGTAGTTGCGATATAACCATTTCCAAAATAACTTCTCTGTCTTGAATTGGAATGATTGATAATGCTATTTCTTTTAAAATCTCTTCAATATTTTTATTCATTTATTGATACCTGCAACACACTTCCTAATAATTTTTCTTTATTCGTCAATTCAATTTCTTCACCCATGTAATAATAACACCAAGTATTAGAAAATTGCTTAAGCTGACTAAAAAAAACTGATTTTGCANTGACACTATAAAGCATAAAATTTAAATTTTCAGTTAAGTCTTGATTTCTTTTTAAAATTAGTTGATTAAATGGTTCAAAAAACTGAAAACTATGATCTAAATATAGCCCAAATAAATTAANTTCTTTTTTAAATGGAAAGGCCCTCTTGTGTATTTCTTTTGGTTTTTTTTCTTCGATAATNGCTTTNTGATAGTCAGAAAAATTATAAAAACTAATTTTAGACATTGTCTTATTTTCTTGATCATTATTTGATTCAAACTCAAANCCAGCTACACTTAAAAGCTGGTTAAATTCAAGGTTTAATGCCTTAGATAACCTTCTCAATTCTTCTGGATCAGGCTGNATAATTTTACCTAATTCAATTCTTACTAATTTTGAATAAGAAATACCNGTCTTTTCAGCTAATTTAACAAGCGTGAAATCCGATTTTTTACGTTCGTACCGTATAAGTTCATTAATTTTCATATAAAAAAATATAATACAACAACTTAAATGTTAAGAAAAACNAATAGCGCTAAATAATATCTTTAGCTTTTCCTTTCATGCTTAATTCTTTGAATGTTTCGTGTAAAAGTTGTTTTGATTTTAAATTATTAAAAAANTCATGACNATTAATTTTTTGCTTAAAGTGTTTATGTATTTTTTNAATAAANTCNTGTCCATTGATAGACTCTGGNAAAACTAATGGCTTNAATCTATATTTTCCATCACAAAAAATTAATTGTCCCAACTCCCCTATTTCAACTGCCTTATTTTTTGTTGGAGAAAGATTAAATTTTTCCTTCTTATTTAAATCATCTTCGTTTTTAGAACCAAAAAACAATAATTCTAAAAACTCTTTTACTTTAAACTCTTTTTCTTGATTTAAATATTGTGCTCTAGCAACTAATAANGCCTTAATATGATTATTTGATTCTTTTGTTAAAAATGATGATAACAAATCTACTTTATTGTGCAGTTTATTTGAATTTGGATCTATTTTATCGTTTCCGTCTACAAATCTTATTNCTCTTTGAGTATCCATTTTTTCTAANGGTTTAACTTTTTTTTTGTTTGGGCTAGGAGTGTTTGCCTTTTTAATAAAAAGATCTTTAGCTTGGTTTATGTTAAAGTGTCTTGAATTAAGTTCCGGTAATTTATTTCTTATTTCAGACACTGGNACTTCATTATCTGTTGGCCTATGCGGNTTTCGTCTTAANGGTGCTAATNCTTCATTATCTTCATGTGGTAAAAGATAAGATAGCGAACTGTAGGCGTGTTTCTTACCAANATCCCCTATTGTAATCCTTGATCTNANAANTGATTTTTTAGGNNTCTTATATTTTTGAGACAGCTGTTTATTTTTTTTATAGTCACTTAACGGGTTATTCGATCTAGATGGGTGCTTTGGAATAATCACTTTCGCATCTAGTAAATTGGTCCGTACTTTTGGTAAGCGTTGATTTTTAGCTANACTGTTTATTTTTGTTGAAATATTCCAGCTTANATGTTCAATTTTATAATCCATTCATTTCTCCTTATCATTAACAACCTGCATTTAGAAAATCAGTTTCAAGGATGATAATTACTAAAATATTTTGGTTAATTTATTAAATAGTTTTAGAATTATATACTAATTCTCATTATCTTCAACAAAAATGTTTTATTATAATTTAGAGCTCCATTAACATATTAATAAATTTCGATGTTTACAATTTACAACCTGAAGGCATTACCCTCGTATCTCAAAAAGATAAATAAAAAAAATAAACAAAGAGGNACAANAAATGGAAAACTTAGATATTATTTCACATTATGTAGATAGAGAGATTTTGAGAGAAATCCACGCTACACCAAGAGAAAGCTGGGAAGATTTTTTACTTAACGATTATTAAATACTCTCTTTTTAAAAAAAATAAAAAAACCTTCGNAAACGGAGGTTTTTTTATTTTTAAATATCGAAAATATGATTTATATTTAAAGACTTANATTAAGATTATATTAGATATTTTTTGATCTTAAGTTTATTTGTTATCATAAACCTTGAGCATGCATTAAGGATAGATTACACTTTAACAACATGAGTACAAAAAACATTGATATTAAGACAATAAAAAAATCTGTTAATTTACCTAAAACATCATTTCCGATGAAAGCAAATTTNGCACAAAACGAACCCCAAACTCTTAAAAAATGGAAAAAAAAGCAGCTATATTCTGTTATAGATGAAGCAACAAGAAATAATCCTCCATTTATTTTTCATGATGGACCTCCGTACGCGAATGGAAATATTCATCTTGGACATTTACTCAATAAAGTATTAAAAGACTTTGTGGTACGATCGCGATTATTTATGGGAGAGCGCTGTGAATATATTCCAGGCTGGGACTGCCATGGCCTACCGATTGAGCATAAGGTGATGTCAGAGTTAACAGAGTCAGGTAAAATTCAAAAAATATCACAACTTGAACCTGATCAACAAAAAATGGCTATTCGAAACGAATGCATGGCTTATGCTAAAAAGTATATCAAANTACAAGCAGGTCAAATGCAATCGTTACTGACCTTAGCCCANTATGATAGGCCTTATCTAACAATGCAAAAACAATATGAGCAAGCTGTTTTGAATGTATTTGCTGATCTTGTTTCTGAAGGGATCGTTTATCGAAAATTAAAGCCTGTTCATTGGTCAATTGCAAACCAAACAGCGTTAGCAGAAGCCGAANTGGAATATTATGACAAAGAAGATACCTCTATTTATGTGGCATTTAAATCAAAACAANCAAGTTCTTTGGCAACTTTATTTAATATTGAAATAAATACTGATATTTCTTTTATGATCTGGACTACCACACCGTGGACCCTTCCTGCAAATTTAGCTATAGCGGTTGAAGAGAAATTTGATTACAGTCTTGTTGATTTTTCGGGTTCCTATTACGTTATTGCAAAAGAACTTGTTGATAAAGTGGCTTCTATGACAAACGCTGAACCAAACATTATTTCTACCATTAAAGGAAAAGATCTTATTGGACAACACTATGAGCATCCTTTTTGTCAAAGAGATGGTGTATGTTTAGGCGCAAACTTTGTAAATTTAGAAGATGGTACAGGGATTGTTCATTTAGCCCCAGGACATGGAACTGATGATTATCTTGCCTGCTTAGACCATCAAATTGATATATACTGCCCTGTGCTTGCTGATGGCACTTATGATGATACTGTTCCTGAATGGATAAAAGGTAAATCTATTTGGGAGTCGAACACTATTATTATCAATCAACTATCTTCTAAAAATCAATTATATAAAGAATTTACGTTTTNACATTCTTATCCTCATGATTGGAGATCAAAAACACCAGTTATTTTTAGATCAACTGAGCAATGGTTTATTAGTGTTGATGCNGCTAGTAAATCAAGTAATAAATCTCTNCGAGAGCTTGCTTTGCAAGCAATTGATAATGATATCGAATTTTTTCCTAGCTGGGGCCAAAATAGACTAAGAGGTATGCTTGAATCGCGTCCAGATTGGTGTATTTCACGTCAACGTTCTTGGGGACTTCCTATTCCGGCATTTAGTGATGGTAAAAACACATTATTAACTGCGGCCTCTGTAAAGGCTGTTGCAAAACTAGTTGCCGAAGAAGGCTCAGACGCGTGGTTCAAAACAGAACCTCATCATTTACTACAATATTACAATTCAACTGAAGANCCAGACTTTCCNAAAGAGTTCAACCTAAATGNNGCTAAGAAAATGTATGATATTTTTGATGTATGGTTTGAATCNGGTTCATCTTGGAACGCTGTATTGAAAGAACGACAAGNTGCTTTTCCTGCNGATTTNTATCTNGAAGGTTCTGATCAACATAGAGGTTGGTTTCATCTATCATTATTACCCAGTTTAGGTGTACAAAATAAAGCTCCTTTTAAACGACTTTTAACACATGGTTTTATTGTTGATAAAGATGGACGCAANATGAGTAAATCATTAGGCAATACCTTAGATGTTCAAGAAATTTTAACTCAATATGGGGCTGAAATTACGCGATGGTGGGTAAGCTCACTTGCCTATGATTCTGATATTAAAGTAGATATGAGTTATTTTGATCAAGCTGGAGATAGTTACAGAAAGATTAGAAATACGATTCGATTTCTTCTAAGTAATTTATATGATTTAGATCTTTCAATTGAACTATCTGGACTACGTGAAAAACTTGAAACTTTCGAACCAAAATCGCTTAATTCTTATATTATTGCTTTGACAAAACAACTCAATACAAATGTTACCCNAGCTTATGATACATTTAACTTTAAACAAGCCCATCAATTAATTTATGATTTTTGTAACGATCAACTTTCCTCGTTTTACTGTTCGATTTCTAAAGATATTTTATATTGTGACGCATTAGATTCAAAAAGAAGACGCGACATTCAATATTGCTTTTGGGCTATTTTAGAAACTCTGCTCCGTTGTTTATCACCAATATTGCCACATACTTCCGATGAAGCCTATCAAGCTTTATACAATGATANTGAGTTACTTTTAGTACTGGCTAGCCCATTTGAACTTAACTCGACAGAGAAATTAACCGATTGGNATNACTTGTTAGAAACGAGACAAACTATATTGAAACTGTTAGAAGACTACAAATCTAAAGGTATTGAAAATAGTTTAGATGCAGGANTANTNTTGCCANANNCNNNAAATGAATTTCAANACATTNAANCTNGAATTAGCTGACTTCTTTGGAGTTTCNCGNGTNAGTTTTGAAAAAAATAATGAAATTTCAATTATAAATTTGGCCAATGAGCCACGCTGTGAACGTTCTTGGAAACGAGATGAAACTGTAAAAGATCGAGGAAATGGTTTATATCTTTCAGATCGTGATGCGAGTATTCTCGGTCTTTAAAAAAGGAGGAAATAATTATGAAAAATATTGATATTTGTGGGCTTGGAAGCTCTATTGTTGACCAGCAATTTAAAGTCAANGAAGATGTCTTNAANGAAACGGGGTTACAGATTGATCAAATGACTTTAGCTGAACCAGCTGACCATCAACGTATATTAAAATTATTAGCTAAGCACAATTGTAAGTCTATTGAGTCTTGTGGAGGTTCAGCAACNAATACTATTGTAGCTGCATCTTATTTTGGAAGTGATTGTCATCATATGTGTTTTGTTGCTAATGACGATGCAGGAAAAACTTATTTAAGNGCNTTAGAAGAAGCTGGNGTTNNTTATTCTGCTGCNANNGAATCNNTTGANAATCTTCCAACTGGNAAATGCTTAGTATTAGTAACCCCTGATGGTAAACGAACGATGAGTACTTGNCTTGGNATTAGTCAATTTTTNGATGCTANNAAACTTGANTTAACTGTTATAGAACAAACTAAATATGTATATGTTGAAGGATATATGGTTACTGGAGAACATAACTTTCANACAACATTGACCATGCTGGAAAAAGCAAAATCAGCAGATGCTAAAATTGCGCTTTCTTTGTCTGATCCTTGGGTCGCGGCTACATTNACTAGTCAATTACAACANCTATGTGACTTTGGAGTTGACTTGTTATTTTGTAATGACGCCGAAGCGCAGGCTTTTACTGGAACACATACNCTTCAAGATGCAGAACAGGCTTTAAAGAAGTTTGCTAAACAGTTTGTAATTACATGCGGTGCTAATGGNGCACGATTATTTGATGGAGAGCAATTTGAATCAATTGTAGGTATTAAGGTTGATGTAGTCGACACAAATGGTGCTGGGGATATGTTTGCTGGTGCATTTTTAAATTATATCGTTCAAGGAAAAACGTTTAAAGAAGCAGGACAATTTGCAAATGAAGCAGCTGCTAGATTAGTGCAACATTTTGGTGCTCGTTTAGTAAAAGAAGATTATGTAAAGTTAGTTCATTAACTATTTAATTGATTATTTAGTAAGTATAACCCTTTAAAAATTAACTCAGGATCGTATTTGTTTAAATTGATTATATCTTTATATATCTCTAATCCAGAACCTGTACCAATTACAGTTGCTTCTGGGTAAAGATTTTTATATTTTTTAATTAAGCCATTAATTAATTCTTGATANCCATGATANAGACCTACCTGGACTGATTCTTTTGTNGTTTTNCCNGTNAGCGTATCTATTTTATCGACATATATTAANGGGACTTTAGCCGTNTNNNTATTNAATGATTGGGACGCAATTTTTAACCCTGGNAAAATAGCGCCTCCTTGATAAGTTCCCGAGGCATCTACATAACAAAAAGTAATAGCTGTTCCTGANTCAATAATAATACTTTCACCATATTCTTTGTATGCTGCCAATGCAGTCACAATTCGGTCAGCCCCGAGTTCTTCTTTTGCTTTNATATTNATTTTTAAATCTGACATAGTTTTATGATTAATAAATATTGCATTACAATATTTTTTAAATAATTCATCGACTTCTGGCACAACAGAGCAGATTAAACATGTTGCATCACTAAAGATAGTTTTAATNTGTTGACTGGATATATTTTTTGTTTCCATATGCCTAATATTAAATGTTTTTTTAAGATCAAAAATGCTATACTGANTACTCGAATTACCAATATCTATTAAAAATGTTTTTGTTTGAATTTTCATGGGTATACTATAGTGAAAAAAATTAAAAACTGCAATTTAGGATAAAATGAATAAAGAAAAAAAAATACTTTTTTGACGATATAATTAAAAATAAAAATGCTATGGAAAAANGNATTTTAAAACATTTNACTAAAAATAANCTTTTACAACAATTTGCAAACGTATACTTAGGCTCTTTTTCAGCACAATCTATGCAATATATGAATAAAGAAAAGCTTATCAGTTTTATNGAAAAACGCTTTGATATTTTTATTAAAACAGCTGAAAGTAAGCAAAAAAAGTTTCTTAATATTAGTCATTTAACAAGTAGTAAATCAACAAATTATTATTCATTAGAAATTATTCAAAAGGATATTCAACATTTAATTTTTACTATCGAAAATATCTTTCATAAGAATGATATTGTGATATCAAAAATGTATCATCCATTGGTTTCACTTTATGTTAATAACGCTGGAAAGGTTATCCTTATTGATAAGCCAAAACAAGAAACGTTGATGTTATCATCTTCATATTTAGAATTTGAATTTAATGGCTCTGAATCTGAATTAGACATACTTAAAAACGAAATCCATGACAAGTTAAGTGATGTAAATTACTCTAACCAAGATAAAGTAACTATTCTTAAAAACTTATTTTATGTTCAAAAAGAAGTTATCAAACATCCAACCCCTAGAATAGAATTTCAAAAAGAATGGATTGAGCTCTTCGATTGGTTAGCTAACGGNAACTTCACTTTTTTATCATATTGTGAACTTAAAATTAAAAAAGATAAGAAAATATCTTATNTGACTAAATCAGGNTTAGGTATTCTTAACGATAAAAACACTTCACCAAGTAAAAAAGAATTAATAGCAGATATTAAAAAAGAGTCTGAACGATTAAAGGACTATCGTTCTCCTTTTGTTTTTGATCGTATTTCTTTCATTAGTCCTGTAAAAATATTTGAGCCTGTAATGCGTTTGAGTTTAAAGATACCAACAACAGACAATGAGNTTATTGAATATAANATAACAGGTATTTTTACAAAAAGTTCGTNGTTATCTCGAAATCTCAACACTCCAATAATAAAGNTAAAAATTAATAAAATAATNGAAGAAAAGCATTTTTGGGAAGGAAGTCATAATTANATNCAAGCNCTTAGATATTTAAATAAAATGCCGAAATTTGAATTATTTAGGACACCTACAGAAAATATTCAAGAAATCATNGAGCATTTAATGTCAATTACAAATTTTGATCGGATTTATTTATTCACTCGAAAAAGAATCGATCAATCAAAGCTNTTTATGATGCTAGTACTTCCACCTAAACGTTTTAACTTTGATAATATTAATATTGCGCTAGACTATTTACTATCTCAAGTTCCAAATAATGGACATGAGCATATTGTAATTGATGGCGAAATTTTTTGTAGAATCCACTTGTATATTGATGTCAAAGATAAAACTGAATGGTACCCTGATATCAAAGAGCTTGAGCAAGGAGTCGCTCCATTAATTGATAGTTGGGATAATCAGTTTAAATTAGCATTGAATCAACACTTTAGTGTTGAAGAATCAACAAGACTTTATCTAAAGTACTCAAATGCTATTCCGTTTCATCATAAAATAAGACGAACTGTTGATTATATTATTGATGATATCTACTACTTTGAGAAACTTAGTGAAACAAATCATATACAGTTTAATGTTAAACCATTTGTTTTTCATGACTCTGTTTTATCAAATAAAGTTTTATTGTTAATTGTTTACAATAAAGAGAAGATTGATTTGATACATTTTATGCCAATATTTCAAAATCTAGAACTTCATATTTATGATGAAATCACGGCCAGAGTGGGCTCTATTGATAATCAAATTGGTTATATACATACTTATAGAATAGCCCATAAAGATGAATCAAAATTAAATTTAGAAGAAACCAAACCATTACTCATTGATTTAATGAATGCTATTTATGACAATAAAATACCTAACGATCCCATCAATGGTTTAGTTGTTAAGGCAGGCTTATCNTGGAAAGAAGTTTTAATTCTACAAGCTTATAGAAATTATTTAGTTCAGTTAACATCAAATTATAGTAAAGAATTTATAAATAATACCCTATTAAAATATTACGACTCTGTTAAATTAATGCTTAAGTATTTTCAAGAAAAGTTTATTTATCATGACTCGCATTTAGCTAGTAAAAATAGGCTTTCGGTTATGGCTAAAACTGAAAAACACTTTTTTAATAGTTTAAATAATGTCAAGGCTATNAACGAAGATTTTATCTTAAAATGGATTTTTAATTTAATTCAGCATACATTAAGAACTAATTTCTCATGCGATAGTTTTCAAAAGGATCAACTTCTTGCTTTAAAATTTGATTGTGAAAACATGCAAATTCCCGATCCAAGGCCATATCGCGAAATTTTTGTTTTTTCACCTGATATGGAAGGAATCCATATTCGCTTTGGATCTGTCGCAAGAGGTGGAATTCGCTGGTCAAATCGTGAAGACTTTAGAAATGAAGTTATTGGGTTATCTCATACTCAAAAAGTAAAAAACGTTGTTATAGTTCCTACAGGNTCAAAAGGTGGGTTTATAATTAAGANGTCATTTAAACGAGAAGATGCTGCAAAAGAATCTCAATTACAATATGAATCGTTTATGACGGGACTACTTACACTTACAGATAATTTATCGATAAGTGGCTCAGCTAAAAAGCCTCATCGTGTTTTATGTTATGACAATGATGATCCTTATTTAGTTGTTGCTGCCGATAAAGGAACTGCAATGTTTTCAGATTATGCCAATGCTATATCAGAGCAAAAAGAATTTTGGCTTGGGGATGCTTTTGCCTCNGGTGGCTCTGTAGGTTATAACCATAAAGAATATGGAATTACAGCTAAAGGTGCATGGGAGTGCGTTAAGCTGCATTTTAAAGAACGAAANTTTGATATCCAAAGTCAGGAATTCAGCGTTGTTGGTGTTGGAGATATGTCAGGAGATGTATTTGGAAACGGAATGCTGTTAAGTAAAACTATAAAGTTAATAGCGGCNTTTAACCATCTTCATATTTTTATTGATCCTAACCCTGATCCAAAAAAAAGCTGGGAAGAACGTNAACGCTTATTTGAACTACCTCGATCAAGTTGGACAGATTATTCTNCAAATTTGATAAGCTCTGGGGGTGGAATTTATAATCGAAGTGATAAAAAAATTACAATATCTAATATCGCCAAAAATATGCTCAATTTAGAGACTAATGAATTAAATGGTGAAGAGTTAATTCATGCTGTTTTAAAACTTAANACTGACCTACTTTGGTTTGGCGGTATAGGAACTTATATTAAATCTTCTTCTCAAAGTCATTTAAGTGTTCGTGATCCTGGAAATAATGGTGTTCGAATTGATGTNGAAGATTGTAATTCAGCTGTAATTGGAGAAGGTGCAAATTTAGGTATTACTCAAGAAGCAAGAATTAAACTTGAAGAAAAAGGAATACACTTAAACACCGATTTCATTGATAANTCTGCGGGTGTAAACATGTCTGATTATGAGGTTAATATAAAAATATTGCTTCAATTATTACTCCGTAAAAAAATAATTAAAACAGTTTCCGAACGCAATAAAATACTGGCTTCTTGTGGTGAAGAAGTTGTACAAAAAGTTTTAGTTAATAATAACGAGCAGCATATGTTGCTATCAATGGAAGCATTTCGCTCAGTTACATATTTTTCTGTTTATAGAAAACTTATGAATCATTTCATTCATGAAAAGGTTATTGATCCCGTTATAGATGCTGTGCCGGATGAATCTACNCTCAATGTTTTACAAGCTGAAAAAAAAGGACTTCCTAGAGCTTTACTCGCATTACTTCAATCTCATGTGAAAATTCAAATTTATGATGAGCTAATCAATTATGGTTATATGGACAACCAATTTTTTGATCAAATTTTTATGCCTTACTTCCCAAAAAAATTAATTGCTAAATTTGAAAAGGATATTCATAAACATCCTTTAAAAAAAGAAATTATTTGTATGTTAGTTACAAATTATGTGGTAAATCGNGCTGGAATTTTATTTTTTTCATCAGTTCAAAATGTTGTTCCAATGAGTATNGGGAAAATTACGATTGCNTTTATCATCGTTGATTATTGTTTTAGATTACTTATTGTTAGACAAAATATAGCAAATAGTAAATTAACNTTGAATGANCANTATAATCTCTTAATTGATATTGAAGATATTGTTAAAACAATNGTNATTGACTTGATATCCTTACCAAACTTTGATGTTTCNTTNGATTTAGCNCCNANATTTTTTGATATTTTGGATATTGAAACTGATATTTTGGGTTTAAAACAACCACACCTTGCTAATCTTGATGAAATTTTACCAATTATGACAGCNCATCAGAATGTAACTGATATTTTTTATGTTTTTAAAACAAATAAAAATATTGATTTGAAAACATCTATCATCTTATCAAATTACGTAAATGAATATTTTTCTTTTACATTGCTCAAAAATATTATTAGGGATTTGACGCCTACNACTTCATGGGAAGTNGAACAGCAAATGATGACATTAAAGGTCCTCCAACATAAAATTTTTCTTATTTACGATCAAATTATTGCTAAGTTAACTAAGAAAGATAAANTTACAAAAGAAT
The DNA here is from genome assembly GCA_002690645.1 of Rickettsiales bacterium. Classification (GTDB taxonomy): domain Bacteria; phylum Margulisbacteria; class Marinamargulisbacteria. The sequence continues at coordinate 68,825 of NZFK01000041.1, forward strand.
CTTTAAAACNAATTGTGGAAAAAACATTTTCAAATAATCTTGATGATTATATCCAAACATTAAATACTCTTTTAGCAAATAAAGACTTTTCCTTAACAAGCCTTTCCGTTATCGTTAATAAGCTAAATATTATTGATTAAAAATATTTAAGTCTTTATGAAAACTAAATGAAAAAAGATATATATTGTATTNTTGGTCCTACTGGAATTGGTAAAACAGCCTATGCTATTCATTTAGCGCAACAAATTAATGCTGAAATTATTTCAGCTGATGCCTATCAAGTTTACAAACATATGGATATTGGAACAGCTAAACCAACAAAAAAGGAATTAGCTTTAGTCCCTCATCACTTAATTGATATTAAACATCCTAATGATGACTATTCATTACATGATTTTTTATCTTTATCAGAAAAAATAATTAAAAAACTGCGACAAAAAAATAAAGCCATNATTTTATGTGGTGGAACAGCTTTATTTATTCATGCTTTTTTATACTCATACTCTCTTCCAAAAGCAGCATCTGATCCAAAAATAAGAACACAATTACTTAAAGACTATGATGAAAAAGGTAAAGACTATTTATGGAATAAATTAAATAAAATTGACCCAGACTCTGCAGTTTCTATTCATCCAAATAATAAGCATCACTTGGTGAGGGCNTTAGAAATTTACACTATTTCTAATAAAAAACCTTCAGAACAGAAACAAAAATCAGAAACCATCCGAACCGATACAAAAATAATAGGTTTAACTTCTAGTAAAGAGGTGGTAAAAGAACGTATAGATTTAAGAGTAGATAAAATGATAAAANATGGTTTTATTCAAGAAGTTCAAGAACTTTTGGACTCTGGAGTTTCAATAGAAGCTCAATCGTTTAAAGCTCTTGGCTATTTGCAAGTCTTTAATTATATTAAAGGCTCAATATTAAAAGAAGAAATGGTAGACTATATAAAAATGCTAACTAAAAAATTTTCAAAAAGGCAAATGACTTGGTTTAAAAGAATTGATCATGTTGACTGGCAAGAAGTTTAATAGATTTAATACGTTTATTTTTATTGTATTAGCTATAATATCCATTAGCTTAATAAGTGCTATCGTTTTTTCACCNTATATCCCTAANAGTATTGAATATGCNATAGGTGATATTGCTGATCAACAAATTTCTTCACCACAACATTTGGAATTTGAATCACAAGTTGATATCGAAATNAATAGGAAAAAATTTGATTTAATCAAAGAAAAAACAGGACCTGTTTATCAAATTGATAAAAGTGTTAATAGCACTATAAGGCAAAATATTAGACTTCTGTTTGAACAAATACGNCAAAAAGATCTTACCTTATTTACNGAAACATTTTTATCTGGGTTAGATGATAATATTCTTGCTTATTTGAATGAATTATCAGAAGAAAATATTAATGAAATTGAAAANCTTACATTTGAGCTTTCAGATTCAATATTAGCAGATGGTATNAAACAGAAAAATAAAGAATTTATTCTTTCATATGTCGAGAATAGTGTTGAAAAAAACNCTTATGATTCATTTATTATTTCTTTTATATCATATACGTTAACGTATTATTTAAAAGACAATTTAGTCTATGACCCCATAAAAACCCAAATTGTTTATGATAAGATGATCGAGTCTGTACCCTTATCAAAATCTATTTTTAAGCAAGGCCAGCCTATTATTTANTCTGGTGAAACAGTGACGGCTTTTCATATTGAAGCATTTAAAGCTCTAGGAATTTATCAACAAAAAATTAACTTTTTTAAATTATTTTTTATTATTTTAATTTCTCTTTTTACTTTTATTTTAGTTGAACGTTTTATCTATTTATTTTATCCCATGTTTTATAATAATAAATTCTGTTTATTANTNTCAATTATAACCATTATTATTTTGTTATTTAGTAGGTTATCACTTTTTATGAACTTTCTTCCTGCTCACGCGTTAACTTATCTGACGATTCCAATTGGGATNGCNTCNATNCTTGTAACCTTTTTATTAAGAGCAAATATAGCATTTGTTGTTGGAACTATGGTTAGTATTTTAGTTGCTATTATGTATAAACTTGATTTTAGTGTTTTTCTATTTTTACTATTTTGCTCTTATACAACAACTATATCTATTTATAATGCATCAAAGCGAAGTGATTTAATTATCGCAGGCTATTTTGTNGGTTTGCTAAACTGCTTTTTTATTTTATCACTTGGTTTATTTCAAGAAACGACACAACTTATGTTTTATGCGACAAATATTATCTTAGGTTTTGTAAATGGTGTATTGTCAGCAATGATTTCTCTAGCTATNTTACCTTATTTTGAAAGTCTTTTTAAAATTACAACAAACCAAACATTATTAGAATTATCAAACCTTAACCACCCATTAATGAANAAACTACTTTTTAACGCACCTGGAACATANCAACATAGTTTAATGGTTGCTAATTTAGCTGAAGCAGCCGCAGATGAAGTTGGAGCTAATAGTGTTTTGTGTAGAGTTGGTAGTTACTTTCATGATATTGGAAAATTAAAAAGGCCCGAATTTTTTATTGAAAATCAATTTTCAAAAGATAACCCTCATGAAAGTTTAACACCTAGAATGAGTAAAACAATTATTATCTCACATACAGAAGAAGGTCTTATTTATGCAAAAAAACATCAACTTCCTAGCTTGATTCAACAAATTATNACTGAACATCATGGAACATCGCTCCTATCTATTTTTTATTTAAAAGAATTAAAAGGAAATAAAAGTAATAAAGAAAAAGAAGACGAATTTAGATATCCTGGACCAAAACCTTCATCAAAAGAAAGTGGTATTATTATGCTCGCTGATTCTGTAGAAGCTGCAACCAAAGCTATTGAAAAACCCACTGCTGTTTTAATTGAAAATACAATTGAAAAAATTGTTAAAGAAAAAATTGATGATTTGCAATTAGTTGATTGCCCATTAAGCTTTTCTGAAATAACTCAAATAAAAAATACTTTTATAAATATTTATAAAGGAGTTCACCATAAACGAAATGATTATGAAAAAGACAAAAAAAACTTAACCAAAAGGAAATAAATCTTTGGAGATTAACCTATTGAAACAAAAAGATATTACTATAATTATTAATTACGAATCAAATTTGACTTTAAGTTTTGAACTTGAAGCGTATATTAAAACTATTTTAACTATTACGGAGTTTAAAAAAGGGCTTTTTGAATTTACCTTTATAAATGACACCAAAATGATTGAACTCAATCAAAATTACTTTAATAAAAATGAATCCACTGACATAATTACATTTAATTTAAATAGTGTAGATGAGCCTCATTCTGATATTTACATTTGTATTGACGAAGCACAAAGAAATGCAACTGAATTTAATAAGTCTTTTGCGGAGGAAATTCAACTTTTAATAATTCATGGTATACTTCATATAAAAGGTTATGAAGATTACGATGATCATTCTCGGTCAATTATGTTTAAAGAACAAGATAGAATACTCAAAGAGGTAGCTAATTTATGACATATTTAAATTATCTATCTACAAAATTTAATGCCGCTAATAAAGGTTTATTTTATATAGTAACTCAGGATAAAAACATTTTATTACACTTGATTATATCTTTTTTCACAATTCTTGTGAGTGTTTATCTTAAGCTTAGTTCATTTGAATGGATGTTTGTTTTAAGTGCTATTTTTTTAGTTATCTTCTCAGAAATTGTAAATAGTGTTGTCGAGTTAATTTGTGATTTCATTGAGCAAAAACAAAATTCAAAAATTGCTTTAATTAAAGATATTATGGCTGGGGCTGTTTTATTTATCTCATTTTATGCTTTAATTGTTGGTCTAGTCATATTTTATCCTAAGTTAATCAGCTTAATGGAGGTCACTAAATAATTTATGGAAATTTTTATAATTAAGTGTGTACTTTTTATTATTTTTATTATTGCCTCTGCTTTTTTTTCTAGTGCTGAAACAGCCTTTACGGCTGTGAACCAAATAAAATTAAGATCATTTATAGAAAAGCAAAATAAAAAAACCAAGCATCTTGAATTACTTTTAACTAACCCTCAACGTCTAATTACGACTATTTTAATAGGAAATAATATTGCTAATGTTTCTACAGCCTCACTTGCTACAGCTGTATTTTTTGATTTCTTTGCTCAATTTGGGTTTAAAAACTTTGCCGCTATTATGTCTATTGTTACTGGTGTCGTAACCTTTATTTTACTTATATTTGGTGAAATCACTCCAAAAACATTAGCGATGAAAAATCCTACAACATGGGCCATTAGAATAAGTCCAATAATTTATATTTTTCACTTTATTTTACATCCTATTGTGTCATTATTTTCGTGGTTTACGAATTTATCATATAAGTTATTTCGTATCGATAAAGTTAGAAAAAGTTCAAACTTAACTGAAGAAGAAATTAAACAGCTTATAAAAATGAGTGAAGAAGAAGGTGTTATTGAAGCTAAAGAAAAGGAAATGCTTCATGGTGTTTTAAATGTTTTCGATAAAGTTGTTCGTGAGATTATGACGCCACGTATCGACATTATTAGTGCGGAAGTTAAAACAAACTTGTCAGATGTTATCTATTTAATTACGACTAAAGGACATTCCAGAATACCATTATATGAAGATAATTTAGATAATATTATTGGATTTATGTATGCTAAAGATTTGTTAAATGTGGATCATCAAAATAATAATATCAATTTAAGACAATTTATGAGAAAAGCAGTATTTATACCTGAGACAACTCATATTAAAGATCTATTTGAGCAAATGAAAGAGTCTAAGCTCCATTTAGCAATTGTTATTGATGAACACGGTGGTGTTTCTGGTTTAGTAACCTTAGAAGATATTATTGAAGAAATTGTTGGCGAAATTCATGATGAATATGATAAAGAAGAAAAGCCTATAAAAAAATTATCTAAAAAACATTATTTGGTTGATGCAAGTGTAAATATTGAATACCTCAGCCAACATTTAAATTATACGTTTCCAGATGAAGAGGACTATGACACCGTTGCTGGCTTTATTTTAAGTCAATTTGGAAACTTTCTTAAAAAAGGAGATGTTTTAAAATTTGAACATTTTGATTTTGTTATAAATGAAATAAAAAAACGCCGTATTATTTCAGTTGATGTCATAATTAATACGTCGAGAATATGACAAATCTAAAGCGACTTTTTAAAGATATTACATCTTTTGAAGCTAGCCTACTCTCTATTGGTCATAGAACATTTCATTATGTTTCTGAATATCCAAATCAATATTGGCCAGCTTGGTTAAACAAGCAACTTTTTGAAAAAACAAGTAATTATGATATTAATAACAATATAAAATGTTTAAATAATACGCGTTTTAGAAATTGGATTGTTTTAAGTGAACCTAATATAGATGATATTGTTTCTGTTGATCCTTATGGCTTAACTCATATAAAACATAAACACTTCTCTATTCAGTTTGTTTTTAAGTGTGACTCTGTTTTGTTTACCCCAAATGAAGCTAATGAGATTAATCAACAATTTAATCCTACATCTTCGTCTCTACGAACTACATTTAGTTATGAAAACTTTGATATTGTATACGATATTATTTTTAAGTCTTCTATAAATAATTTTCATCTTGCGTTACAAAAGTATAAGATTATTAATAGGTCATCAAAGCCTATAAGTTGTTCTTTTTTACTTTTATTATCGCCTTATAATTTCGAAGGTCTTACATCTGTAAAGAAAATTGACTTTATTAGACATAATACGTTTATGGTTAACCATTCAATAGGTCTTATTTGTGATGAGAAACCACAAAATATAGTTTGTTCAAACTATAAAGATGGTGATTTTGAAAGTATTTACTCAAATATTGAAATGATTTTGAGTAGTCAGTGTAAAAACTTTTTAGCTAGTAGCTTTGTTGAATATACATTTGATTTAAATGAAGGGGAAGAAAAGATTTTATATTTTAAAGCGCCTTCAAATAAAAGTACTTATAAGCCAGGTATCATCAATAAAAAAAATAACTTTTCTAACGTTAATCTTGAATGCTCTTATTACGAAAGTTTAGATTATAATAAACAATTAAAACTTAAAGTTGCACATTTAGCTAAAGAAACAGCTAATTTATTACAAATTGAACTTCCTGATAAAGATTTAGTTCGCTTGTTTAACCAAAACATATTATATTTAAAAAACTTTATTGGCGAAAATAATATCCAATCTGGCTTTTATTTTGATTATTTTAAAACCAATCTAAATGATAGTAATATTTTTCTTAGCTTAATAAAAATTAGTTACCCTATAGATTTTCATAAGTTTTTTCCTTCAGAACAGTATTTAAAAGAAATAGAAGCAAAAATTAATGAAAAAATTTATACTGTTGAAGATATTTGTCGCTGGCTTTATAACTATTTAGTAATTTTTGAAAATCTTCCAGCAAATATTGATATTAATAGTCAATTAAAAAAGATTATTAAACTTTATAAAACTATCATTCCAAGTAAACCTTATTTTATAAATAAACGGTATCCCTATATTCTGCCTCCTCGGGAAGCAAAAAAATATGGAAGTGCTAACTACTTTTTAACGGATATGTTGTGGTATTTAATTGTTGCAAAAAAGATTCATACGTTTTTAGATAGTGAGAACTTAGCTAAAGAAAATGAAATAAACTGGGTCTTAAAAAAGTTCCCTGAATTAATCAATAGTTTTATCGTAAATTCGTTTAGAAAAGATTATGAAAAAGATCTTTTACCTGTTTCATCAATTACAAATAAGTCAATTAAACTATTCGATACGCTAGAGAGTATGTCAAAGCTCCCAGAGTATGAGAATGATTATAGTAAACTATACAATTCTACTTTATCTTATATAGAAACTAATTTATTACATAAAGGGCTATTACTTTCTATATCTAACCCAACAGGTTATTTGGTTGAACAAAACTTTAGACTTATTAAGTATTATGCTGAACATAGTTCAGAAAAAGCTTATTCTACTTTAAAAAATCTTGTCCAACTAGCAGGAACGGCGGGAACATGGCCAGATTGTGTGCACCCTGTTTCTCTTGGTGGTAGTTATACTGAAGGACATTGCTCTAAATCAGCAGCACTTTTTATAGACTCTACTTTAAAAATACTATTTAATGATAGCGAAGAAAGTTGCTTAGAGTTTTTTCCAGGATTTCCAAAAAGCTGGTTTTTAGACTATGACAATATACTAAATCTAAAAAACGCAACCTCTAGATATGGACAATTCTCTGTCCAAATGACAAAAGAGGACAATAAAATTCTATTTGATTTCAAACACTCTTTTTGGTCAAAACCTAAATATTTTCTATTTAATTTGCCAAGCGAGGTAAAATCTGTTAGCTTTAACAATCGAAGTTTAGCTCGAAAAGGTTCTAAGCTAAAAATTCCTTTTAATATTTCTAAAATACAGTTTAATTTAAATGATCAAATTAAAAATAAATGATGTTATTAAAGTTGAAGTAAAAAAAATAGTTTCAGAAGGTAAAGGATTAGCTTTTTTTAATCAGTATACTATTTTTGTTAACCGTGGCTTAATAGGCGATATAGTAGATGTAAAAATAAATTCCAAAAAAAAATCACGCTATTTTGGAAATATCATATCCTTTCATACTAAATCTTCATTAAGATCGTCATCTCAATGTTTGCATTTTCCAACTTGTGGAGGCTGCCAATATATGGATATAGATTACACCAATCAACTAAAATTAAAAAAAGATATGTATATAGATGCAATTCAACAATTTTCCCCTGCGTTAGAATCAAAACTTGAATCTATTATTCCATGTAAAAGTAATATTTTTTATCGTAATAAAATGGAATTTAGTTTTAGCTCAATTGGTAATGAATTGCTATGTGGTTTAAAAAAACGTCATTCATATGATGAGGTTGTTAAAGTAAATGATTGTAAACTACAAGATAAACAAACCATGTTAATCGTAGATGCTGTTTTACAATTTATGATCGACAACGATATTTATGATTCCACTAGTAATAAACAAAATAATTTTCTAAAACAAATTATGGTTAGACACTCAAAAGAATCTAACACATTTATGTTAAATTTATTTATAACAGAGAATAAAACTTATTTTTTTAAAACATTTACTACTTTATTACAAAACCAATTTAAAAATATTATGGCTATCCATCTTACGTTGTATTCTCAACAATTAGGGTCACCTACTACTCAAACTATTCTTTGCTCTGAAGGAGATAGTCATTTAGTTGAATCTTTAGATTGGTTGAAATGTTATATTTCACCTTTATCTTTTTTTCAAACTAATAGTCATCAAGCCTTAGTATTATATGAAACCATAAAAGAAGTTGCTAATTTAAACTCAACAGATACATTATTAGATTTATATTGTGGTACAGGCACTATTGGCTTATTTCTATCTAAATTTGTTAAGCATGTTATTGGTATTGAGGAAAATGAATATGCAATTGAAGATGCTATATTAAATCGAAAAAAAAAATAATATTTCTAATATTGAGTTTAGATGTGGTCGAGTAAAAAATATTTTAAAATTTGAAACATTTGACGTTGATTGTATTATTGTCGACCCCCCAAGATCAGGCATTGTTACCAAAGCGCTAAAAAGAATATGTGACTTAAAATGTAAAAATCTTATTTACGTTTCGTGTCATCCTGTAACGTTATTAAGAGATTTAGAATCATTTAAAGAAAATGGTTATATAGTTAAAAGAATCATTCCTGTAGATATGTTTCCGAATACATTTCATATTGAATCAGTTGTTAAACTTGAGTTAAACTAAACATATGAGACTTGGAACTGACATAAAAGAAGATTTAGTCAATTTAATATCTATTTTGGATACTGCAATAGAATCAAACAAAAGACGATCTATTGGGCCAATACTAATTTTACTAGAACATTATATTTCACAGCATCATGAAAAAGATAAATCAGTAAAATTAAAAATTGATGAGACTGGACATCGTCTTGAGGAAACAAACTATTCTATCTTTTCAAAAAAGTTAACTGACATAAAAAATGGATTTAATCAAAATATGCCGACAGCTCATTTAATTTTTTCAATTCGAGATTTAATCGAATCCTTAGCTCAACATACAAATGTTGATTTTGATGATACTTCAACTACTCCATCTAATATAGACTCTATTGATCCAAAAGAAGTATTTAAAAATTATTTAAAAAATAAAGAAGGCCGAATTACAAAAACAAAGTTTTTTATAATTGATGAAATTTTCAAATTAGATAATCATTTTGAAGTTGACAACTTTATAAATACTGTAAGTAAAAAGTCAGAAAAAATCTCTAGAGCTACTGTTTATAGAACTATTAAACAATTGTTAGAAGCGGGATTATTACAAAAAATTACAACTAAAAGTGGTAAAGTTTATTATGAGAAATCTAGCCCACAAAATGAACATGCTCATCTTATTTGTAATGATTGTGGAAAGCTTTTAGAAATTAAAGATACTAAAGTACGAGACTTACTTGTAAAGTACTGTGAAAAAATGAACTTTAAACTAGAGTATCAATCTATACATATTTATGGTGAATGTCTCAATAAAAATGACTGTAATTAATTATCAATAATGTAATGTTATTTGAACAACTTATTGAAAACTTTAATGGGCTAATTTTTTTCAAACAGATTTATGGTATCGTCTTAATTACATTTTTATTGGTAGATGCCCCTTACTTTTTAAAGCTATATACCCCTATTTCAATTGTCCGAACATAAAAAAACTTATTTTTTAATGAGTCTTATTTGGTTTATTTGGTTAGTTTCAGCTATTTTATTACTTTTTCCCAGAATTATTTTTTTTAATACCTTTATCATATTTCTTTTTCACTTTTATTTTTTTATGTACCAAAATATTTTTAAAAAAAAGTTTATCTCATTTGGTGTTGAAGGTTATTTCTTATATTTTGGAGCCTTATATCTAACTTTAATTGAATTTTCTCAATTTCTAGCTCTTGATGAGAAGATAATTTATCTCATTCTTTTTATCTTCAAAATTGAACTTGCATTAATAATGTTTTCAGGTGGGATTGAAAAAATAAAACATGGCTTTTTAAAAGATTTTGGATTTAACTATGCTTATAGTAATCCAAAAATAAGTCGATTATATANAATCTTTCAAAAATTAAAACCAAAGCATTATTTTTTTAAATTTGTGAACTACGTAGGGACATATTCGGAAATTATTAGTGGTCTGCTANTATTGATACCAATATTTTCTATTTATGGTTCAATTGTAGTTATNGGTATTTTTACCGTTGTATGCCTTTCTACTCAATTAGTTTTTATACCTATCTTAATGATTAATACGTCAAGTTTAATCATATACTTATCAAATGCCGAGTTTTCATTACTCCAATTTGTAAGTCAAATAGANTACTTCTATAGATTTGAGGGTATATTTATTAGTTTATTACTATTTTACCTAGCTCACTGTATTATATTTTCACTACTTAATATATTTCCTAATTTCATATCTCGATTAAAATTTATACATTACTATCGAAAAATTATTTTAACAGTAAGTGTNTCGTCACATTCTTTTACAGTCTTTTCCCCTTTTCAAACAGGTATGTTTTTTAGAATATACGAATTAGATCAATCTAATAAAGAACTAAAAAATATAATTTTTGATGGATATTCAAAACACTATAAAAAACATTTTTATAGTTTAAAAAACGTCTATTTAGGATCAAGAAATATTATTCGTTGTAGTATGCCTCATATTTTTAATGATAATTTTAAAAATTATATAACAGGTAATAAAAAACAAACTATACTTCATTTTGGAAAATTAATGCAAACAAATAATTCGTATAATATTTTAATAGAACGATTTCAAATTATTGAAAAGGAAGATAAATTTTATTATTTACCAATGATAGAAGTATTAATTGAGCCAACTAAAGAGTCCATAACTGTAAATTCAAAAAGTAAAGAAGCCTTAATCCCTATAGAAAAATTAAATAAATAGTAATTCATCTATATATTTACATAAATTTATATATTTAAGAGACTATGATATAATACACACATGGAATTAATAATACCTGTTTTTATNATTACCAGTATATCCTTTGTAGGCTTTGGAGTTGGTGTATTATTTTTTAACAAAACAGCCACTCGAGAAGCTTGTGGAAAAGTCCCAGAACTTAAAACTGAGGAATGTCCTTCACAAAAAGCAGGCATATGCCCCATAGAGGATACAACAGGTGCGTTAAAAAACGTTAGAATGAATAAATTAAACTATTCAAAAATCGAAACCACTTAATCTCATTTTTTTTAAAGCCCTTAAATTAATCGTAAAAAAAAGTATAAAAATTATAGTTTTTTAATTGTCTAAGAATTTTTTAAAATCAGATGAATAATAGGTTACGAAATCATCGAAAGTTGTTCTNTCAATAATCATAGCTTCGACATCTTCTAAAGCCTCAATTAAAGCAATTCCACGCTCTTTACCAAGTACCATAATTGATGTGGCTAAGCCATCAGCTAACGCACAGTTATCAGCAACTACACTTACACTTGCAATATTTGTAGAGACTGGTTTTCCAAGTTGTGGGTNGAAAATATGACTATAGGTTCTATTATTTTTTGTAAAATAATTTCTATAATCACCGCTCGTCGCTAGAGCATTATTTTTAAGATTTAATGTAATATGTAATTCTTGATTTGAATAATTGTAATTTGGAGAAATTATACCCAGCTTCCACACTTTATTAGGCTTGTTTTTTGGGGTTTTAACCACGACTTCCCCGCCAAGCTCGATCATATAATTCTTAATTTTTAAGCGATCAAATATTTTTCCAAGATGATCTACTGTATACCCTTTCGCAACAGANGATAAATCTATATTAATATCACTATGNTTTTTNGTTAATTCTTTATTTCCTAGAATAACTTTTTCAAAACCTACATAAGATGACACAACATTTAACTTTTCNTCGGATGGAATTTTATAATAAGAATTTTTATTATTAAATCCCCANAAATCGACAACTGGNTTTACAGTAGGATCAAATGCTCCTGCAGATAAATCATTTAATTTTTTTGACAACAATAAAACATTATAAAGTTCGTCAGATAGTCTGATCGGGTTTAATTGACTATTTGAATTAATTAATGATAGCTCAGAATTATCAATCCAAGTTGAAAAAATGGAATTCATATCATCAAAGGATTTATTTACTTCACTTATGATACGTAACTTTGAAATCCAGATTGGCGAATAACATTTAATTAAAAACGTTGTACCTAATGCTTGTCCTTCATAGCTTATATATTTCTTTTGAAAACTCCAAACAAAAATTAGAGGTAAAATTAATACAACAAAAAAAAGGATAATCCGATTTTTTAAGGACATTAATTAANTCTATCCAAAATCATCAAAATCAATCATTTCTTTATCTACACCTATGCTATCTAACATATCCATCATACATTTAAGCATGATAGGAGGTCCACATAGATAATATTCAACTTCTGTCGGATCTTCATGTTTATTAAGATACTCATCTANAAGAACTTGATGNATAAANCCTGTCTGTCCTTTCCAATTATCTTCAGGTAANGGATCAGATAAAGCAACATGATAAGTGAAATTTTCATTTTCTTTTTCNAGTTGCTTAAATTCATCATCATAAAACATTTCTCTTACTGAACGAGCGCCGTACCAAAAAGTNATTCTTCTTTTTGAACTTAATCTTTTTAATTGATCGAAAATATGGCTTCTCATTGGTGCCATTCCTGCACCACCACCAACAAAACACATTTCTTTGTCAGTTTCTTTTGCAAAAAACTCACCAAAAGAACCACTTACAGTGACTTTATCACCTGGTTTTAAATTAAAAATGTAAGAAGATCCTATCCCTGCAGGGAAATCTGTACCCGGAGGAGGAGATGCNATTCTTACATTAAGCAGAATAGTCCCTTTTTCTTCTGGATAATTAGCCATTGAATANGCACGGAATATTTCTTCATCNTTACTCGCATTNACATCAAATATTTTAAACTTTTCCCAATCTGAATGATATTCTTTTTCGATATNAAACTCTTTATATGATAATTCATAAGGTGGAATATATATCTGAATATAACCNCCNGCCCTAAAATCCATATCAAGNTCTGCAGGCATTTTTAAGTTAAGTTCTTTAATAAANGTTGCAACATTATTATTAGAAACAACTTCACATTCAAACTTTTTAATACTAAAGATTTCATCAGGAATTTTAATCTCCATNTCTTCTTTAACTTTAACCTGACAACCTAATCTAACCTGTTCCTTTCGTTCTGAAATACTTAAATGAGGNANCTCTGTTGGTAAAATATCGCCNCCACCTTCAACAACTTTTAATTTNCACATTGCGCAAGTNCCACCACCACCACAAGCNGATGGTAAAAATACNCCTGATCCAGATAATGCTGATAATAAGTTAGTACCTGAACTNACAGAAGGACTTTTTGANTGGTCTCCATTTATTANCACAAGACAATCTTGAGTACCAATAACTTTTTGTTCAACAATCCATAANATAAAAACNAGACTCATTATGATTAACANAAAAATAGAAATAGAATATAAAAACATCATAAAATTACCCTCCAGTTAATTTAATTCCGCTAAAACCCATAAACGCCATT
>NZFK01000042.1:0-29174 GCA_002690645.1 Rickettsiales bacterium
ATTGATAATGCAACATTTTACGATCATGTCACAGCGAACAAGTTAGTTGCAACGACGAAGGTTCAAATGGGTGAGATTAGTGACCCAGATAATGATTATATTTTTGAAGGAAATGGAGATTTTAATGTATCTGGTAATTTAGTGGTAACAGGGATAGAGGTTTCAGAGATTAATACTACGGGAGTGGCAAACTTAGTAGTCACAGGGAATCAGGTTACGTTTGCAAATGAAGTATCGTTTAATAAGAGATTGAATGTATCAGACGGAATAGGGTTTACAAATATAGGGACGAAACCGACGGATACGAGTCGAGGTTATTTATATTTAGAAGATAGTGATTTAATCTTCCAGAAGCCAGGAGCAGGAGCAGAAGAGATTAATTTAACGAGCTTATTTTCAGGGACAGATAATCAGATATTGGTGTTTGATGATAATGGAAGTTTAACATCGTCAGATGGGTTAACGTGGACGGAAGAGTCAGGATTAAAATTAGCGAATAGTGGGTTAAATAAGATTGAGTTAATTGCATCAGTAAATAACAATGCGATGTTTGATGCGACTAATTCGGTGATAGTGGAAGATATTAGGGTAAAAGTGGGTAATACGTTAGAAGATGGTCAAACATTAGAATTGATAGGTATGAGTGTGAAGATAGCGAGTGATCCGGTATATGATGCATCAAATTTTGAAGCACAGATGAATGCAGGACGATTAAATGCAGGAGAAACAGCGATTGGTTTAGTTGTAGATGTGAGCGATATAGTAGCAGATTACGAAGATGCGAATGCGAATAAGTACGCAGCGATGTTTGCAGGAGGAGCAGTAGGGATATCGTCAGGAACGAGTTTTGATCCGGAAGCGTTATTTCATATAAGAAGTTATGAGAGTGATGGAGATTATACAAATGAAGAGTATGAAGACTTATTGAGAGTCGATTCAGATACTGTAAGTAATTTATTTGTAGTAAAAGAGAGTGGAAAAGTAGGAATAGGTGGTGTGGCTAACCCTACAGCAATGTTGGATATTCAGCAGCAAGAGCTTGGAGATGACTTGATTGTTTTCAAAGATATAACAGGGGATGAATTATTTATTATTGATGAGACAGGAAGAGTAGGGATTGGAACAGATCGAGATGCGACATTAACAGCAGCGTTAACAGTATCTGGAGATGTGAGAGCGACGAATGGATATTTTGATTATGTACAAGCTAATGAGTTAAGTATAGGTGAAGGTTTTTCAATTGATGCTTCAGGAAATGTAGCATTGGCGCCAGAAGTACTTGATAATACAGGCTTACTTATTAAAAAAGAATTTAGATCTAGTTCTTCATCTTCTCATACAGCTGAAAAAATTGATTTAATTATTAGAGATCCTCTTGCAGAAGAAAGTGGTATATCTTTTGATTATACGGGTGACTTAACAGCGATTGACATTAATTATTCTACGGAATCTGGAATTAAATATGGTTCTGCGGGAACAAATAGTACCGCAACTGGTATAGATCTTGATTTTTCAAGTTTTGCTATTACTGAGGGTGCCAATAATGCTGAAATTGTTGGTTTACGAATAGATATGGGCTCGCAAGTTGCTAGTGAAAAGCGCTATGCTGCTATTTTTGAAAATGGAAATGTTGGTATAAATGTTGCTTCACCTAATGAAGCTTTAGAAGTTGGAGGTACAATTAAAACAGATGCCTTGGATATCCAAAGTGATTTAGCATTAAGAGGATTAACTGTTAATACATTAACTGTTCTTCAATCTTTTGAACTTGATGCTGAATTTGTTGTTACTGAAGTTCATGCTGATATTATTTCTGCAAATCAGTTAATTTTTAATGAAATTTCAATTAATGAAGCTGCATTTTATAATAGAGTTTCAACTAACGAGCTTATTGTTGATGATAAATTTATAATAGGGGATGTTGATAAACCATCAAACTCATTTGTTTTTGAAGGAAATGGAGATTTTAATGTATCAGGTAATCTTTATGTTTCAAATAAATTATTTTTAAATGAGTTAGTTTTTGATGATGAATTAAATGTAACTGGAAATTTGGTTTCATCATCGTTAGTTAGTGCTAATAAGATTTATTCAGATACAGTATTATCATTTGTTGATGTTGATCCTATTAATGTTCCACAAGTTAGTACTCATTCACAATTGTTTACTTCTGGAAATGTTTTATATTATAGGAAAGCGGGATCTACAACCCAAAAACCTATTTCATTTACTGTTGTTGGTGGAGATAATAGAATTCCATATATATCTAATAATGATTTAACAACAGACGCTGCCATGGCTTTTGATCCTTCAACTTATGTTTTTCAATTAGGAGATGCAACTCAACCAGTTTCATTAAAACTTGATGAAACAATTAATGAAAACTACTTTGATTCAGGTTCTCTAGGTGAAAATATCTTTTATGCTCAAGATATATCATTAAAGGTACATAATCGTAGTGGTGGTACATTTAGTTCGGATATTAGAGGTTTAAATATTGATATTGAATCAACTACAGATCCATCAAATTTTGATAATTTTGGTCGTCTTTTTGCTGAAGAGTCGGCTGTTGGTATTCAAGTTGATATCGCATCATTGATTGGTACAACTTATACTGTTGATGTTGATGGTGTTCCTACAGAAGTAAATGGAAATATATATTCTGCAGTTTTTAGTGGAGGTAACGTTGGTATAGGGACTACTCAGCCTGAGGCATCATTACATGTTATCCAAGAAGATGCTCAAGAAGATATCTTAAGGGTAGATTCATTAACTCAAAACTATCGGTTGGTTGTTGATAATGATGGAAAAGTTGGTCTAGGAACTAATAACCCAGAAGCTCAGTTACATGTTGTAGCTGATACAAATAATGTTGATTCATTGTTTATTGTTTCAAATAATCAATCTGTTTCATTTGAAGTTAAATCAAGTGGTATTGGTATTAATTCTAGTGCTCAAGATGGTTATGGATTATATGTTAAAGGAGATAGTTTGTTTAACGACTCTAACGGTAATAATGTTTTATTTATTGATGATTCAAAATCAGTTTCCGTTGGATCAATTTCAACAAATAATTCAACCTTTAGTATTAAAGGTAATGCTACAAATGATATTTTTAAAGTATTAGATCAGTCAGATAATGTTGCTTTAAATATTGATTTTAATGGTAATGTTTCTGTAGGTTCTGATTTAGTTACTAATTTCCCATTAAGTGTAGAAGGTATTGCTTTATCGATGGTAGATTTAACTTCTGAAGAATTAGAAGAAGCTTTATCTGAATTTACACTTAATACAACTTCTGGTTATTTAGTGGCTACGGATAATACTTTTGCGTTTATGGGGATCTATGATGATGGTACTGATTCAAATGCTGTAGTTAATTGGTCAGATAGTGACTTGTTATTTAAATTTACTACAAATAATGCAATTTTAAGGTTAACTTCCGATAAAGTTGGNATTGGTCATNATGATACAACAACCTTAATGGCTAGTTTNGATNTTAGTGGAAATATGAATATATCTAATGAACTCGGTGATGTCTTCGTTGTTTCAGGAAATAGAGTTATGATTGCTGGAGCAAGTTATGATAATGCTGTAGAAAATGATTTTGATTTGGCTGTTGAAGGTACATTAGCTGCAGAATCAATTTTGATTTCTGATCCTGTTACATTTAATAAATTAACTGTTAGAGATAGCATAATTGTAAATCAACAAGTTACAAATAATGCAGANGAAGTTGTTGGATTAGATTTTAATTTGAAATTAGAAACAGATGCACAAGGTGTCAATATTCATGGTATGAAATTAGGTATGTCTTCAGCGATTTCAAATTTTGATGAAGATACTTTTAAACTTTTAGCAGATGGTTCAACAGCATATGGTTTATTTGTTGANATGAGAGGTTTGGTTGTTGCAGATGCTAATTCGGATAGCTCTGTGAAATATGGCTATGGTGAAGATAATTATGGGCATAAGTATACGGCTTCATTTATGGGTGGACCAGTTGGTATTGGAACTCAAGTTCCTAAATACCCATTACATGTTGTTGGGCAAGCTGGAAGTTCTTTTGCAGGTTTAGGTACATCAGCATCGACTTTAGTTTTTAGAGATTATCAATATGGACTTATCGGTTTAAATGTTATTAATGAGAGTAGTCCTTCAACTGAACATAAAGCATTGATGGTAGCACCTGGAAGTTCAACTGAGGCTGAGGGCCCTGGTCGTGTGGGTATAGGTGTAAATACAACGATGATGATGCAAGATACAGCTACATTAATTGTAAACGGGGATACGAGAGTGGGTGGTATTACGACTATTCCAACNGCACCTTCTGATGATGATATCTGTTTAGATGGTTACTCTTGTAAATATGGATCAAAACTATTTTTCTCTGGAGGACCAAGACTTTCTGGNAGTATAGATAGTGATAATGAGGANGATTTATTTATNGCCCGATATAATGTGGCTTCATATNAATCAGAATTAAGATTAAATTTCTCAAGNGTCGATTCTTTAGCTTCTGCAACTGGTGAGGATAGTTTTGTTGTAGGATTTAGTGACGGAACAACGTTTCAAGAAATATTTTCAGTTCAAAATGATCATAAAGTTTGTGTTTATGGNGTAAATGATGGNTTAACTTGTANTCCTNGAGCTCCTTTTCATGTTATTGGTGAAAGNGCTAAGCAGGTTGATGAAGATACTGCAGATGCTGATGACTATGGATTTGTAACAATTTTAGAAAATAGTTCTACTGAAACGAATGCTAGTATTTTAGGTTTAAAATTCTCTGGTTTAGAANCTGATGAATTAACGGATGGTTCAAANTTTATTAATTTTGATACTTCAGAGGGAACAATAGGAACNATTGAAGGAAATAACTTTGGTGGTATCAGATATAAAACAACGGGTGCGGATTATGCTGAATTTTTACCGAAGGCTGATACTGGTGTTNCTTTTGAAAAGGGNGATATTGTTGCTGTAGANAATGGNAAAATATCAAAAGATACGTCTAATGCTCANCAACTTATGGTTATNAGTAGTTCTGCTGCTGTTGCAGGAAATTGGCCNACTCAAAATCAGTCTGACTATGAACTNGTAGCTTTCTTTGGNCAGGTTAAAACTAAAGTNATAGGTAANGTTAAAAAAGGNGATTTTATTNTTGCNTCTGGACNTAATNATGGAACTGGTATTGCAGTATCTCCTGATGAATTAACTATTGAAATGAGAAAAAATGTTGTTGGAAGAGCTTGGGATTCTTCATCAAAGAAAAAAGTTAAATTTATTAATACAGCGGTAGGTTTTTCATTTGGAGCTTATGATTTAACAAAAGATTTTGAAATGATAAATGATATTAAAGATGATGTTGACGAATTAAAAGATGAAAGGNAAAAGATTTTAGATAAGTATGATAATTTGTTTGAGCAGCAATCTGANGAAATCGAGAAATTAATGGAAGAACTTGATCGACAACTATCTATAAATGAATGATAACTTTTTCTTTTCGATTAAAAAAAATAAAAGTTTTTTATTTTTTCTTTGTGTTTTAGAGCGTTTTTTTTCTATAATTAAAATNAATTTAATTAACGAAGCGTTATTTTTTAATATNAAAAAAGAATTGTTTTATATAGATGGAGCTTGTCAAAATAGTGGGGTTTGTTGCCGTGGATTAGGAATTAAATTTAAGGGTAAATTTATTGACTCCTCTGAGTTGTATGAAAAATTAATCTCAACAAATTCTAATTTTAAACGATTNATNCCACATTTTGATGATAAACAAATTTCTCATTTTTCATGTTCTTCTTTATCTGTAAATAACTTATGTACAGATTATGAAAATAGACCTAATATTTGTAAAAAATATCCTTTTAGTGTTTTTTATTCAGAAGANTATATTCGTGANGGGTGTGGTTATTTTGTTAGNATGAAACAGGAGTTACCACGAATTGCATCTGTTAAACTTAAGCAAAAGGTTCAATGTATAAAATATAATACTCGTTGTAAAATATAAAAAATGCTATGATTATGTTTTGTTTATGATATATTTAAAGTTTTAGTGAATGAGGTTTATAAATGTTTGATAAAGATAATGTTTTAGATAATTCTAGTAGATTTCAAAACTTTTTCGTTTTTGATCCTGGATCTATTAGGGTTTCAGAAAATGATATATTTCTGATTGGTCAGCCTGTNGTTGATATGTATGAACAAGTNATGGAACGTATTAGTCATGATATTAATGATATTAAAATAAAGATTTTATATAATAGATTTCAAAANATNGGGCATATGNTAGATCTNNTAAATACCTATGATAATGTTATCATTTCTAAATTCTTTGATCGTATCTGGAGACGNTANTCTCATATAACNCATTTGGGTGAACCTTTCTTTGATTTAAAAACATTTTTAAAGTATTTCCCTGAGTATAATAATAAATTAGAAGATATTTGTGCTACAAGNTTAGATTTTTCTAGTCAATTTGAAGANGAGGACTTAACCGACAACAATGACGATGATGAAGANGATGATAAAGATGATAAAGATGACAAAGATGACAAAGATGATAAAGATGATAAAGATGATAAAGATATCACAGATGANAAAAATAATAGTAAAGAGCTTGCTGAGTCTCAAGAAGAATCTTCNAGTAGTTAACTTTTTTNAGTATGGGTAAATTATCTGTAGGAATTGTAGGGTTGCCTAATGTAGGGAAATCTACNTTATTTAATGCTATTACAGAAGCTGGAGTAGCTGCTAGTAATTTTCCTTTTTGTACGATAGATCCAAATGTNGGTATAGTTGATATTCCTGATTTTAGACTCGAGAAATTGTCTGACATTAATCANTCACAAAAAACTATTCATGCAAATATTGAGTTTGTNGATATTGCAGGCTTAGTTAAAGGTGCTTCAAAAGGNGAAGGNTTAGGCAATAANTTCTTAGACAATATTCGTATGACNTCGGTTATTGCTCATGTTGTTCGNTGTTTTGATTCTNCTGATATTACGCATGTTGATGGTTCTGTTGACCCTATTCGTGATGTNAATGTTATTAATAATGAATTNATTTTAGCGGATTTAATNTTAGTTGAAAAAATGATTGAAAATCAACAAAAAAAAATTAAAACGAATGATAAANTTGAATTGGCTAAATTAGAGTTATTAAAGCGNTTAGNTGANACNTTAGANTCTTCAAAACCAGTTCGTGTTTTAGATTTTACAGATGATGAATATGNTCTTTTAANAGATATTCCTCTTATTACGACAAAAAAAGTAATTTATGTTGCAAATGTAGATGAAGATGGATTATTAGAAGATAATTTATATGTGAAAAAATTAATGGATTATGCAAATGATGANTCAGCGGGGTTGATAAAAATTTGTGCTTTGATTGAGAGTGAACTAATTGCCTTATCGAAAGATGAAAAAATNGAATTTNTAAAGGAATTAGGTTTAAAANAATCNGGTNTAAATCAGTTATCAACTGTTTGTTTTGACTTACTTGGATTACAGACNTTTTTAACGACTGGNGAAAAAGAAACAAGAGCTTGGACAATTAAAAAGGGTACGTTTGCNCCTGGAGCAGCAGGAGAAATTCATACTGATTTTGAAAAAGGCTTTATANGAGCNNANANTNTNTCTTNTGAAGACTNTATNGCNNNTNATGGGTTGAAAATTGCAAAGGAAAAAGGTTTGTTGAGGCAAGAAGGTAAAGACTATGTCATGAAAGAAGGTGATGTGGTTGAGTTTTTATTTAATGTTTAAATGATTGTTTTTCTTAAAGGAATATTAATTGGAGTTGCTAATATTATCCCAGGTTTAAGTGGTGGTACAATGGCTGTTATACTTGGTTTATATTCTCGTATTGTAAATGCAATTTCTGATGTGATTTCATTAGATATAACAAAAATTAAATCTTCATTGTTTTTTTTGTTTTTATTAATTTTTGGGGCAGCAATTGGTATTTTCTTATTTGCTAATGTAATAGATTATCTTCTTCGATATTATTCTGAACCTACTTTTTTCTTTTTTATTGGTACTGTTATTGCAAGTATTCCAATTGTGCTTAAAAGTCATGATGATATGGGATTTGATTTTTACCGTGTAAGTGTGTTGATTTTTTTTATGATTATACCTATTTTATTTTTGTTATTTAATATATCAACTGTAGAAACAGTTATGGATTTATCATCTAACTATACAACTATGATCCTTCTTTTTTCTGGTTTTATTGCTGCTGTAGCTATGGTTTTACCTGGATTAAGTGGCTCATTTATTTTGCTGGTTTTGGGTAGTTATGGAACGATTATTTACGCCATTAAGTCGTTTAATTTTTTTGTAATTTTTTTAGTTGGTTCAGGTGTTTTATTTGGCGTTTCTTTTGCAGCTAAATTCGTTAAATATTGTTTAAGTAAATATCCGTCGATGACATATTATGGAATTTTAGGCTTAGTTTTAGGGTCTATTCCAGCTTTATGGCCAGGGATTTCATTAAATTTATTATTTGTTGATTTTATTTCTTTAACGGCTGGTTTAGGTGTTGTTTTTATTTTTAAACGATTTAATTAATTTTAAACCTACAATTCTTTTATTTATNTATGTAAANTTATCGGATGAATCAGATGCTTAATCAAAATATGGATAGATTATTTGATAAGAAAACAATCGAAAAAGGTTCTTTTTCTTTTGATCAANATGTTGCAGCTGTTTTTGATGATATGATAACAAGAAGTGTTCCTTACTTTGACCAAATACAGAAAATGATTATAGATTTTGCTAAACGNTATACAANAAAAAATTCTTTAATTTATGATTTNGGTTGTTCCACAGGCCTTACACTTTTTAAATTAATGGANGAATTGAAANAAAATTATCATTATGTGGGTTTGGATAATAGTGAANATATGCTAACTGTTGCTAAGAAACGATTGGCAACACTTTCTATGAATGATTATTTAAACTTAAATTGTGTTAATTTAAATTCNATTAAGACNTTTAATGANGCTGGTTTTGGNATTTTTAATTTAATTTTACAGTTTTTACCTNTCGAAAAAAGAAGAGATTTACTTTCTTTATTTTATAACTCNNTGTTACCTAACGGGGCTATTGTAGTGGTTGAAAAAGTTGTTTTTTTAAATTCTGATTTAAATCAGATTTATATAGAACAGTTTCGTNAATTTAAACAACNGCAAGGTTATTCTATGAATGANATTTTGCTTAAAGAAAAAGCGTTAGATGGTGTTTTAAAGCCATCTNCGATTGAAGAAAATAAGCTTCTTTTAAAAGANGCTGGTTTTTCTATTATAGAAACGTTCTTTCAATGGTATAATTTTGTAGGTATTNTAGCGATTAAACCAAAATAATATGACACAAAAACAAACAAAGTCTGTAATGAATAAATACTTTTCACTTCTTTTTAAAGTTGCGGCTGCNATGTTGATGTCAATTTTTGTTTTTTTTGGNTTAGGTCTTTTTATTGANCGTAAATTTCAGACAGGTGGAATTTCTGTTATTGTGGGTACTTTTATTGGTGTNTTTGTTGGNTTTTATTTTATATTTAAACTAATTAATAACGTATTAAAGTAAAACTTATCCACAAAATCTTTATTTTTTGTTATCCTAATTGACTATGTTATATAGAAATATTAGATTTCTTTTATTTAAAATGACNAAACGTGTTGTNATNGCTTTTGTAATTTTATTTTTNCCTGTTTTTCTTATTAATCCAGTCATTCTAAATTCTTCATTATTGGGTGTTGTATTTAGTTATATTAGTTTTTATCAATTTAGCTATACCCAATCNTCTTTTTTGCAAAAGAGGAATAAGGGNATTTTATTTGTAAGTTATATTTTAAGATTATTTATTTATGGTATACCAATGGGAATTGGATTATTTTATAAAAACTATTTTAATTTTTTTGTAATTTTGGTATTCTTATTTTTCTTTCAATCTTATTANATNTGGATTGAATTTTTTAGAAGTTTACGAAAGGTTAGGCGACAAAACAAATAATGGAAAGTTTAGGTCAAGTTAATTTAAGTGANNTTACATTATTTGGAATAGAAATTTCTTACAATCCAACAATGTTTATTATGACATGGGTTGTTATTTTAGTTATGGTTGTTATAGCTCTTTTAACTCGNAAATCAATACAAACTATTCCTGGTCCTTTACAAAATGCTTTTGAAGTTATTTATGATTTTNTGAAAGATATTACATATGGAACGCTTGGTGAAGAAGATGGNAGAAAGCATTTGCCATTTGTTGTAACTTTNTTTATGTTTATTTTACTTTCTAATTGGATAGGTATATTACCNAATTTNTTNGAGATNTTTGGAACTATAATTGCNTTCTTTCATTCTTTTGTTAGTTCTGATGTCGATCTTGTTGGATCTTCTATTGGATCTTTAATGTTGCAAATTGGAAATGTTCCATATTCGTTTCTTTTTGAAATGCCTGCNTTTGAAGAGCCTACNAAGTCTGTTAACACAGACCTTGCTTTAGGTCTTTTAGTATTTTTTCTTGTTCAAATATATGGAATTAAAAATAAAGGTTTTGTAGGTTATTTAAGAAACTTTTTTGANGATCCATTTCCAATGAAAGGTTGGTTGGCCTTTTTCTTTTTCTTAAATCCNTTNTTCTATTTAAATTTGATCGGTGTTGTCGCTAACGTTGTTTCTCANTCATTTAGNTTGTTTGGTAATATTTTTGGAGGTTCAATGATTATAGTTATTGTATCTTCATTANTAAAACATTTNTTAGTTCCAGTTGGTNTATTTGCTTATTTTGGTTTGTTTGCTGGCTTNGTTCAGGCTTTTGTTTTTACAATGTTAACGGTTACATATTTACAACAACAACAGTGAGGGTGATATGATTTTTGCATCAATTTGTTCTGTTTTAGGCGCTGGTTTAGCAATGGGATTGGGTTCTATTGGCTCTGCTATAGGTGANGGTATGATAGCGATGAACGCTGTTGATTCTTTAGGACGTCAGCCAAAAGCATCAGGTAAAATTGTTCGTGTTATGATNATTTCTCAAGCTGTTACTGAGACAGCTTCTATTTTCGCTTTAGTTATNTCTTTANTGTTAGTTTTTCAGGGNAATGTTGATAGNGTATTTAAAGGNATAACGTTTATTGCAGCTGGTTTAACTATAGGGTTTGGTACNATAGGAGCTGGNTTGGGNGCTGGATTGCCTGGTAGTGCTGCNATGTCAGGTATTGGTAAGCAACCAAAAAANTCTGANTCTTTAACNGTACATATGATTATTGGNCAAGCGGTTACNCAAACATCTACTATCTTTGCTTTNACAGTTTCACTTATTTTNATAATGTTACCTGCTCGTGAAGGGTTGCTAAANATGGCAGCTTGTNTAGGNGCTGGTTTGGCCATGGGTTTTGGTGCCATTGGTCCTGGTATTGGTGATGGTTTGGTCGCGCGGTTTGCTAACTTAGGTGTTGCTAGAGACCCTAAGAATATGGGATTATTAACGCGAACCATGATAATTGGTCAGGCTATTACTGAAACAACTGATATCTATGCACTTGTTGTTTCNCTAATATTAATTTTTGCACAATAAAAAAAAACGGAGGAAAAAAAAATGGAATTTTTAACAGGAGATCAAATGATAAGAGCTTTTGCTTTATTAGCTGCAGGTTTATGTATGGGCTTAGGNGCNGTTGGACCTGGTGTTGGTGAAGGATTTGTTGGTGGAAAAGCTTGTGAATCNATAGGTAAAAGACCNGATGAAGCTAACTTAATCACTAAAACAATGATTATAGGNCAGGCTATTTCAGAAACGACTGGAATTTATGCNTTAGTTGTAGCATTAATTCTTATTTTTGTTGCTGCATAATTAGGGTTAAATATGATTTCTATAAAATTATTTACAATTTTTATGCAAATGGTGAATTTTCTCATTTTATTATTTTTAATGAGTAAATTTATNATTACACCTTTGATGGAATTTCTTGAAAAGAGAGCTAGTTCAATTAANTCTGATATAGAAAATGCTCAGTTACAACGTNCAGAATCAGANGAATTGCTTTCCAAAAGAAAAAANATGCTAAATGATGCTAGGCAAGAAGCGAAGCAAATAAAAGATCAAGCTTCAGATACAGTTACTAAAGAAAGAGAGATTGTTTTAGCAGATGCTAATAAAGAAGCTGATCAAATTATTCANCATGCNAAGAAAGATGTTCAANTGATGGTAAGTAAAGCTAAAAAAGANTTAACATCTAAAATNGGTGAATTATCNGTNCAGCTTTCTGAGAAGATTATTAGAAAAAATATTGATAAATCTACNCAGAAAGATATNGTTGCGGAAAGTGTAGAAAAACTGTCATGAGTTCAACTGTATTAGCTTCAAGGTATTTAAAAGCNTATTCTAATTGTTTTGNTAAACAAGAAAGAATAGANGCCTTANAAGANTTAAAAGTNTTTACAAATGAAGTNGTTTCNAAAGACTCTTATTANAAGATGCTTGTTAGCCCTACAATTAATTATATTGAAAAGGCTGAAAAGTTATCAGTTATGCCTTTTTTGAAAGTTCGACCTTTTTTNAAAAATTTAATACTTTTATTGAATNCTAAAAGTAGGTTGGCTTTATTAAAAGAAATTAATGATATTATTGATTCTTTTATCTTAGGTGAAAGTAATCANGTCAATGTGAAANTTCATTCAGCTGTAGAGTTAACGTCTTCTCAGCTTGATAACATTAGTAATTTTATTAAGAAAAAATTAAATAAAANACCAAAAGTTGAAGTCGTTATTGATGANTCAATTCTTGGTGGNTTTAAGATAGTTTCAGGAAATACTGTATACGATGGAACTGTCACAAATACGTTAAATAAATTAAAATTATCTTTTAATTAAGGAAGTGAAAAATGAAATTTAAACCTGAAGAAATTACTAGTATTATTGAAAGTCAAATTAAAGACTTTGAACTTTCAGTTGAAGAAAAAGAAACCGGTAAGGTTTTACAAGTTGGAGATGGAATTGCTCGAATTTATGGNTTAGAAAATGCTATGGCAGGNGAACTTATTAAGTTTTCAGCCGATGTTTATGGTGTTGTTTTTAATTTAGAAGAAGATAATGTTGGTTGTGTTATTTTNGGTCAATCAACGCTTGTTAAAGAAGGNGATACAGTTGAACGAACTAANCGTATTTTAGACGTTCCAGTNGGTACTGAATTACTTGGAAGAGTTGTTAACCCTTTAGGTGAACCTATTGATGGTGTTGGAAATATAGAAACTAATAAACGTTATCCTATTGAACGAATTGCAGCTGGGGTATGTGATCGTCAACCTGTTGCNGANCCNTTACAAACNGGAATTAAATGTATTGATACNATGATTCCAATTGGAAGAGGNCAAAGAGANTTAATTATTGGTGATAGAAAAACAGGNAAAACNGCTATTGCTGTNGACACAATCATTAANCAAAAAGGTAAAGATATGGTTTGTGTTTANGTNGCTGTNGGACAGAAAAAATCAACTGTTACNCNNGTTATCCAAACNTTAAAAGAAAATTCAGCACTTGATTATACTATNGTTGTTAGTGCGACTGCNTCTGAGTCAGCTACATTACAATATTTNGCNCCATATGCAGGTTGTGCAATGGGTGAGTANTTTATGGATCAAGGTAAACATGTTTTAGTAATTTACGATGATTTATCTAAACATGCTGTTGCTTACAGACANTTATCNCTTTTATTAAGACGTCCTCCTGGTAGAGAAGCTTANCCTGGTGATGTTTTTTACTTGCATTCTAGANTACTTGAAAGAGCTTTGAAGTATTCAGATGAAAAAGGTGCTGGTTCATTAACTGCATTACCTATTATTGAAACACAATCTGGTGATGTTTCNGCTTANATCCCAACTAATGTAATTTCAATTACTGATGGTCAGATCTACTTAGAATCTAATTTGTTTAATAAAGGTATTAGACCTGCTGTTAACCCTGGTATTTCTGTATCTAGAGTTGGTGGTAGTGCTCAAATTAAGGCAACTAAGAAAGTTGCAGGTCGATTAAGATTAGATCTTTCTCAATATTGGGAAATTGAAGCTTTTTCACAATTNGGTTCNGATCTTGATCAAGCTACANTAAAACAACTTGAAAGAGGGAAGCGATTAATAGAAATNTTGAAGCAAGGTCAATATCAACCTCAGCGTATTTCACAACAAATTGCTATTGTNTATGCAGCAGTAAATTCTTATCTTGATGATATNGAANTNGANAANATTTTAGAGTTTGAAAAAGAATTNCAATCAGTNTTACTNTCACAACANTCTGACTTTTTAGATTCTTTAGAAAAAGAGAAAGTATTAACTGAGGACCTTGAAAANGTTTTAATTTCAGTTATTGAAAATGCAAGAAAATTATTTGTTGATACGGAGTAATTATGTCACAACTCAGGGATATCAAAGATAGAATTGAATCAGTAAAAAAGACGCGTAAAATGACGCAGGCTATGAAAATGGTAGCNGCAGCTAAATTTAANCGTTTTTCTGTGAAAGCTTTATCATCNCGATCGATTTTAGGAGATTTGGANTTAGCTATTGCCCATGTAATTAAAGATCAAAANGGCTTAATTANTAGTGATTTTATTACAAANTATGATGTTCAAAAAGAACTTCTTGTTTTTATTACTGGAGATAGAGGTTTATGTGGTGGATTTAATTCCAATATTATTAAGTTTGTAAAAAACTATATCGATGAAAGCTCTAATTCAATTGATATGATAGTTATNGGTAGAAAGGGTATTCAATTTTTTAAAAAATTAACAACTGCTAAAATTGTAGAGGGCCTTGAAAATTTTCAAGAAANTNTATCTATTGAGNCTGTTCAGAATCTTTTAGATTTACTTGTCGATAAGTATAAAACAGGCGAGTATTCTGCAATAAATTTNTTTTATAATGAATTTATTTCTGCTATTTCAAGTAATGTGATTAAAAAGCAGTTATTTCCTGTNAATTGGTCAGATAAAGATTTAAAGTCAGATAANAGTGTAATAATTCTTGAACCNAGTCCAGCTGAAGTATTTGATAATTTATGTAAAAAGTATTTTTTTAATGCATTATATAATGCGTTTTTAGAAAGTTTTGCAGCTGAGCAAGGGGCTAGAATGGCAGCTATGGATTCGGCTACTGATAATGCAGGAGATATGATTAAGGATTTAACATTAATTTATAATCGAAAAAGACAAGCTCAAATTACGACAGAGCTTTCGGAAATTGTNGCTGGGGCAGAAGCCNTAGTTGGTTAAGAAAATTATAGGAGGATAAAAAATGTCTAATAAAAAAGGTAAAGTTACTCAGATTATTGGCCCCGTTGTAGATTTTAAGTTTGATGCTGGTCAATTACCTGAACAGGGTAATGCTATTGAAATTAATAAGGATAATGGAGATCGTTTGGTTTTTGAAACCATGCANCATTTAGGTGANGATGTTGTNNGAACNGTTGCTATGGGAAGTACGGATGGATTAATTAGAGGAATGTTTGGTGAAAATACNGGNGCTCCAATTACTGTTCCAGTTGGAAAAGAAACGTTGGGTCGTATCATGAANGTTACTGGTGATGCTATNGANTTTGANGGNCCNATNAAAGCNGAAACAAANNTNCCGATTTTGCGTGAAGCGCCNGCTTTTGAAGAACAAAGTACATCTACTGAGATGTTTGTTACTGGTATTAAGGTTGTNGATTTGTTAGCNCCTTATCCTGTTGGAGGTAAAGTTGGTTTATTTGGTGGTGCTGGTGTAGGTAAAACTGTATTGATTATGGAGTTAATTCGTAANATTGCTATGGAACATGGTGGCTACTCAGTTTTTACTGGTGTAGGTGAGCGTACNCGTGAAGGAAATGATTTATGGCTAGAGATGAAAGAGTCTGGNGTATTAGACAAGACTTCACTTGTTTATGGTCAGATGAACGAACCTCCTGGTGCTAGATTTAGAGTTGGGTTAACTGGTTTGACTCAAGCNGAATATTTTAGAGATCAAGAAGGTAAAGACGTTTTACTTTTTATTGATAATATATTTAGATTTGTTCAAGCNGGTTCTGAGGTATCNGCTCTTTTAGGAAGGATGCCATCAGCTGTTGGATATCAGCCGACTCTTGGAACCGATTTAGGTGAATTACAAGATCGAATTACATCAACTAAGAAAGGGTCTATTACATCTGTTCAGGCTGTATATGTGCCTGCNGATGATTTAACTGATCCGGCTCCTGCAACAACATTTGCTCATTTGGATGCAACAACTGTTTTATCGAGAGAAATTGCATCAGCAGGTATTTATCCAGCTGTAGATCCACTTNCATCAACNTCAACTATTCTTGATCCACGAATTATTGGNCAAGAGCATTTCAATGTTGCTAACCAAGTTAANCAAGTTTTNCANAAATATAAAGAATTACANGATATTATTAAAATTCTTGGAATGGATGAACTTTCTGAGGATGATAAAATTACTGTTTATAGAGCTAGAAAAATTCAGAAGTTTCTTTCTCAGCCATTTTTTGTTGGTGAACAATTTACTGGNNTAGCTGGTAAGTATGTTAAAAAAGAAGATACTGTTGAATCGTTTAAAGGNATTTTAGAAGGAAAGTATGATGATATTCCTGAGCAGGCATTTGCATGGGCTGGGGGNATNTCTGATGTTATTGCGAAAGCTAAGGAAATGCAGGAAACTAAATAATGGATGATTTATTTAAATTAGATATTAAATCCGTTGANGGTACNTTATTTAGTGATGATGTATTATTTTTAAGGATCAATACATCATCAGGAGATATGGGGATTCAAGCAGGTCATACNTTTACNATTTCNAATATTGTTGAAGGTGTTTTAGAATACTCAATTACTGAAGATAAGGTAGAGTTTCTTTATATATCTGGAGGNATTGCTNTTGTAAAACCTAATCATGTTTTATTAAGTGTTGATTATGTAAAAAAACCAACAGATTTTGATGCTAAGGAATTAAAAGATACNATTAAGCNTTCTANTCAGAATTATAAAGAGTCAACAAATTATGATTCTAANATGGAATCTTTACATCTATTAAATACGGCTGAAAATAAATTNAAAGTTGCTCAATCGGTTTAAATANCGATTACTTAATTACTTTTATAAAGGTTTGAAATTCNGGNAATAATTCTATTTTGTTTAGAATATTTTTTTTNAATATTGATAATATNGTTTTTTCAGCTTCATTTTCAANAAATNGATTTTTTTCAAATATTATTCTTGCTTTTAAATATATATTTATATATTTTGAAAGAATATTTTTATTTGAAAATTGAATGTGATAATTTAATACGCTAATTATATTTATCAAATGTTCCATATTTATGTCATGGTTTTTAATTCCAACTTCTAGCGTATTTAAAATACTTTTCTCAGCATTATTTATTTCAGATCTTGAAATTTGTTTTCTTATGTTTTTTAGTTTTATTAAAAATATATAAATACTATTAAATATATTTGAATAAATTGTAGTATTTGAAAAATGAATGGTTATTAATTTTTCATAAACTGGATATAACTTATTTAATACATGAATGGAGTTATTTTTTGCTAAGCAAGAATCAAGGATATCAATTAAATGTAATAATTTTTTATGTGTAATATTTTCATTAACTATTAATGATGATAAATTATTTATAATTTCTATACTGATTTTATTTTCAAAATGGTCTGTTAATTCTATTTTTATTGGGGTTTTAAGTTCTTCATAGAGCTGATTTAATAATAAATTAGTGTTTTTATTTTGGATGGGTTTATTTTTTTTCTTTTTAAGTTTTTTTGAATTGGGTTTTGCTTGCATCTTTTTATTCACTTATTGCTATATTTTGATAGTGAACAATTTCACTATTATTAATTCCTATATAATCATATTGTAGCTGATAATTATTATAATTATACCTACTAATAAATTTATTTGAAGTATTTATTATTTTATTAATCTTTTTTTTATTTAATTTATATATTGGATCAATATAGTTTTGATNTGATAANTTTACTTCTANAAACACAAGNGTCTTTGTTTTATATAAACAAATGATATCAATTTCNCCANATTCTGAATAATAATTAGTTGTTAAGANCTTATAATTTTTTTTTTTAGGTAGNTTANAGCTTTTTCTTCAGCAATTTTACCTTTTNTTNTATTATTCATCNAAACAATGATAATTGTTTTTTAACATTAAATGTTTTTCTATGTATTTTAGATCTTCCAAACGTTANGATNGATTCNATATGTTCGTTTGTTCCATAGCCTTTATTTTGTTTGAAATGGTATTGGGGATATTCATTATCGTATAAGGACATGATTTTATCTCTTGTCACTTTTGCAATAATTGATGCTGCCGATATTGCAGGTACCAAACGGTCTCCTTTNATAATTGCTTCCATATTATAATTATCATCTTTTGGAGTTTGGTTTCCATCAATATATATTATTTCAGCTTTTTTCTTNAGTTTTTTNACACAATAAAGCATTCCTTTAAGTGTGGCATTTAAGATATTAATTGTATCGATCACGTTATTATTTATGATGGCTGTTCGTATATAAGGTGTTGTTTTAAGTAATTTAATNTATAAATCGTTTCTTTTTTTTTCTGAAAGTTCTTTAGAGTCTTTTAATTCGTTAATTGGACAATCTTTAGTAAGTATTATGGCCGTAGTTACAACAGGTCCAGCTAAAGCACCTCTTCCTACTTCATCTACACCAGCNACAACTTCAATGTTGTTGGTTTTGATTTGGTTTGAAGATTTTTGCATTAAATANTTNTTANACTATTCTTAAGATACACCTTGAAAAATCAAAACNGCGTTATGNCCACCAAACCCAAACGAGTTTGACATTACTTTATTTACATTTCTTTCTATCGCTTTGTTTGGAGTGTAATTTAAATCACATTCNGGGTCTGGATTATNTANATTAATTGTNGGAGGNACTATATTTNTGTTTATAGCATTTAATCCTGCAATTAGNTCAATAGCACCAGCTGCACCTAATAAATGGCCTGTCATTGATTTNGTAGAGCTNATAGCAACNTTATAAGCATGNTCTTTAAAAACATTTTTAATNGCTGCTGTTTCATTTTTATCGTTAAGATATGTCGATGTTCCGTGTGCATTTATATAATCGATGTCTGTTGGATTTANTTTTGCATCATCTAGCGCTTTNTTCATAGCTCTTAAGGCACCTTCTCCNTCTGGTGCTGGNGCTGTNATGTGGTAAGCATCTCCAGATGAACCGTANCCTANAACTTCACCATAAATTTTAGCATTTCTCTTTTTTGCATGTTCATATTCTTCTAATACAATAATTCCACTACCTTCACCCATAACAAAACCGTTTCTATTTAGATCAAACGGTCTNGATGCTTCTGTAGGGGTTTCATTNTTTAGTGATAATGATTTAGCNGCGCAAAAGCTAGATATTCCTAATGGAGATATAGCAGATTCACTTCCTCCACAAACCATAGCTTTTGCTGAGCCATTTTGTATCATTCTAAATGCATTACCAATTGAATGTGTTGATGATGCACAAGCAGAAACAGCACATGAGTTGGGCCCTTTAGCACCAATTTTTATCGAAACAATACCAGATGCCATGTCAACTATCATCATAGGTACAGTGAAAGGACTAACTCTACTAGGTCCACTTTCATGNAACTTAATAGTGTTTCTTTCTAACACTTCTAACCCACCAATACCTGACCCAATTTCGACACCAATATCCTCAGCTTCTTTTTCTATATCTAAACCGGAATCTGCAACCGCTTGCTTTGCAGCTTCGATTGCATAAACGATAAATGTAGAAAATCGTTTCGCTTCTTTNCGATCTACNACTGAAGTTGGGTCAAAATCTTTGACGACACCAGCAATCTTACAAGGAAANTCTGTAGTATCAAATTGATGGATAAGACCACCACCTGAAACNCCATCAGAAAGATTTTTCCAATATTGTTCTACATTATTACCTATAGGATTTATTGTTCCTATGCCTGTTATTACTGCTTTTTTATTCAATTTATTTCCTATTTACTTAATATAAAGTCTACTGTTTTTTTAACAGTTACTAGTTTTTCNGCATCTTCGTCAGCAATTTCAGTATTAAATTCTTCTTCAAGAGCCATAACTAATTCAACTGTATCTAAGGAGTCTGCTCCTAAATCATCTGTAAATGATGCATCCATTGTGACCTCATCTTCAGATATTCCTAATTGATCTACTATAACTGTTTTTACTTTATCGAAAACTTCTTTTTCATTTAATGACATTTTTTTCTCCTTAAATTATTAATTTAATTTACATATTCATTCCACCATCAACTGATAATATTTGACCAGTGATGTAGTTTGACTTATCNGAGGCTAGAAATATAACAAGATCTGAAACATCTTCTGTATTTCCAAGTCTCTTCAATGGAATTTTTGATATTATATTACTAATATATTCTTTTGGCAAAGTCTCAATCATATCNGTTTCTATAAACCCAGGTGCTATTGCATTACAGGTTATTCCTTTTCCACCTAATTCTTTNGCAACAGACTTTGTGAATCCAATCATTCCAGCTTTTGTGGCAGCATAATTTGTTTGACCACTATTTCCAGTAATTCCAACGATAGAACTTATATTAATAACTTTNCCTTTTTTGTTTTTNATCATTGGTCTTGAAACGGCTTTTGTCATATAAAAAATCGAATTTAAATTTGTATTTATTACATCTTCCCATTCATTGTCTTTCATTCTTAAAAGTAAATTATCTTTAGTTATACCCGCATTGTTTACTAAAATATCGATTTTAGAAAANTTTTCAATTGCTTTACTAACTAGATTTTGACAACTTTCAACATCACTTACATTGCAAGCTACTCCTAAAGCATTAATATTAAATTCTTCTGCAAGTTCTGATGCTACTTTTTCTGAATTTTCTTGATTTCGCCCACTTACAATTATATGAGCTCCCTCTCTAGCAGCTTTTTTTGCAATTGCTAGTCCAATTCCTCTAGTTGAACCGGTAATTAAAATAACTTTTTCTTTTAACAACATTCATCACTCCTTTCAATTTTCCCATTTTAAAATATTTAAAGACCATGTGAAACCAGCACCAAAGCCAGCAATAATTAGAATATCTCCTTTTTTGAACAAATTCTTTTTATTTGCTTCGTCTAATAGAATTGGAATTGATGCTGCTGATGTGTTTCCATAGTTCTCAACATTTGTAATCATTTTTTCTTTTGGAAAGTCTAATAAACTTTGTATTTTATCAAGAATTCGTTTATTTGCTTGGTGACATACTAAATAAGTAACATCTTCAGCTGTTAAATTACAGGCCTTTAAGGCTTCTTTTATGCTTTGTGTTGTTTTATTTACAGCTAGTTTGAAAACGCCTTTTCCGTCCATTAACAATGTGTTTTCTTTTTGGTCTAAGCCTTCTTTTGTGATTGCTTTTTTTGAGCCTCCTGCTTTTATCATTAAAGAGTTAGACTCGCTACCATCTGCATATGACTTTGAATATAAAATTCCATATTTTTCTGAAGCTTTCAGTACCACTGCACCACCACCATCTCCAAATAAAATGCAAGTTGATCTATCAGTAAAATTTAATGTTTTTGATAAACAATCTACGCCGACAACTAAAGCTGTTTTGTATGACCCATTTTCGATAAATTGTGATGCAACATTTAAGGCATAACTAAATCCAGAGCAAGCAGCTGATAAATCGAAACTCATTATTTTATTTGTTTTCAATTTGTCTTGTAGTAGACAAGCTGTTGATGGAAAAGCTAAATAATCTGGGGTAGTTGTTGCTACTATAATGAGGTCTAGATCTGACTGTTTTACGTTAGCTTTGTTTAATGCTTTTATACTTGCTTCGTAAGCTAAGTCGATTGAGCTTTCATTGTCCCCTGTATAATAGCGTTGTTTTATTCCTGTTCTTTCTTGTATCCATTCATCAGATGTGTCTAAACCTAAATCAACAAAATACTGATTTGTTATTTTTTTTTGTGGAATAGCACTGCCTACACCAATTATACTCGCTTTTGGTTTCATTTGGGTTGTTTTATTGGTTCAGTTTTTTTGGAATTTTTTATGTTATTGGATATATTTTCAATAAGATTATTTTTTGAAAGTGAAAATGCTGTTTTGATTGCATTTTTAATTGCATTTTGACTGGAACTTCCATGACTAATTATCGCAATTCCATTAACACCGAGTAGAGGAGCCCCACCATATTCATCTTTATCAAACTTTTTCTTGTGTTTTTTAAATGCAGGTTTTAGTAACATTAATGCAAGAAGGGTTAAAGGTGACTTTTTTGATTCGTCTTTCAATAAATTTTTGAACATACTTACA
Source organism: Rickettsiales bacterium (assembly GCA_002690645.1). Taxonomy (GTDB): domain Bacteria; phylum Margulisbacteria; class Marinamargulisbacteria. The sequence goes on from NZFK01000042.1 coordinate 22,363, forward strand.
AGACCTTCTGCAAATTTGAGAACGATATTGCCTGTAAATCCATCACATACAACAATATCTACATTTCCTTTTGGTAAATCTTTTCCTTCAACATTTCCAATAAAATTTAAGTTGCTATTTGAAAGAAGTTCATAGGTTTGTTGCGTTAATGCGTTTCCTTTATCTTTTTCTTCTCCAATATTTAAAAGACCAACTTTAGGATTAGAAACTTCTAATATAGATTTTGCAAAGAGAGACCCCATTATTGCGAATTGAGCTAAATGAGAGGCTTTACAATCTACATTAGACCCCATGTCTAGCATCACAAAGTGCTTTTTTTCTGAAGGGAAAATGCTTGCAAGTGTAGGTCTTTCAATTCCTTCACAGCGGCCTAAAATAAATGTGCTTGCTGCTAATATGGCACCTGTATTTCCTGCAGAAACAAAGGCATCACCATTATTTTCTTTAACTAGCTTTAAACCAACTTGAATCGATGAATCTTTTTTGAGCCTAAATGATTTAGAAGGAGAGTCTTCCATTGTTACAACATCTTCTGCGTGATGAATACTGATTTTTTTTGAAGGCCAATTTTTAATTTTCTTGATGTGTTGTTCAAGTAATGTCTTATTACCAACTAAAATAACTTTAATGGGTAAACTTTCAACCGCTAATTTGGCACCATTTAAATTTTGTTCTGGATAATCATCTCCCCCCATTGCGTCTAAGATGATGGTTTTCAATTTAATTTTCCTTTTGTGGGGATTTTTCTTTCTTTACTTTTGGAGCGATAACTAATTGACCTTTGTAATATCCACAGGCTTTACACATGAAGTGAGGTAGACTTAAAACACCACAGTTAGGACAAGGCCTAACGGCTGGAGTTTTTATTTTCCATAATGACTTGTGTGTTCTTTTTCTTGCTTTAGATCGTCTCTTTTTTGGTACTGCCATCTGACTTTCCTATTTTTAAAATTAGTTTCTAATCATAGTTATTTAAATTGTTTTTGTCAATAAAAGAAGTTCAATTTTATTTGAATGATATAAATATCTCTAATTACTATATTCGTTAATTGTGTTAATATATAATGATGGTTCTAAAAAATAATTTAAAATTACGGCTTGAACCTAATTCATTTGGTTCGATAAGACTAAGTGTTCTAAAAGATAAAAAAGTTTTGCCTTCCAATTCAATTGATATTCCATCTGATATTAGACAGCTTTCAAGATATTCAATGTCTAAAGATCAATTTTTGAAAATGTTAATTGATTTTTTAAATGATAANCCAGATTTTCCTTTGGAAGTTAAAGTGAAGCATGTGTTTTTTGATTGTTTTTGGGACAAAAACTTTGTTAATAATGACGTGTTGACTATTGAATTAGCTCAGGAAAAAGTTTTTATTCATCANTTAGAAGANTCTTATGAGAAATTTGTTTTTTCNAAACAATTTTGTTTGGATATAAAACAAGCTCGTTTAGGATTNTATGCCTATTCTTCAACTTCTCCATCTCATAATTTTCTAAACCATCTAAAACTTAACCAACCACAGAAAAAAAGTTCATCTAAGCCGGTACCTGCCAATAAGGTTACAAATATGTCTTTCACTATTTCAGAATTTAACAGTAACGCAGATTTTTCATTTGATGTTATTCCTGCTGGTTATTTTAATTTTTATCAAGAAAATATGAAACATTCATTTAAAGAAATGGAAACTGAGTATCGTTTGAAAATCAATTATGATTTTAATGATGTTTTGGTTAAGCTTTCCCCACAAATTTATTTTAACGAATTTGATTTNCCTATTTCGAAAACATTTTTTGCAGATTGTATAAATATAAGGTTTGACTGGTCTCAAAATTTGAGTGAAAAAGAGGCTAGATTAGTTGTTTTAATATTTATATATTTCTTTAAAGCTGAAGATAANGTTAGAAAAGACCGTTTGAAAAATCATTTTTTAGAAAAAATAATTAAAGACAAAAAAGCTTATGCTGATGTTATTTNGTTTCTTAATACTATTGATTCNTCTGTATCTCGTTATAGATTAATTATAGATGAAACATCTTTTTATTGGGCAAAAGTTTCTCTTTTAAAAGAATTAATTTTATCTTTTTGTTTAAATTATTTGTTTTATTTTGATTTCATCAATAAAGATGACAATGATTGCTATGTCGTGATTTCAAAAGATAGTTTTCATAANAAATTAGATAAACTTAAAATTTATTTAGCAGCGTTTGATATTGCTTTACATTTTGGTGACTTAAAAGTTGAAATAGAAGATCANGATGTTGTGATAGATTGTAGAACACTTGATAATGAGCAATTGCCNGAGATTTATTTTGATAATGAATTGGTTCAAGATCACTATTTTAAGGGATTGGAACAAAATATATGGTCTTATGTAAATAAAGATACGATTAAAGTTATTAATCCTAAAACGGTTACAAAAATAAAAGANATATTAAATATGATTCANTTTAAACGGTCTGTAAAAACANAAACNGCTGCTTCTGATATTATGAAATCNCTTCATATTTTAGATTGGGTTCAAATGAAACAATTAGGTATNAAGGTTTTNTTAACAGANCAACANNANGAGATGATGAATTCTTTTTTAANTTTTAAAGANNTNTCAANNATTNCNCCNCCTGAAAAAATGAAATCACTTGCTCGTTCATATCAAGTTAAATGCTTGGGTTGGTTAGATTTTATTTATCGGTTTAGGCTGGGTGGTATTCTTGCTGATGATATGGGATTGGGAAAGACCTTTCAAACAATAATGTTTTTGGCNCTTTTGAAAGAAGGCAAAATTAAAAATTTATGTCCNGCTGGTCAACATGTTATTGTAGTCCCTCCGAGTTTAGTTTTTAACTGGGATTATGAAATTAATAAATTTTATCCTAATTTAAGTGTATGTATTTACTCAGGAATTAATAGAGANTGGGATGATTCTGTAGATGTTGTCATNGTTACTTATGATTTGTTACGAAGAGAAATTGATTTCCTTGAAAAGAAAACCATTAATNTTTTGGTGTTTGATGAAGCTCAACTTTTAAAAAATAAATTATCAGAAAGAACAAAAGCGGCAAATCGTTTAAANAATCATTTTGTATTATGTTTGACAGGAACTCCAATTGAAAACAATTTGTTAGAATATTACACAATATTTGATTTAGCNGTTCCTAATTTATTTGGTCCNTTTGCGGCCTACAATCAACTNATAAAACAGAAAAAATATAAACATATTATTAATCGCTCAAAACCGTTTATTTTAAGACGTTTGAAAACAGATTTATTGTTAGAATTGCCTAAGAAATCAGAACAAACAATATTTCTTAATATCTCTGAAGCGCAGCAACAATATTATGATGCTGTTGTNGAACAAGTGAAAGAATTGATTGGAAAACGGCAAAATGCGACAAAAAAACAACCTTTTTCTCAAATTATTGCTTTAAATNTGTTGTTAAGGTTAAGGCAAATTTGTGTTTCACCTGCATTAATTGATGAAACTTTTAATGAATTAACTCCTAAATTTATTTTTTTAAAAGAACGATTATCTATTTTAAAGTCAGAAGGATACAGTTCTTTGGTTTTTTCTCAATTTACCAAATCNTTAGATTTAGCAGAAGAACTCTGTAAAAAAAATGGGTTTAATTATTTTCGATTGGATGGCTCAACACCACTTAAAAAGCGGAAACAGATGATAACTGAATTTCAGTCCTCGACAGAACCTCAAGTNTTTTTAATTAGCTTAAAAGCAGGTGGAATGGGGCTAAANTTAACAAAAGCTAGTTATGTTTTTCATCTTGATCCATGGTGGAATCCTGCTGTTGAGGCACAAGCTACTGATCGAACTCATCGTATTGGGCAAGAAAGGCAAGTATTTTCGTTTCGATTGGCAATGCACAATACAGTGGAAGAGAAAATTTTAGAAATGAATGATAAAAAGCGAGACTTATTTAATATGTTTTTTGAGGATAGTCAAATTGTTAAACGTAAAAATATCTTAACGGATAATGATTTAGCTTATTTGGTCGATAATGTTTAATAGATGCTTTCTAAAAAGTTCTTTTTTTGGTATTGTTTTACTTGATTGTTATTATGTTTTATTACGTATTAAATAGTAAGTTTTAGTACAAGTTTTTGAAAAAAAATAACGTTTAATTAATAATGATAAAAAATATATTTTTTTGCTTAATAATTTTTTCTTTATCCAACTGTATTTTCGCAGACTCTACTTACTTGCAAGAACAATCGGACCCAATTAGAGGGCAGCTTATTTTTGGTAATGGTGGCGGNTTCGAATATTGTAAAATAAAAGATACAAATCTTCAAANGCTGATGTAGATGTTCTTCAAGTAATAAATATTTCACCTTCTGCTCAGGTTGGAGAGCCTTGTGCAGGGCAGTATGAAGATGCTCTTTACATAGCTAAAGGGTTGTATTTGCCCAATGATGCTTATTTTATCGAGGAGCACTTCTTTAAAACATTAAACTTTGGTGTCTCTTATTATATTGTAGATAAAGATAGTAATGGTAATCGGAATGAAGCAAATAATATACTTTATAACAGTCGGGGGGTTGATGAGAATGACGAAGGTGATACTGAATTAGTAGATTTTTACCCGATTTGTGGTCCAACTCAAGATTTTGGTTGTTATACTCCTGATATTTTAATAGGGTTGACTCAAAATATTATGCATATTAGTGAGACAAGTGATCGAAATAATAGTGATTATTTTAAGTTTGATTTTACAGATAACGCATTTAATTTAACTGTTGGAGATTTGGATTATGGATTAATGATTTTTGATTTATCTGATTCTTTAGAACAAGAAATTGGTAATGTTTTAACTTTTCAAAAGACTAATGCTTTTGTTCCTCAACCCGCTGTTTTAAATCCGCGTGGATCAGGTGTGGTTGTGGGTAAAATTGAACATACTGATGATACAGGAGACTTTTATGAACCAATTTTAGGGATTTACCCCTCAACAAGTTATGAAGAAGTTTTTGTTGGTATTGGAACCCAGAGACCTCAAGAATCTTTAACTGTAAGTGGGAATTTAGGTTTGTCAGGGGAACTTCATGGGGCATTTGGTGTTTTTCCAGGTCCTGCAACAAGTACAATAAGGGATTGTGTTAGAGATTATAATGTTAATACAGACACAGGGACTTATATTGTTATTGCTGATGAGGAAATATCGCCACGCTATGTGTCGCATAATATAATGGCATTTGCAAATGTAAATATTTTGCATATGGGCCGATCTCTTGTATTAATAGATTTAATTGATAGTACGAATTCTTTTGCGCTTCAAGCACCTGGCTTTACTCAAACTAATCTTGCTGGTGAATCATCACTTTATGCTTACTTAAATGGTTATCGAGAGTATTTTCCTNCTGNNGGAAATGGGGATTATGTTGATACTAATTATACGCAAGTTAATGGTGAAGCTGATTCAAGCCAAATTATTGCACGATCAGTTGCTCTTTATGATGGTTCAAGTGCACAGTATATGTATCATGTTGCTAATAATTTAACTAAAACAGTTTATCCTGTAGAAAATGAAATAGATTACTATACCGTTGAACTAAAACTGCTTTGNGAAAATAAGTCTGTTTCTTATGCAGGCACGTCTGTAAGTTCTGGTCTTAGAGGGTATGTAGGACCTGCAGTTGAGCCTNCNAGTGGTTTATATCAGCAACAGGCTTTGAGTNNNACTACAAACATTGGATATAGTGGTAATGCAAATACATTTAGAACTGATTTTTTTANAGCTNANGTTTTATCAAATAGANATNAATGTGGTAATTATCNNNACTNTAATACATCNTATTGTCGTTATGCGGTTAATGTNCCTGTTTCTCNNATATNNTGGGCGGGNNAAAGCCAAGGAGATAATGGACCAGGATTAGGAGAATACTATAATTTATATTGGAGTGGTGTTTTTACTCCTCCATATAGCCAAACGTATGAGTTTTATACAAATTCGGATGATGCTTCTTTTGTTGTNATTAATGGANNTGAANTTGTAAGTAATGGNGGNGGNCATGGTATGNGAGATAATACTGAACTTGTTAGACAAAAAATAGATATGGATTTTACTANNTATTTATCAGCNGGTGTTCAATACCNATTCGAAGTNATGTTTGGAGAATGGAGGGGTGGGGATAGAATGTATTTTNNGTGGAGAGGTCTTANTTATANTACNAATTGGNATNNNANTTTAAGTACTTATTATAAAANTGGTTATACAGANACAACCTATTTAGATGATGCGGCTGGGATTGCTTTAAATACTGAGGAAGATTTTGCTAGACATTTGTATATTGTAGGAATGCCTTTGGGGCAGATAGGGCAAGGTGCTTTTTCTGATTCTATTGCAGAAGTTGTATCCAATATTGAAGTGATGTCAAATGATGGATCAACAAACTTAACTTACTTAACTGAAAATCAATTAGGGTTAGCGGGAGATAGTAAAGGGGTTAATATTACAGATTTATCTAATCGTATTTTGGTGAGAGATTCGGATGGTGGATTAGCGAGATTTCGTGCTGGTGAAATAGAGGCAAGTACAATATATGAAAAAATGACGATAAAGTTGTCGAATGATTATATGATTGTTGCCCAGGAAGATACTACATTAGATGCTGACATTGATGGNGATGGNGATGGNNATATTGATACAGGTTATTTATTAGCTCTTGAAAATNATGGGGATATTNATGANGAACCTCGCTTATTTTTTTCATCATATACAGAAGAATTTCAAATGGTGTCTACAAACATTCAGGTAGTTGCTGCNGGTGAAAAGGGGACGGCTTATNANGATGCANG
>NZFK01000042.1:29179-44338 GCA_002690645.1 Rickettsiales bacterium
GTGANGATGGAATANCAGTAAAACCATTTGCAATCACGCAAGTTGATGATGGTACTAACACAGATCGTTACATAGCAAAGCTTCAATTTCCTTTTGGTATAAATGTTGCTGATGGATTGTTTTTAAGTGCAGATTGGACAGGTTCGGGAATGTTAAATGGTGTAGGTGTTAATACAGCACCTAATTCAGATTATGGTTTAAATATTTATGGTAATTTAATGGTTTCAGGAGCGATTGATCTTGATTATGGTTATATTTATTATTCTACTTGCCAAACTTATAATGCTGATTGTAATTTTGGTAGTCCAACTTCATTTCAAGTGAAAAATACAGGAAATAGTTCTCAAACTGGGGTTGTGAAATGGACAGGAATTAAAACTCCTGATAGTGCGGATAGATTTAATTTATACCTCTTTTTTTCAGGGACAATTTGGTGTTCTAACTATACTCATGCAACAGCTTATATGAGTGTTGAAGTTGGAGGAACTTTAATTGGATATGTGCCGGCTGTGCAATTTGCCTTTGGGCCGCACGATTCTCATTATCCATTTACGATGGTTCACAATTTCACCAATGTAAATGGAAATAGTGATATTGTTGTACGTTTGTTTGTTCATAATCATTCATATGACACCGTTTTGGTTTTAGATCCTTTGAGCAGTCATACAGCGAGTAGTGCTCATAATATTCAGAGTCAGTCTATTCATCATTATACGACAGAAATGGATTTAACAGTTTTAGCATTGCCGAGTGGATAATGGATGTAAGGGTATTAATATGAAAACTATACGATTAAGTTTATGTTTATTTTTTTTAGTATTGATATTGTCAGTTCAATCATATGCGCAGACAATTTTAAAACATAATCAACTTATTTTTTCAAATGATGGCGGTTTTGTTGATACAATGCATGATGAATCGATTTATACATTTATTCCTGATGATGTTAATTATCTCGATTCTTTGGAATGGCTTATAGCTACTGGTAACTTAGTTGGAGTTGGTTATGGGACAATGAATTTGGTTGTAAGAGATCCTGGCTTTGGGCAAGCTGTTCCTGAAAAACATTTCTTTGCAGGTCCTTTTGTAGGTGGAGATGGTGCTGGTTCTGGCCTTTTATATCGTGTTAATCATTATAAAGGTGTTGGTGGTTTAGACCCATCACTTTTAGCAGATATTCAAAATGATGAAATTAAACCATTGTTTTTAACAACTTCGGATAAGTTATCTGATACTACTTTATCTACATTTAAATTAAAAGTAACATTAACTGAATTGGAAGCAGAAAATACAATTGAAGCTTTACTTCCATTTATTTCTGATATTACGTTTGGGACATCACTATATGAAAATTTAATGTTTTTTAATACTGAATACGCTTCATTGTCAGGTGGTGCGTCAGGTGTCTCTGTTGAGGTTTATGAAGCTTTAGATATTACATTAGAAAAAACTAACCCCAAAAAACTAGGTCTTCAAATGGAGGGTGGGGATTTGATAGCAGGTAGTTTATATGTGAATGACGAATTTGGTAAGGTTTATATGAGCTCGGGGACCTTAAATAGAACTACAGTTAATACCCACTTTGATAATGGGCAAAATCAACCGGAACTTTATGTAGATGGAGATATTCGGGTTACTGGTAAAATTTTTGGTCAAATTGGAACATTTGATTCATATGTTTTGCATCCTCATGTTGGAATTCTTTGTTTTGATTCAACTGCTAATACTAATGCTGGGGGTTGGTTTTATGTTGACTCTTATTATACTTCTAATGACAATAATTATTGTAGTAATCGTGGAAGTGCTTCTTTTACTGGAACAGTTATTAATTCTTTCTCAGTAAATTCTGCTGGAGAACCTCAAGAAGTCTCTGTAACATTTAGTGATAAGAATGACTTAACTGCTGAGACGGTTTATTCACCATCTGTTGGATTTGGAGCGAAGACAATGGCAANTATTATGAGTNANGATAGCNNTANNNCNTACANGGNTATTGGACAAANATGTNNTGGTAGTNNTTATTATAATGTTAATAGTNGNTCNNAANNACAATGTCCTAGTTNTATGCCAANTGAGAAAGCGATGCTTGAACGATCTATGATTATTAATTTAACAAATGATAGCTTATTTAAAGGGTCCACGGGGCGTGCACAAAGTACCCATTATGAATTTGATGATACTTCAACAAATGCTTTTATTATGGTTCAAGGTACTATTGGAAATATTACATCACAGTCTTGGCACAATACGTTTTGTATGAAAACAAGATGGATGGCTGTTNNTNATGCTTCAAATTCAAGATATGACAGTCAATCTGATTTAGTAGAAGACTTTGCTGACTCAAATATAGAAACGGATGGCGGCTATTCTGCTGCATCCTGTAAGGATTTTCATGGCTCTAATGAGTCTACAGCAACGATTACTAANATGTTNTCAATTCCTGTCGACCCAGACTTTGATTATCAGTTTTTTCTTTATATTTATCCTATTGCTGAAGATCAATCTTCTACAGAATATAATAATACTTTTCCTACATTTGTTGACTTTTCTGGATTACGGATATCTATAGTATCTTTACCTGTAAACCCAGGTAATGGCTCTGCTGTAAAAACGAAATCCGGAGATACGATAACTGGTATGTATGATGAGTTAGCTAGGGATAATATAGACACCGGAAATATGATAAAGGGTGCAAATTCTAATATTCCTGTATTTGAGGCTATGCGCTACCGTTAATTTTTTTTTATTTGATTAACTTTGCTTTTCGCTAATGAATTGACAGTTTTTTTTGTTTATTGGTATAATTCCAAACTTACTAGGAGGTGTAGTATGGCCGTTGCAATACGTTTAAAACGTTTAGGGAAAAAGAAAAAACCGGTATATCGAGTTGTTGTTGCTGATCAGCGCAATCAACGAGATGGTGCCACTATCGAAGAAGTTGGCTTTTATGATCCGTTACAGGAGCCTATTTTAATTAAAGTTAAGGAAGATCGCATCAAGTATTGGTTGTCAGTGGGCGCAAAGCCGACCAAACCAACTGAACGTTTACTTGCATCTGTTGGAATTTTAAAAGCTCGTAAAGTTGAGTCTGCGAACCAAAAGATTGCAAAAAAAGATCGTAAGTCAGAAGATTCTGAAGATTAATTTAAGTTTGCTATTTTAGCTAAAAGTTGTGCTATTATTGTTCATAAAGGAGTAGAAAATGAAAGAATTAGTTGAAATGATTGTTCAGTCTTTAGTGGATTATCCAAGTGAAGTTGTAATTAATGAAACCGCAGGTGAAAGTATTGTCATACTTGAAATTACTGTTTCTCCAAATGATGTCGGTAAGGTTATCGGTAAAGAGGGGCGTATTGCAAACGCCATACGTACAGTTGTTAAAGCAGCTGCAGCAAAACATGATAAAAAAGTTACTGTTGAAATTTTAACAAATAAAGAGGGGTAAAATGGCAGAGCAAAAGAAACAAACTAAAAAACCACAGGTAAATCTTAAAAGACAGGTTATGGTTAAAGCTGTTGTTACTGAAAAATTTAAAGAATATTTAAATTTTGAGTTGACCGAAACTGTTGCTATGTATTCTAAACAGATTGAGCAAATTGATCGTCAATTAGCCTCTATGTCTGGTGATACACCTATGTTTATTCAATTAACAGCTGAAAAAGAACAGTACCAAGCATACATCGCGAATGAAGGTAATCAACGAAATTTTGTTGCAGGTTTAGAAATGGGTTCTTATTATTCACAAGGTCCGGTAGAAGGGTTTGTTCCTGTAACGGTTGGTGATAATTTATACGAAAAAATTGGTGGTGTAGAAATTATTGTTGAAGATGGCGTTGTTAAAAACATCGGTCTAATGAAAGATTTTAAACCAGGAATGAAAATAGCTCCGCCTTCGGCTGAGTAATGTTTCAAGCTACTGTTTTAAGCTTATTTCCAAATGAGTTTAAACAGTTCTTCTTGAAAGGTATCTTTGCAAAAGCATATGCGAATCAATTATTTGATTTATCACTAATAGACTTACGTCAATTTGGTGTAGGGCCTCATAAAAAAGTTGATGATTATCCAGTGTCAAAACGACAAGGGATGTTGTTGCGTGCAGATGTTATACTAAAAGCCCTTTCTACTCTTGAAGATTTTGATCAATATCGTATAATATATACTTGCCCTAAAGGTAAACTTTTTAATCAAGCTTTAGCAAATGATTTAAAAAATGAGAAAAAGGGTATAGTTATTATTCCTGGTTATTACCGGGGAATTGATCAACGGATCTTTGATTGTGTAAATATTGAACGTGTCTCTGTAGGTAACTATGTGTTGAACTCTGGAGATATTCCAGCTTTAAGCATTTTAGATTCGGTTATACGTTTAATACCTGGAGTTTTAGGGAACAGTGATTGTATTGATTCAGACTCTTTAGAATCAGATTGGTTAGAAGCTGCTCAGTTTACTAAGCCAGATACTGTTAACGGAATATCTGTTCCGGCTTTATTGAAGTCAGGTAATCATGCTGAAATCGTAAATGCTCAACTAACAGAGTCTATTTTAACAACTTTGTTTAAGCGTCCAGATCTGATAGCTGGTAAGCAATTTACACAAAACGAACTTTTAAAAATTACTGAATCGATAAAATCGATTCTTTGAAATTGGAGCTAATAATGAATAGTAAACTGATAAATGATATTGAAAATTCACAATTAAAGGAAAATGTTCCTGACGTTAACGTTGGTGATATTGTGGTTGTTCATAAAACAATTGTAGAAGGTAAAAAGAAACGTATTCAAAAATTTAAAGGGACAATCATCAAAATTCAAGGTACGTCTATAAGAAAGTCATTTACTGTGCGAAAAATTGTTGAAGGGCAAGGCGTTGAAAAGTCATTTTTATTACATTCACCATTAGTTGTGAAAGTTGAAATTATTCAACGGTCTAAAGTTCGTCGTTCTAAACTATACTACTTAAGGGACCGCGTAGGTTCTAAAGCAAACCGACTGAAAGTAAAAGGTTAAGTAATAAAGGAGTTAACCTATGTTGTCAGTTGGTATTGTGGGAGCAACTGGTTACACAGGCATTCAATGCGTTAACCTTTGCTTAAATCACCCGAAATGTAATATAAAGAAATTGTATGCTCATACAAATGCAGGGCAAGCAACAGAAACAGTGTTTTCTGATTGTTCGAATCTACCTCCGTTTTTTGAGAAATTTGACCCTACATCTGATTTATCAGAATTAGATGTTCTTTTTCTTGCTATTCCGCATGCAACATCTCATCACTATATGGAATCTTTAGTTCGAAAAGATCTAAAAATAATTGATATTTCGGCTGATTTCCGATTGAACTCTGCTGCCTTATTTAAAACCTATTATGATGTCGATCATATGAGCCCAGCTTTATTAGAAACGATTCCTTATGGATTGCCTGAACTTTATTTTAATAATATACAACAAAGTTCAATTGTAGCTAACCCGGGTTGTTATTCAACAGCAATTATTTTAGCTCTTCATCCATTAAAATCACTTTCTTTGCCAATTTCTAATGTTGTGATTGATGCCAAAACAGGGGTTTCTGGTGCAGGTAAAGTATTAAAACCTAATTTCTTATTTTGTGAAGTTAATGATGTTGTTTCTGCCTATGGAACTGGTTTTCATCGACATCAAGCTGAAATGGAAGAGCAACTTGGTTTTCCTATCTTATTTTCTCCACATTTACTTCCTATGTCTCGCGGAATTTTAGCATCAATATATGTAACATTTGAAGATGCTATTGATAGTTCTACTGTTTTTGATGCCTATCACGACTTTTATGACCAGGCTCCATTTACATCTGTTTCGACTTCGGCTGATATTTCAACAAAATCTGTGTTAGGTACAAATAATTGTTTAATTCGATTTAAAGAAGTTGAAAATAAAAAACAACTGGTTATTTTTTCAATGATTGATAATTTATTAAAGGGTGCTGCTGGTCAAGCTATTCAAAATATGAATATTATGTGTGGTTTTGAGCAAGACCTAGGTTTACCTAAGCTTGGACCAATGGTTTAGTTAAAATGACAATTAAATTTCTTAATCAGTCTATTACAGATATTAATGGTGTCTTTGCTTCTTCTATCAGTCTTAATGAAGCTGATATGAATTTAAGATTATCATATTTGTATATACCAAATGCATTGTCATCAGCTGGTGTATTTACACAACATTACTTCGCAGCTTCCTCAGTTCAATATACAAAAAAGTGTATAAAAAATCATACCTTAAAGGCTGTTCTTGTTACAGCAGGAAATGCAAATGTTGCAACTGGTAAGGCTGGTGCTGAAATGACAAAATCAATTGCTCAAAAAGCGGCCCAATATCTAAATGCAAATAAACATGAAATTGCTGTTGCCGCCACGGGAATTATTGGTAAATCGTTACCTCATAATATGACAGATTATTTACCTAAGTTACTAGATGATGCAAGCAAAAAAGAGGCTAATTTATTTGAAAAAGGAATTTTAACTACTGATAATGGACCAAAATCAGTATTTCTTCAATCAAAAGTTGGTAAAAAAACAATACAGATTGCTGGTGTTACAAAAGGTTGTGGCATGATAGAGCCAAATATGGCTACTACACTGGGTTTTCTAGTAACAGATGCAGCTTTATCTCAAAAACAATTAAATCATTGCTTAAAAAAAGCTATAGACCTCTCATACAATATGGTTTCTGTTGATACAGACACATCGACTAGTGATATGGTTTTATTGTTTTCAACAGGTGAAAAAGCCTTTTCAGAACATGACCCTAGTCAATTAGCTGCGTTTCAAAATGCATTAAATGTGGCATGCATTAATTTAGCAAAACAACTTGTAAAAGATGGTGAAGGTGCAAAAAAGCTTATTGAATGCACCATCAAAAATGCAAAAACTACTCAAGAGGCGCGACAATTGGTTAAACAAGTTATAAATTCTCCTTTAGTTAAAACAGCTATAGCTGGAGAAAATCCTAATTGGGGTCGATTAGTTATGGCTTTGGGTAAAAATCCCAAAGTAAAAGTTAATCCAAGTAAGATTGCTATTTTTTATGGAGATATTTGTATTTACAATAAAGGTGAAGATGTAGATAATGATATTTTACTTATTGAAGCAGAGTTAAAAAAAGAGGATATCTACCTTACTATTGATATGGGGATTGGACAATCAGTAGCAACGGGCTGGGGTTGTGATTTAAATCATACATATGTCGATATTAACATGGAGTATAATTAATGAATTTAGAAGATCATATTAAGCGAACAGATGTTTTATTAGAAGCATTTCCATACATCAAACGGTTTACAAATAAAATTGTAGTTATAAAGTATGGTGGCTCTTTAATGATTAATGATGACTTAAAGCCTTTATTTGCAAAAGATATTGCTTTATTAAAATTAATTGGTGTCCATCCTGTTATTATTCATGGTGGAGGCAAAGAAATTTCCAAATGGATGGAACGATTAGGTAAAGAATCTGTTTTTATTGATGGGTTACGGGTAACTGATTCTGAAACACTAGAAATTACTGAAATGGTGTTATCGGGAAAAATTAATTCTGAAATTGTTTCAATGATTCATAAGGTTGAAGGAAAATCAGTTGGCTTGTCTGGTAAAGATGGACCTTTATTTACGGCAAAAAAAATTCGATCTAAACGTAATCAAGATCTTGGCTTTGTTGGAGATATTGAAAATGTAGATACAAGTTTAATTTTAACCTTAATAGAAAAAGGTTATATACCTGTTATATCATCGATTGGGCTGAGTAAAGAGCATGAAAGCTTAAATATGAATGCTGATCATGTTGCAGAATGTATTGCGTCTGCTTTAAATGCCTCGAAATTGATTTATTTGACAGATGTTGATGGCTTAGTTATCGATAATAAGCTTCGGTCTAAACTTACGCTTAAACAGGCAGAGACATTATTATCACACAAAGATGTTATTGGAGGTATGTTGCCTAAATTAACATGTGCGTCTAGTGCAATTAAAAATGGTGTGAATCGTGTTCATATTTTAAATGGTTCTGTAAAGCATGCCGTCTTGTTAGAGCTCTTTACCGATGCCGGTATTGGGACCATGATAGCTGGTGAATAGTATGAAACATTTTATTGATATTATCGATTTTTCTAAAAAGGATATTTTACAGCTTATTAAACAGGCTTTAAAAATGAAACAAAATCCTTTTGACTATAACTTTTTAAATAATAAAAATGTTGGATTAATTTTTGAAAAACCTTCTACCAGAACAAGAGTTTCTTTTGAAGTTGGCATTCAGCAATTAGGTGGTCATGCTATTGTTTTAAAGAAAGATGAAATAGGATTAGGAGATAGAGAGCCGGTTAAAGATGTTTCACGTGTTTTATCTCGTTATCTTGATTTAGTAATGATAAGAACTTTTGAACATTCACATTTAAAAGAATTTGTTGAATATTCTTCTATTCCTGTTATTAATGGCCTAACGGATTATTCACATCCTTGTCAGGCTATTGCTGATTTTTTAACACTTTATGAACATTTTTCTTCTTTTGAAGGGATTAAAATTTGTTATTTGGGTGATGGGAATAATGTTAGTCGATCTTTAGTTGAGATTTCTGCTATTTGTGGGGTCGATTGTGTGATTTCATCTCCTTCTGAAAATAAACTTAATTCGGCTATCAATTTTAAGTATGAAAAAGATCCAAAAAAAGCGATTNCAGGTGCTCATGTAGTATATACAGATACATGGGTTTCTATGGGGGACTCTGCTAAATCATTAGAACATTTTGAACAATACCAAGTTAATCAANCNTTACTTTCTTTAGCCGANCCAAAGGCTATCTTTTTACATTGTTTACCTGCTCACCGTGGTGAGGAAGTTACAAATGATGTTATTGAATCAACGCAATCTAAAGTGTTTGATCAAGCAGAAAATAGATTGCATGCTCAAAAAGCAATAATGAAATTTTTATTGGAAAACTAATTATTTAATCTTTTAATCTTTTTTATNATGATTTCATTTTCTGGATAACTTTCGAATATGATAACCATATCATACAGTTCTGATTTATAGTTTAACTTTCTTGTTCTTACTTTACTAATTTTTTCAATAACATCCATGCCACTAATAATTTCAGCAAATACTGTATGGCCTCTTACATTATTGATTGAATAATCTAAATCTGGGTTATCTGCTAAATTAATATAAAATTGAGAAGCTGCACTCGCTTTTCTTTGATTGAGTGCCATTCCTAACGTTCCTTTAAGGTTTTTTTTGCTATTTTTGTTAGTAGATTCATTTTGGATTGGTGCATTAAACGGTTTTGGGATTAACCCTCTTTCAAATCCTCCACCTTGAATTATAAAGCCAGGTATTACACGATGAATAATTGTATTATCGTAATACTTATCATTTACATAATCTAAGAAGTTTTTACAGGTGATAGGTGCTTCTTTTGTAAATAACCTTATGAAAAAGTCACCATAGTTTGTTTCTANTTGTAAAATAGTTCTTTTTTTCTCAAGTTCTAAATCTTGACTGAACGATGCTGACGCAAATAACAGAATACATAATACAGTTGAAAGAAATTTCATTGTGATGTTTTTATTTGGATACAGTTTTTTGCGATATCTAAAAAAGAAGTTGCATCTAAACTTGCTCCACCTACTAAAGCTCCATCAATATCATTTTTAGTGATTAAGTTTGAAATATTTTCAGGTTTAACTGAACCACCATATAAAATTCGTGTTTTTTCGGCAAAACTTTGGTCTAGATTTGCTAGAAATTGCCTAATATATGCGTGTACTTCTTGTGCTTGTTCTGGAGTAGCGACTTTTCCTGTTCCAATAGCCCAAATAGGTTCATAAGCTATGACTATTTCTGAANTTATTTCAATATGTTGTAAGCCTACTTTTAATTGGTTTTCTATAATAGATAATGTCTTATTTGTTTCTCTTTCTTCTAATGATTCTCCTACACATAAGATGGGTGTAATATTATGATTTAAGGCCAATAGAACCTTTTGGTTGGTTTCTTCATTAGATTCGTTGAAATACTGACGTCTTTCTGAATGGCCAATTACTACATAGTCGCAATTCATATCATTTAACATGGTAATTGAGATTTCGCCTGTGTAAGCGCCATTTGTATTTTGATTTACGTTTTGTGCACCTAATTTAATAGNAGTTTGATNTATGTTTTTGTAAACTGTTTCNAGATACGTAAATGGAGGAATGATTACTAATTCAACTGCAGAATCATTTTTATTATTTTCAACTATTGATTTACTAATCGTATTAGCNTCAGTTTTTGTTGTATTCATTTTCCAGTTACCAGCGATTAAAGGTTTTCTCATTTNTTTTCTCCTATTTTTATTATATCTGATTGTAATTAATATATATACTTAGCTTAGTAATAACATAACTAAGGCTGTTAAGATCATAACAGCTTTCATAATAATGTTTATACTTGGACTGAGCAAATCTTTATAGACATCACCCATTCTATCTGTAGACTGTATGTTTTCAAAAGATTGTGTTTTTTGGCCACCAAAATGACCTTTTTTAATGTAATATTTTGCATTTTTTGAAATTTCTCCAATATTTCCCCATGAAAANCCAAGAATCAAGCCAATTAANATATTACCTAANGCAAAAGATACTANCGTATTAATTCCTAAGNTAAANCCTAANAGAATNGGNGGTATNGTTANTAAGCAGCCNGGTATTATTAANCCATCCATNCTGATAACTGAGCTAGCTTGAGATGCTTTTATCATATCNGGGTTTGCNTTTCCTTCTTTTAGGAAAGGAATTTGATTAAATTGACGTTGAATTTCTTTTATAACTCCAATGGANACTTTTCTTANACTTNTTAATAAAAAACCACAGGTTATTAGTGGAATAGCTCCNCCAAGNATTAATCCAATTAGCCAAAATGGGTTTATTGTAAATAGTTCCATTAAATTTGTTTGTGATTTTAAAGTGATGCTAAAAAATAAGCCNGCACTACTTATAATTGCTGTTCCTGTTGAGAAACCCGAGCCAATAGCAACAGTTGTTTGACCTATATCGTGTAACTTAGAGGTNTTTTTTTGAGTTGTTTCATTTTCATTTGAAAGNCGGGCGATTTGATGAGATGAACTTGCCATTGAGTTAAAACTATTTATNGTAATAATTGAAATTGTACAAGAAAGCATTCCCAGTGCGGCTAGAGAAATGCCGTAAAATCCAGCAAAATAATAGGATAATATGGTTACAGCAAATAAATATATTAAATAAAACCCATTGCTTCTAAACCCTAATGAAAGTGAAACTATAGATGTAATTGTATTTCCGTATTCAGCAAGAGAGGCTAAGTATCTTGATGTTGAGTATCGATGAGAGGTTAAAACTTCTGAAGTATATGATATTAAGATGGCTCCAATAAGGCCGATTAAATATGCTAGAAAAGGTTGAAATGTGTTTTTTCCAATCCATATTGATTTATTATCGATTGTTATATCCATAAAAAAGATGATTAAAAAGGTAGATAATCCACAAATTAATATGTTTATATATAATCCTTCAAGTAATAGATTGTCAAATTTTTGCCATTTAATTCTTTTTCGACACCAGATAAACGATATGAGATTACCAAAATAGCTCGATATTAAAATTAAGAAGGGGAGTTGTGTTAATTTTAAATATGTATCTTTTCCTATTAAGTTTGAGTCTATTAATGCTTCAGAGAAAAAGATACAAGCAATTAAACTTAATAAAAAAGAGCCGAGTATATCGGCATTAAAGCCAATTAATTTACCAATAAAATCGCCCGTATAATCTAGTATTGTTCCAGGATTTTTTGCTTTTTTTGAATAAATTATGTTTTTGTTTTTGGATGCTAATAAATTTGACCCTATATCAGAGCCTGTTTTGTAGAGACCTCCGCCTATACGTAGAAAAAAACTTGAAAGTAAAATNCCTAAGGTATAACCAATGATAGATGTTTGCCCAAAAAAGTAATAACAGCTNATTAATCCAATNATNACTAAAGATAAGATGGATATNCCTAACATTGCNGATGCNTTATATTGAATAATTAAAGGAGCTTTAATNACATTTTTGGATTGTTGTATGGTTTTTGTAAGAATTTTAGGNGTTAATTCNANTAATAANANTAATGAANNNATNATTATTAANCCNCCNAAAGAAAANGANATTATTTGGATCCATGAAAANATTTTTGAAAANATNAATGTTAAAATTANNAGTACTATNGANGTNTANAGAATAATTTGGATAATTGCNGATATCGAACGATAAGCAAATTGTCTAATACTATCTAAAATTAATTTTGATACTTGTTCTGTTTCATTTTTATCAATTCTAATATTGAATAGTGATTTATTAATATAATACGAAAAAATTAGGCCAATTATACAAACAATTAGCATTAACGATACTGGAGATATTAAGCTATTTAGNATGGTATAAANTGTTATTAACATGNTGCAAAATTATGGTTGTATCTTTGATTATTAGTCAAATTTGGGTAATTCATGTTTTTATTTAACAAGGGAAAGATTTATTAGTCAACTATTTTGTACGTATTTTTAATCTTCATTGGATAAATAGTTTTTTATTTTAGATGAAGTGGTGGGGTTATAAACTTATTTGTATATTCTGACAAAATTTTTATAAATTCTTTTTCTGAAATTTCTTTTTTGTTTGATTCTAATAAGCCTTCTGTTGATAAGAATTGTTTGAAAAATTCTTTTTTTGTGGTTTCAATATTTGTTGATTGATCAAGGATGTCTAATTGGGTAATTAATAGTGTATAGAGTTCATTGTTTTTTTGATTATAGTCTGTACTTAACGTAATAACTTTTAAGTAAAATAATGCTAACTGTAGTTTATTGAAATCTAACCTTAAGTTTGAATAGCTATGGACTAAGGAAACTTGAGAAAGAATATTAAATGATTTTCCTGAATAAATAACACCTTCTATTAACGTAAATGGATCACATTTTCCACCAAATTGTGAGGTGGTTTTTTGAGCTGATTTTGCTAAACATTTTATTTTACCGTNTTGTGTTGTGAAGCAATCTAATAATTTGTCTGATTCAAAAAAAGCTTTGCTNGTTAGAATAATACCTTTGATTTTATACGATGTCATAAATAAAAGTTGCTGATAATACTTAATGTAATTGTGAAATAAATGAGCTGTCCAATAATATCAAGGCTTGTCGATATAAAAGGGGCTGATGCAATGGCGGGGTCAATGTTGATTTTATTAAAAAATAAGGGTAGNGATGTTCCTATAAACGTCGCAACTATGATGTTGCATAAAAGAGAAATTGAAACAATAGAAGCAAACATTAAATCTTGTTTTGTAATCAATATATTAAATATAAAAAGTAATAAAGCTAAAATGATGCCGATTCCTATTCCTATGATAAGTTCTTTTAAAATAATATTTAGACTACTTTGTTTATATGTATCTGTTGCTAAGCCTCTTACAATAATCGCAGATGATTGATTTCCTACATTGCCTCCTAAACCCATCAAAAGTGGAATAAAGCTTAACGACAGTGCGAGAGGGAATATACTGTCATTATGTATATCTGAATAAATAGTTATGATAAATGAAGCGATGATGCCTCCGAGAATTGTAATAATTAACCATGGGATACGATATGCAATGTTATTAATAATTTTTCCCGAAAATAACTTTTTTTCGTCGTCAGTAGAAGTTCCTGTAAGTTTTAAGATATCTTCATTTGCTTCTTCCACAACGACATCGACAATATCATCAACAGTGATAACACCCATTAGTTTATCTTTACTATTAATAACTGGTAATACAGACATATGATATTTTTGGAATTTTTTAGCAACTTCTTCTTGATCGTCATTTATATCGATTGTTATGGGGTAATCGTTTCTTAAATCTTTAATTTTTTCTGCTGGTTTTGCTGTAATAACAGTAGCTAGCGTTGTATAACCGATTAATTTATTTGTTTTTGTTGTTATGAAGATATAAAATGCACTTTCATTTTCTGCTAAGTTTTGAGTTTTTATTGTTTCTAATACTTCTTTTACAGTTAAGTTTTCAGGAATAGCTATATAAGAGGATGTCATGATGGCACCAGCTGATTCTTCTTCATAATTTAATAATGTTCTGATATCATCTTGCTCTTTTTTAGGGAGTGCTTTTATGATTTCTTCTGCTTTATCTTCATTAGTTTCTTGAAGTTCTTCTAAAAGATCGACAGCATCGTCTGGTTCCATTTCTTCGATGAATTTAGCTGCAACATTAACTTTAAATTTGGAAATAATTTCGATTTGTTGATCTAAATCCATTTCTTCTAAAATTTCAGCTGAAAATTCTGGGTCTACTTTTGTGAAAAATTGTAATCTATCTGTGATTGATAATTCTTCTAACGTATCAGCAATATCTGCTTCATGATATTTTTTGAAAAATAAAAGATATTGTTTAGCGTTCCCACTTTTTAGTAGCTTTTTTAACACATCTTTTCTTTTTTGAGGTGATACTTTTTTCATATTCTAATTAACTTAACAAAGTTTAAGCTATTCAGTCAAATTATCAAAAAATAATTTTAGAAATTTATTTACTTGGTTTATTATGGTGTTATATTTAATAATTTTGGAGATTTAAATGATAAAAAAATTAATAGTTCTTATTTTATTTGCGTTTTATACGTCTACTTATGCTTTAGAAATTGATACTGTAGTCCCATTAACTGGCTCATCAACTCCTGCAGGAACATTTTATTTTGATATTAATGAAAAATATGACTTGGTATTAGGATTTAGTTCAATTGTACCTGGTTCTGCATCAAAAGAAGTTGATGTTGATTTGAAGATTGGTGTAAATGCTCCCATGCCTATAATAGATCGCTGTGATATGTTTTTAGTTTTTGATAACCATGGAGGTCAAGTTATAGAGGGTGGTCATGATAGTGAATTTTATTTACATTCTTTTCAAGTTTCAAAAATATGGTTATATCCATTTTCAAATAGTATTGATCTTGGGGTGACTATAAAACTAATTGAAGTTCTATTAGAAGATGTTAATGAGGTTCATATATTACCTAGTTTTACACCTATTATGGGGATTACGATTCGTTTTTAAGTGATTGAAATCGATAAGTTTTTATAATTTTTCTTTATT
>NZFK01000043.1 GCA_002690645.1 Rickettsiales bacterium
TTCTAAATCAATAATAAATTTTAAATCGGATATAAATATTGCTAAAAAGTTCTCTGAAAATTTATCTGAAACAATATATAGAATAATTCAAGAGGGAATCGAAAATTGCATAAAGCATTCTAATGCGACTATTGTTGAAATAAAGTTAAATACAATGTCAAACAAGTTAAATTTAAGTATTATTGATAATGGTAAAGGAATAAATAAGGAAGACTTAAACAAAAAAGGATCATTCGGTTTAATTGGTATTGAGGAAAGGTTAATTCCGCATAATGGAGTAATGTCTTTTACATCAACAGACCCTGGATGTTCTTTAAATATTGAGGTTCCTTTATGAAAGATAGAATTAAAATATGTTTGATCGAAGATCATAAATTAATGAGGGAAGGAATCAAGTTAATCGTAAATGAAACTACCCATATAGATATATTGTATGAACATGAATGTTTAAATGATTTTTTAAGGCAAAAAAATCATAATGAATTAAATTTAATTATTTTAGACTTATCATTACCTGATTCAACAGGAATTTTAGCAATAGAAAAAATTAAAGAAAAAGTTCCTAAAGTACCAATTTTAATATTAACAATGCATAATGAATCTGAATTTGGTATAAGGGCAATGAAATCTGGAGCTCANGGATATATTACAAAAGATAATGCTGGAGAGGAGCTAATTCTGGCTATAGACATGGTGGCTAAAGGAAAGAAATATATTAGCAGAGAGTTTTCAAATTTAATCGCTATGAATGCCTTTGGGGATATAGACTTGCCTAATCATCATCAATTATCAAAAAGAGAATTTGATGTTTTATTGAAGTTAGGAAAAGGGCTAAGCCCAACAGAAATTAGCCATCAGCTTGATATAAACATTAAAACAGTAAGCACATACAGAAATAGAATATTGTTTAAGTTAAACTTTGAAAACAATGCAGATTTAACAAAATATTGTTTGCAAAATAATTTAATTACTTAGGGCTTTTTGTAATTCAGATATCGANCAAAGTAAAACGCCTAAGGCGCCTCTAATCGAGTGATATGTGCCGGTAGACATTTCTTGTTTCATCAAAATAATAAAATCTTTTAAATCATCAATATCGGATTTAAGACCAATNTTGTTAAAATCAAATGTAGCCACATCGAAGTTTAAAAAATCTTTATAAGCCTTTGAGCTCGTAAATGAGTCTTGAGGATCATACGTTTCATTGAGTTCTAAGTAATAACTAATAAAATATAATTTCTTTAAGAATATCAATTCAGCAAGCTGAGAATCTTTTGGCATCCATTCCTGATCAAACATATTTGTAGTTAAAGATGGNTCAAAGTCAAAAAAAGGAAAAGGTTTAAATGTNATTGAATTTGTAGTTGCTAAAAAGTTNACATTTTTATCATGATTTTCTATATATANTTCACTATTATTTGAAGCGTAGGTTGACGTTTTTGGATAAAGAAAAATATCATCATTTATTATTCGAATTTCGCCAGCAGCATATACTTTAAAAGGGTGATTACAAAACGNGTTTTCTTTAGAATTAAGACCTAGTTTATTATGTATAGTAGAACAATGATCTGATACTTTTAAAATTAAAAGTTGTATATTTTCAATGGTTGATTTCCAGTAAACAAAAGATAAAAAGTTTGCAGAGTTTGAAGATGAAAAATCNTTAATTGATGAGAGGATATCATTATCTTTTATAGAAAATATTTTAATAGTAGCTATATTTGAAATTTTATATTGTTTGAGNTGAGATTCATAATTATCTCGTATTTCTTTTATATAAGTAAGGTCTGGATAAACTATAGAATGTTTTAATTGATTCGACGTTTCTGGTTTTCGAATTTCGTCAGATTTGCATTCTGTTAAAAATGATGGGTCGTGTACTTTTATATTAGACACACAGTGTCTTAAGGGTAAGCATAATTTCATGCAAATAAGTTTAATNTAATAATGTTNATAANAAAATAAGATAAAGATAACTTTTTAGTATGAAATNAAGNTATTTAAANCTAAAGAANAAAGANTTNATATTGATATATTTTNCNTTTAACANANTGGANNTTNNCANAGNAANTNTAGGNAAATTCTTACAAGNGTNNTTAGTANCTCCTTTTATATAATTTTTAAATAAGTTATTTACTTAATATCTTTAATAAATATAAAAAATNAAANTTTTTAAGTTGNNAAAAATTAAATAAAAAGAAAAATTTGACAAATTTTTAAAAATAATTTAAAACTATTANTAATTATCAGGAAATAAATTAAATATGAAAAAAGTTATTGTTTTTTTACTATTAATAAATATTTTTTTTGGNAAATTAATCACTGCGTCAAGTCATTCTGATACAGATCTNTTTTATAGNTTAGTTTTTAACAAAAAAAGTTACACAAAAAATATCACTCAAGTTGAATTCTTGATTTTATTTGGAAGATTATTATCTTTNACAAACGATGAAGTTCCAAATCAATTTGTAGTTCCTCTTGAAAATACACCAAAATGGGCTGAAAAAGAAGTTGAAATAGTACAAAATAAATTTGGAAAGTTAGTACCATACTACTTAGACTCATTTGATCCAAAAGAAAGTATAACTAAAAAAGATGTAAGTAAACTTCTATATGTNTATTTGGACTTAGACAATCCTAAATTGAAATTAAATTCTCCAATNGAATACAATTTAAGTTTTTACAAACCTGAAGATGGGTATAAAGTAATGATAGATAATGAAATTTTACCAAATACTTCGAGAAACTTCTTAACAAAACTTGAAGCCTCCACAGCTCTTTTNAAAGTTTTTCATATGAGAAAAGAAAGGTTGTTTGGAAATAAGAGGAAAAGTCCTTCTAGCTATGCAAATTTAGCAAATATTTCGATATTAAATGAAAAAAAGCCCAAAGAAGAAAAAGTTATCTACACCAATGAAAGTGTAACAAGTATAAAAAGTAATTTCGGTTTGAGTAATTCGTATATCTGGAGGGGAATGGCTCAGGCTAATACTGGCGATCCTGCTGTTTATGGAGGGCTGGATACGTCATTAAATGAAAATATTTCTTTAGGAACATGGATTTCTAATGTAGGTTTTGCTGATAATACCACTTATGAATGGGATTTTTATGGTAGTTACAGTAATTCTTTAACTCTTTTTACAGAATTAGATTACGAAATGGGTTTGATTTATTATGCATATCCTGATTCACAATCAGAGTCTTCAATAGATTTTTCCGAAGGCTACATTTCAATATCAAAGAATAATTTAAATTTTTCTTATTATATTATGTTAAGTGGTCCAAATAATGCTAGCATCGGAAGTGATACATATTTAAATATCAGCTTTACTAATAATATTATTCAGGATTTCGAGTTTTTCGCTGGAATAGGTTTTTATGAAGGAAATATAATGATAAGTAAAAGCCAAACAGATTATTTAGTAGGTATTAGTAAAAATGGTTTTACTTACGCAACCCTTGGTGTTTTTGAGTCAGACAAAAAGCCAATTATGCAAGTTAAATATGAATGGGATGTTTTTTAATAAGACTATTTAATTAATTTAATCTACTCAAATTTTATATGTATTGAAAAATTTNGATGTTTAATGTTTTANCATTTGATATAATTGTATTANANAGTNATTTNATAAATTTATATAAAATTAATATNTAANTTATATTTTATTGCTGAATTGGGGGCNGTGTTATGAAAAAATATTTAGTAACAATTTTAATTTCTTTATTTATTTTAATATCAATATCTTATTCAAATGATATCCTTATTAAAGGCAACTTTGGAATGAGTAATACGTATATATGGAGAGGAATGGCTCAGGCAAATACGGGAGATCCTGCAATTTATGGCGGTTTAGACGCAGCATTAAGCGAAAAAGTTTCAATTGGAACATGGGTCTCTAACGTCGGATTTTCAGACAATACAACATACGAGTGGGATATCTATGCAAGTTATAGCGATACTATAAATATCATAACAGATATAGGATATTCTTTAGGTTTAATATATTANGCATATCCAGACTCTGGTNCAGATAGTTCCATTGATTTTACTGAAGCAAGCTTAGGTTTCTCCAAAGGNAGTTTTTCATTTACTTATTATGTCTTATTNAGTGGTCCTAATGACGCTGAATTTGCCGATGATTCTTACTTCTTANTAGGTTTGAATGAAACTATCACTCAAGACTTTGAATTTTTTGTAACAGTTGGCTATTACACTGGAAGTACGATGATAACGGGAAAGCAAGTTGATTANAGCATAGGGTTAAGTAAAGATGGATTTACNTTTGCAACTTTAGGAACGGATNATTCTAANCAAAATCCAATTATGCAGATAAAGTATGAATTAGAAGTNTTTTAATATCACCAATANATAATTTGANTNTTAAATATTTGCAAGTTTTCAAANNAATATAAGGNTGTTCTTNCAAATAATTTTNCTGTCTNAAATATATTTAATTTAGATAANATTAAATAANCATAGCTTTTTTAGAAAATAATTGTAAGAATAAGCTTACNTAATGTAAACTATGNANANNATATTAAATATANATTCAATTAAATATAAAAATAAATCTATGAAAACNAAAATTAGTCCAATTACATTTAATATNAATAAAAAAAAAAATGATTTCCCAGTTTCAAATCATAATAGCGTTATAAGAAGCAATCTAGACTTTGAAGATAAATTTAAAACTTTTTTAGAAAGTAAATATGATGTTAATATTTTATATGATTTTAAGAGTTTTAAAAAAGAAGATTTGTCGATCGTAGTTGAAGATAATATATGTGTTAGGAGTATAATAAGCAAGTTAACAGATTCACATCAAATCGATCCTTGTGGTTACAAAGCACAGTTAAAAGAAGAAAACATTATAAATATTGTTCAAACAATACAGAAAAANCAAAAAAATAATAATGATACGNTAACTATTTTTTTAGATTGGGATTATGGGTGTNTTTTTAATGGGGGAGATTTGTTAGAACCACTTAAATCAAAAATACAAAATTGTAAAGTTTATTTAATTACAGCAGACAAGTTTGAAGAAAGAATTTCAAATAAATATGTTGATGGTTTAATAATATTTAACAAAAATAAAAATGAGTTTCTAAACGCAGCAAGCATATTTAATCATAATTATAATAAAGAAGATAATTTTAATTTTAATAACTTAAAAAGCCAATATATTGAACAGGTTGATGAAATCAGAGAAGGTTGTCTGACAGCAAATTCTTCTCCTGAAATAACTCTTAAAAAANACATTGCTAATTTTGAAAATAATAATAGTGAAACAAATATAAAAATAAAGAAAAGTAATAATTTATTACTAAAAATAAAAGACATGTGCAGATCATTATGGCCTTTCANAAATGATNTTGCNCCTGTAAATTTTACAATTTAATTTAAAACGTAAANCAATNTANTCTTTAAANAGAGATAGCTGAGACTTATTNGTCTTAGTTTTNTNTCCTTTCCTACTTGCGTGNTTTATTGCAATTTTTGTTGCTTCTTTTTTGAAATTATTAGATTGTCTNAGCGTNTATAANTGANTTGCCGCAAATTTTCTTGCATCTTTTTCATCTACAATAGGTCTTGGATATGTGTTTTCGTGAGATAGCCATTCCCATGGAGTATGAATAAAATCATTTGGACAAAATTGTAATTCAGGCACCCATTGCCTAATAAATATACCTTCAGGATCATGATCATAGCTTTGTTTGATGGGATTATAAATTCGTATTGTATTGATTCCTGTAGTGCCTGCTTGCATTTGGCATTGAGAATAATGAATTCCTGGCTCATAGTCAATAAACTGAGAGGCTAAATATAGAGCAGGATCGCGCCAATGTAAAAATAAGTGATGAGCAGCAAAGCTCATAACCATAGCTCTCATTCTAAAATTTAACCAACCCCACGCATTTAATGCTCTCATACAGGCGTCTATTAGTGGAAAGCCCGTTAATCCAGCTTTCCATCTTTCTAACGAGTCAAGATGATCTGGAGAATTATATGTAATATTATTATAAGCCTTATGAATATGTTCAAATTCAATGTTAGGTTCATCTTCTAGTTTTTGTATGAAATGACAATGCCATCGAAGACGACCTGAAAAAGATCGTACAGCGCTTTTCCACTCTTTTTTATAGTTACTAGTTGAAAAAGCTTCTTTATTAGAAAATTTTTCAGTATATGCGTGAATTTCTTTTAATGACAAACATCCAAATGCAATATACGGTGACAATCTACTGCAGGCTTCAGGAGCTGTGTTTGGAGATGACATAGCTTTTGTATAAAAACATCCTCGTTTTTCAAAAAAAGAATGTAATAAGTCAATTCCTTTGGATCGTCCTCCCTTTAACATAAAGTTCAAATCGTCTATTTTATGAAATAAAGATGCTGCTGTTGGAATAACATCATTTTTAATAAAATGGTTTTTTTTGTTGTTTTGAATAGTAATTATGTTTTCTTGCATTAAAGAATTCCATTTATTTGACCAGCCATCCCTACTTTTTAATGCTCTAAAAACTGCAAATTGTTGAGTTTCTTGCCAAAGAATACGGTGTTTTTTTGCCCATTTTTTAACTTGAATATCACGCTGAAAAGTCCAATTATTCCATGTTTCTTGAACTGAAAAAATGTTGTCAATATTATTTTCTTTATGGATTTGATCAAAAATATCAATGCACTGTCCTGTTTTTATAGATAATGTAAGATTATATTTTTTTAAATCAGTTTTTAACTCTTCTAGTGAATCAAGATAAAATTGATATTGTCTAAAACTTAAATCATTTTGTTTCCATAATTCTGGTTCAATAATTAAAAGACATATAAATGGAATATTTTCCTTAATAGCTAAGTATAAAGGTTCGTTATCAAAAACTCTTAAATTTCGTTTAAACCATACAATATTCATAAAAAAGTTAATTGAATAAGGTAAATCTTTCTAATAAATTCTCATCTATTATTATATCATTTTGGGTCGAATTTGTTAAAAATTGGTTTTTTGATAATAACGTAGATACAAATAGAGTATCAATAATATCATCAATATTTATCTTTGAACCTGGAAAAGTATTTTTTAAAGTTACAAGACAATCCTTAATCTGCTTATGCGTAAATTCAAAATTAAATTGTGTGTTCAAGGTATGTATACGTTGCAGTTGCCCTTCTATAGTTTTTTTTGAAAGTTTATTAGACACAAAATAATCTATTAGTAATTCAGGATGAATCTCTTTAAAGAATCTAGGGTTTTTGTTAAACACACTTTGAGCTTCTTTTATTTTTTTAAAAATATTAAAAGATTGTTTAGATAGCTTAGGTTTATTTTCCTTAGAGCAAATTGTATTTATGTGCTTATAATTTAAGGAAAGCCATTCACTTAATGGCGCATAAAAAATACTAGAATGATATTTACCTANNAATTTTTTGCCAATTTGATCTGAACGTCTTGGATATTCCANTATAGTTGTTGGTAATAGGATAGGGATATCAATGAAATATATTGCATTATGAGAAAANTCTAATTGATTTAAATGGTCTATATANGTTAAATATAAAATAGATTCATCAAAATATGATAATACCCATCCTGAAGCTGTTCCATCCAATACTGCCCAATTTTTAACAATTAAATTGTTGTTTACTGAAATCATAAAAAGAGTATAATGTATTTATGAGCAATTTAGAATTAAGTGGCAACTTAAATATTTCTGTTAAAGATCAGCAAATACCNGTTAANTTTTACGACAATATTATCGAATTACACATAAATAATTTTAAAGTATTATTTGAATTTTTAAATATAGCTAAATCATTAAAACAAACACAGTTTAAATTATTTAGTTATAAAAAATTGTTTAGAATTAAAATTAAATCAAGAAATATTGTNATTAAAATNGCTAGTGGAATTATAAAACCTTTTATTTAGNCCCCCCCTAAATANTATAGTTAGTNAGATTATGAATTNTTTGTAGAAATATTTAAACTTCCGTTTAAAACCCATTTTGTATGTATTGCATCAGGACCAACTTTACTTGGAACGTCAATCGCAAAATTTTCAAAATTATAATGTATAGTTGAGCCTTTACCTGTCAACTTATCATATAATTGTCCAGCCAAATCNGGCCAACTTGNTATATCTTCATTTTTTGACATAATTTATCCTCCTTTTATACTTAAATTGTAAGAGAAATATTACAAAAGTCAAAGGGAAAAAATTATGGTATAATCTTGTCATATCAAAACGTGGAGGTGGTTTATGAAATTAATAAATCTATATAGGGAGAAAACAATGAAAATTTTAGCGATTGGTTTAGTATTATTTGCATTAGTAAGCTGTGGAGGACCTAGTAGTGTTTCAATAACNATNCAACCAGATGGAAATAACATGGCCTATTTAACTAAAGANTTTACTGTAAAAGCNGGACAAGAAGTTGTTTTAACAATGGATAATACAGCTACTCAGGAAGTAATGAAACATAACATTGTTATTTTAAGTGATAAATCAAAAGTAAATGAAATCGGTATGGCTGCGTTAAAAGCTGAAAATTATTTACCTGATCACCCAGCTATTATTGCTGCAACAGCAATGGCTGATGCAGGAGCAAAATCTGAAGTAACATTTACAGCTCCATCAGAGCCAGGTGAATACACTTATATTTGTACATATCCAGGNCATTATGCAATGATGCAAGGGGTAATGATAGTCAAATAAATGCTTTCAGTTGATTTTTCTCCAAATGAGTTTATCAATGAAATTGATAATTTATTAATTAGAGGAGTCAAAGATCATAAGCATCCATTTCATCAATTTGCTTTGAGTACGTATGGCTCAGAACAAATAAATCAAAGAATGGTTGTGTTAAGGCGCTGGGTCTTGAATAGGCGAACGTTAATGTTTCATACAGANAAACGTTCNCCAAAAATTAAAGATTTAAAAAAAAATAGTCATTGTTCAATTTTATTTTATTCAAGACCACAGAACCTACAATTAAGGTTTAAATGTATAAGCCATATCCATCAAGGTGATGCNCTTGCAGATGTATTATTTAATGAGGCTAGTGANTCACAATTAGAATACTATAAATATAAAGCTTCACCATCTTCNAAAATTAGNAAGAATTCATTAAAGGCTTATAAAGAAAAAAAAGTGNATGCAAAAGAAAACTTTGTTGTTTGTGTNTGTAATTTTTTTGAATTAGAACTTCTATATTTAAATAGNGAACAACATATTAGAATATTGTACGAGTGGGATAAACATAGTCAAATGACGTCAAGCTATTTAATACCATAATAATCGTAACTTACAAAAGGGAGAAAGTGATGATTACTGATTTATCAATTATATTAGGAAACCAACTNTGTAAGCCAAATCTTATTNAGGAAATTACAAATCATCCTATATTTATGTGTGAAAGTGATGATTTGTGTACGCATTTTAAATACCATAAACTTAAAATAATATTTTTTTTAACAGCCATGAGGGAATATGCTGACGAANTGAAAAGTGANAATATANCTTGNCATTATCATAAACTTAAAGAAAATGAAAACCAGCTTTATTTAGATGTCTTGGAACAGTTTTGCANAAAAAATAAAGTTCAAAGGCTTCATATGTTAGAAGTGGAGGATCATTTCTTTGANAATTCTATAATTGANTTTTGTGAAAANCATTCTATAAAAAGAATTGTCCATAAAAGTCCATTGTTTTTAACAACTCAGGAAGAGTTTAAAGAGTATCTAGATTCTAGTAAAAAACCGTTTATGAAAACATTTTATGANCAACAAAGAAAAAAACTNGANGTGCTAATGGAAAATGGNAAGCCAAAAGGAGGTCAATGGAGTTTTGATGAAGAAAACAGAAAAAAGACNCCNAAAAAAATTGAATTCCCTAACATTCCTACAGGAACNCAATCAACACACTTAGAAAACGTTAAAAGTCTTGTAAAAACAAAGTTCAATAATCATATTGGAGAAATGAAAAATATTTGGTTTCCTACTAAACGATCCGAAGTCCTTAATTGGTGCGATAATTTTATTACAGTTAGATTTAATAAATTTGGTGATTACGAAGACGCAATAGATCCAAGATCAGATTTTCTGTTTCATTCTGTCTTATCTCCATTCATAAACGCTGGTTTAATTACACCAACTGAGTTGCTTGAAAAAATTAAAAAAGTTGAAAATAAAATTCCCATAAATTCATACGAAGGATTTGTACGGCAAGTTATTGGTTGGAGAGAGTTTATGAGAGGGATTTATCATAATTATGATGATATTCAACAAGAAAAAAACTTTTTTAATCATAATCGTAAATTAACAAAACATTGGTATGAAGGAACAACCGGTATAGCGCCTTTAGATGATGCNATAAANCAAGTAATGAATTTAGGTTATACTCATCATATAAATAGGTTAATGGTAATTGGNAATGTAATGCTTTTAGCTCAAATACATCCTCAAGAAGTATATAAATGGTTTATGGAATGTTTTATTGATTCATCCGATTGGGTAATGGGCCCAAACGTTTTTGGAATGAGTCAATTTAGTGATGGCGGTATTTTTGCAACTAAACCCTATTTTAGTGGATCAAATTATATTAGAAAAATGAGTCATTACCCAAAAGCCGAATGGTGTCCTACAATGGATGCATTATATTGGCGTTTTATAGCAGATCATCAAGAGTTCTTCTCCNAAAATTATAGAATGAAATTTATGGTATCAAAGATTAATTCATTTACTGAAGAAAAAATTAGTGAAATNTTCAAATTAAGTGATTNNTTTATAAAGAAGGTGACAAAATAAAATGGTNATCAAAAAAAATATGAACNTAGTCGAATACATTCGTCCGATAGAAANGGTATCATTATTAAATAAAATTTTATTTAAATTTAGTAAACAAGAAGTGTTACAAGCCTATAATTTACAGCGATTATTAGAAAAATCTTTTTTGACAGGAAAAGAACTCAANATTCCAAATAGGTTTAAAATTTCAGATAATGAAATTCAAAACGATTTAGTAATATATAAAGGTATATTAGGGACNTTAAAAAATCTAAAAACAACCAAAGATAATTTCGCATTGAATTCAAATTATGCCAATACAGTGTTTGGTGTAGATACATTAAGCAACTTTAAGAAAAAGTTTAATTATTCAAACAAATTTGAACGATCTAAAATATNATTTAATAAATCAATAAAAAAAATTCAACTTAATCAAGTTGAGTTTGCTTTAAAACCTGCAAAAAAAGCGCTCAAAAAAACTTCTTGGTATAGTTTGTTCTATTTTCATGTAGAACTTGTAAAATTGCTAGAAAAATCAAATGAAATATTTAGTCTGTTAGAGGGAACATTAGTNTTAACACGATTTAATAAGCGCGTTAAATTTTATGGTTTAATTAAAGATCAATTAGATAAAGCGCATGTACTTTTTAAATTAATTACTCCAGTTTATGAAACTAAAGATTCAGAAGTTATAAAAAAGTGGTTTGCTAACTTTAATGAAAGTTGTGTGGAAAGTATCAAAAAAGATCAAGAACATTTTAATCTAGATGATGAAGATAAGGAAATTATCACAAATCTTATTAAAAGTTTTAGTCGTTAAAATTATTGAAAATTAGTATTGAAAGAATAGTTTTTTTNAAAAAATAGATATTAATATAAAAAAAATAATANAAATTAATAAATATTTTTTAAAAAAATATGTTATATTACAGTTAATAATCAAAGGGGTATAAATATGTTTACAAATTACGCAAATCCACTTGTTAGANGNTCAGTAAATACGATAAATAAAACTGTTTTTGTTTCAAATACTTTAAAGATAGCAGACGTAACGAATATTTTTAGAAAAAATATATCTCGTAACTTTAGTTTTCTTGCTCAACACTATGAAGGCGTATTTCCTAAAGATAAATTTCAACCAATTAAAGGAAATGGCGCATATTTGATAGATAAAAATAATAAAAAGGTATTGTGTTGTAATAGTGCATACGGCGCAGCAATTACAGGGTACGGTCCAAATTATGTNACTGAAAAGTTAAAAGAGCAAAGTGATACATTAGCCACATCNAGTAGAGCATTTCATTATGAAACTTTAGACGAATACTCAGAAAAATTAGCAAGCATTTATCAAAATGTACTTCATAGAAATGTTAATAATGATGTTCAATTTGTATTCAAAGTCACTGGNGCAGAAGCGTGTGATACTGCAATAAAAATTGCTAAATTATATGGAGCCCAAATTAAAGGGATTGANGATGGTAAACAAAAAATCTTATACGCAGGTGGAAAAAATCTATTTCATGGACGTTCCGAAGCAGTAATGCCACCAGCCAAAAAATCTGATAATGATCCTATGACAAAGGGGTTTGGTCAAGTTGAACATCCTACAAAAATACTTATTGAATTAAACAATTTAGAGCAATTAGAAGAAGCNTTTAATGACCCTAACTTAGCTGGTGTTATTTTAGAGCCAATGTTAGGTGAAGGTGGTGTTGAAAAGCCTGAGAAAAGATATTTAGAAAAAATCAGACAGTTATGTGATAAAAACGATGTTATATTTATTTATGANGAAGTTCAAACNGCANTAAGAACNGGNCANGTTTCAGCNACACAACATNANCATTATGAAAATGCAAAAGGGGATATTATAGTAGCNGCAAAAGCTGTAACCGCNGGNGTNTATCCAAGTTCATANGTNGTAGGAAAAAANTCAATAATGAGTCTTTTAAANCCTGGNTCAGAGGGNTCAACATTTGCAGCTAATCAATTAGCGTGTGCAGTGGGTTTAGCNACAATTAAAATGATAGAAGATGATAATGTTTTAATGAANATCCAANTATTAGGANANAGAATTAAAAATATGCTTAACGAACTTAAAGAATCTTTTCCTTTAGACATTCAAAAAGTTAAAGGCTTAGGNGGTATGATAGGTTTAGAACTCAGCGATAATGAAACTGCAAAAGTGGTAAAAACTTTTTTATTAACGTATGCAGAAAATGATATTAGTGGAATTCACGTAAAAATTGCTGGAGATAATAAAACATTACGTATTTCTCCAAACACTGCATGGGGAGATAAAGAAATTAGTTTATTAAAAAATGGGTTAGAAAAAGGTTTAAGTACGATTATAAATAAATCATAAAAGAAANACAGTTTGATTAGGTCTTAATAAATTTAGCTGTTCTTCCTTACCATTTTTATGAAGNAGTCTTAAATTTTGAGAATACCAAGTAGATTCAGTAATAGATCCATTATTTTCTAAAGTTTTCATTATTTCTTCNGGATTACTTAAAAAAGGNGAAAACTTTCCTGGTGAGTCATAAAAGTCACCNTGTATAGCAACTAATTTATATCTACCTTCTTCTTTNTCTAAATGAAGTTCNCCAGANTGTTGAAATTTAGATTCAGCACAAGCTATATTGATTGAAAAAATTAAATCATCGGGATTAATANTAAATAAAGGAAATGANGAAAATCCTAAAACTTTTACAGTTAATGAGAAATGATCAGTTTTTGTTGTATTAATTTCAGCTGAATCAGAAGAGCTATAAAGCTCTTTTATAGGTTTACCTCCATTAACAAAAAATATATTATTTTCTANTAGAATAAATTTAATTCTTAANTTGTTACNNTGAAGNCGATCTAAGTTATCTTTTGTTAATCTGAGGTCACTAGTTTTTGTTTTATTTATATATCTTAAGTTTTTAAGTAATTTAACTTTTTTATAAAGAAATTCTTTAACTTTAGGTTCATNAATATATATTTGAGCAGAAGCTGTTTTAGANCGTGTTAACATAATTACTATTTTTCAAAAANGATGCCAATTATTTNNAGGAAAATAAAAAAAANATACAAAAAAGTTAAAAATAGGCTGAATGAAATATCAAAATTGTTCTTTTATTAANGAAATAATAATATATTATTAAAATTTTGTTAAAATTGTTTATGTAATTAATCTAAATAATGCAATAGAGTTGCATTAATTTNANAGCTAATGATAATATTTACAAAAATTAAAAAAGATAAGGACTATAATTTATGAAAACAAAATTACCAGTAACTGTATTATCAGGNTTTTTGGGNGCAGGAAAAACAACATTATTAAATAAAATTTTAAANAATAGAGAAAACTTAAAAGTAGCGGTTATTGTAAATGATATGTCAGAAGTGAACATAGATGCACAATTAATTGAAAATGGTGATGCTAGCTTAAGCAGAACAGAAGAGAAGTTNGTNGAAATGTCTAATGGTTGTATTTGCTGTACATTAAGAGAAGATTTACTTATAGAGATTCAACGACTAGCAAAAGAAAATCGTTTTGATTACCTTGTAATTGAGTCAACTGGAATTAGTGAGCCTTTACCNGTNGCTGAAACATTTACTTTTGAAAATGAAGAAGGTGAATCGCTATCAGATTTCGCAAAACTTGATACGATGGTAACGGTAGTAGACTCCGTTCATTTCTTTGATAACTTAGATTCGTTAGAATCACTTAAAGATAGAGGTGAGTCTCTAGGTGAAGAGGATGAAAGATGTATAGTAGACTTATTAGTTGATCAAATCGAATTTGCAAATATAATTCTTTTAAATAAAGCAAATGAAGTGAAACCAGCTGATTTGAAAAGAATTAAAGGTGTTATAAAAGCTCTTAATCCGGATGCTAAATGTATTGAAACAAATTATTCTGAAGTTCCTTTAAACGAGGTGATTAATACAGGTTTATTCGATTTTGAAAAAGCGTCGGAAGCACCAGGTTGGTTGAAAGAAATGAGAGGTGAGCATATTCCAGAAACAGAGGAATATAATATCTCAAGTATAAGTTTTAAATCTAAACGTCCATTTCATCCAGAGCGATTTTTAGAGTTTATGCAATCAAATTTAGATGGGCTCTACAGAGTAAAAGGTTATTTTTGGTTGGCGACTAGGATGGATTTTGTTGGTCAAATAAGTGTTGCTGGTAAATTAGCTGAAATTTCACCTGCTGGAAAATGGTGGGCAACCGTTCCAAAAAATGAATGGGATATGGAAAATGAAGAATTTGTCCAACTTATAAGAGATAATTGGGAAGATCCATATGGTGATAGACGACAAGAATTAGTGTTTATTGGAACGGATATTGATAAAGTTGAAATAAGAAAAAGATTAGATCGCTGTCTTCTTACGGATCAAGAATATAAACAAGGCCCTGAAGTATGGGCAAATTATAAAGATCCAATTCATCCATGGGAACTTATAACAGATGCACAAGAAGATGAAGAAGTTGAGTACGTTTAGCGACTAAAAAGTAGTTTATAATATTAAAAACCTATTACTCAGAAAAAAGAAATTGTAAAAGTCTGCTTTAAAGCAGTGTAAAATACAACATCAGTTTAAAGTGTAAAAAAATCATATGAATATATATGTGTTTATCTGTCTTGAATTTTTCAATTATCAGTTTAAATGGCGGAGAGAGAGGGATTCGAACCCTCGCTGGCCTTACGACCACTAACGGTTTAGCAAACCGTCCTCTTAAGCCACTTGAGTATCTCTCCGAAAACTTGCTTTGCTATTTTAACTAAAAAACCATTTTTTTTCTAATAATATTTATTTTTATGGTAGGATAGTGATTATGAGTAACGATGGAAGCAATATTTTATGTTATTGGGGATCAGGAAGTGCTCCATCTTGGAGAGTTTTAATTTGTATAGCTGAAAAAAAGTTAATTAAGGCTAATCTTAAATTGTTATCAATGAGTGATAAAGAGCACAAATCGTCTGATGTATTAGCTATTAATCCTAGAGGACAAGTACCAACATTTAAAGATGGAGCCGTTATTATTAATGAATCAATAGGCATTTGCCAGTATTTAGCAGAAACGTATGCTGATCAGGGAACAGATTTATTACCAAAAAATAAAAAAGACTATGCTTTGGTGTTACAAAGAATTCATGAGATTCAAAATTTATATATTAGAGGAATAACATTATCGCGCTATTATTGGAAAAAGAAGCCTCATTACACTGAAGAGATTGTAAATAAAAAGAAAATTGAATTAATTGATGAATTAAATTTATGGGAATCATATT
This sequence comes from Rickettsiales bacterium, assembly GCA_002690645.1. Classification (GTDB taxonomy): domain Bacteria; phylum Margulisbacteria; class Marinamargulisbacteria. Next base: position 16,066 of record NZFK01000043.1, read on the forward strand.
TAGATAATAACTTTTTAGTAGGAACAAATTTTTCACTAGCAGACGCTTGTTTATTTCCAGTAATCGCCTATATGGAACGGTTAGGGTTTGATCTTTCACAACTTAGTAATATAAGTAAGTTTTATCAATTACACAAAAAGAGAGATTCTATAAAAAATAGTTGGCCTCCTCATTGGAAAGAAAGTAAAAATAAAACAATTTTTAAAGACCTAAAAATTTAATTCAGGACCTTTAGGTACGATTCCTGTAGGGTTTATCATTGGATGAGATTCATAATAATGTGATTTGATATCATTGAAAAACGTCGTTTTATTAAAAGCATCATATTTGAAAAGCCTATTTAGATAGCGTGAAATAGCTGGATAATCCTTAATCTGTTTTTTATTACATTTAAAATGNCCATGATAAACACAATCAAATCTAATTAAAGTTGTAAAAAGTCTTATATCAGCTTCGGTAAGACGATCACCAACTAAAAAATCTGAAGTATCTAAATTATCTTCTATTTGATCTAAAGCCTTAAAAAGGTTTTCGTATGCGTCTTCATAAACATGTTGTTCTGTTGCAAANCCNCATTTATAGACACCATTATTTATAGCAGAATATATATATGAATTAATTTNATCTATATTATTTTTTAGATCGATTGGATAAAAATCGGTTTTTTCAGTTGTGAAGTCATTAAATTCAGTATTAAGAAAACGAATTATTTCGGATGATTCATTATTAACTATAGTCTCATTTTTTTTATCAAATAAAATAGGAACGGTTACTCGACCTGTATAATTCTTTTTTGCTTTTAAATAGATTTTATAAAGAAAATCAANGTTATATATNGGATCATTNTANTCNTTTGAATCTTTCAAAAACTCCCAACCATTTTCAAGCATTAAAGGATGAACAGATGAATAAGAAATTATAGAATCAAGTTTTTTTAGTTTTAAAAAAATTAAAGTCCTATGAGCCCAAGGACATGCATGACTTATATAAAGATGATAACGTTCAGGTTCAGGTTCAAAAGAAGATGATTTTGCAATAGGATGCCGAAACTGNCTTTCAGTTCGAACAAANTTNCCNTTTGTTTTTTTAGTATCGTACCATTTATCATGCCAAATACCATCTATTAATAAACCCATAAAATAAGTATATAATATGAACAATAATAATGACATAAGCAGGGGTAAAATGGAAAAAATATCAATCATATGGTTTAGACAAGATTTAAGATTAGCCGATAATCCAGCACTTTTTGAAGCTTGTAAATCAAATAAAATTTTACCTATTTACATATACGATGATANAAACCAAGGCGAGTTTGAAATAGGGGAGGCAAAAAAAGTTTGGTTGCATCATTCTCTTTCTTCTCTCAATGAAGATTTAAGTAATAATTTATCCTTTTTTAAAGGCAGCCCAAAANCAATTATTGAAGAGTTAATAGTAGAGTTTAAGATTGAAAATGTTTTTTGGAATAGGTGTTATCAACCTTGGCAGATAAAAAGAGATCAGCAAATTAAAGAGTTTTTAAATAATAAAGACATTAATTGTGAAAGCTTTAACGGCTCTTTATTGTGGGAACCATGGAAAGTACTAAAAAATGATGGTACACCATTTAAAGTATTTACTCCTTATTATAAAAACGGATGTTTAGTTAATATTGAGCCAAGAAAGCCTCTTGATAAGCCAACTCTTCCTAAAATGGTTAAAAGTAATAAATCTTCANACATTAATGGTTTAAATCTATTACCTAGTTTNAANTGGAATTCAACAATAGAAGAGGTATGGAGTTTTGGTGAAAAGAAGGCTAATGAAAAGTTAGACTATTTTTTAGAAAATGGTTTAAACAACTATAAAAAAGGTCGTGATTTTCCAGCATCTGATTTTGTGTCAAAATTATCACCTCACTTACATCATGGTGAAATTTCACCAAATCAAGCTTGGCATGCAGCTAAAAATAAGTCTGAAAGTGANGATTGTTATCATTTTTGTTCTGAGCTTGGATGGCGCGAATTTTCATATTATTTGCTTTATCATTTTCCGGATCTTCCAAATAAGAATTTGCAAAAAAAGTTTGATAACTTNCAATGGGATAAAAACAAAGNGCTATTAGAAGCATGGCAAAANGGNCAAACNGGTTATCCNATAATTGATGCNGGAATGCGNCANCTNTANAAAACNGGNTGGATGCATAATAGGGTAAGAATGATAGTAGGTTCATTTTTAGTNAAAAACTTATTATTNCATTGGCACCACGGNAGAGATTGGTTTTGGGACTGTNTNGTAGACGCAGATCTNGCAAGTAATAGTGCCGGCTGGCAGTGGATAGCCGGNTGTGGNGCAGATGCAGCTCCATATTTTAGNATTTTTAATCCTATCACTCAATCTCAAAAATTTGACCCTGAAGGTGAATATATTAGGGAGTTTGTGCCTGAAATAAAAAACTTGCCCAATAAGTTTTTATTTGAACCTTATGAAGCNCCAGAAGGGATATTAAAAACACATGGAATCAAACTAGGNGAAACGTATCCATATCCCATTGTAAATTTAAAAGAATCAAGATTGAAAGCGTTAGANACGTTTGCATTATTGAAGAAAGCTTAAAGATGCGTACAAAACATTTTTCAAAAAAAGAATTTTCAAGTTTCGATAAAATTTATAAAGCAAATTTTATAAACTCTTTAGGTGGTATAAAATGTGCAAATTTGATTGGAACAATAAGCAAAGATAATGTGCCTAATTGTGCGATTTTTAGCTCTTTTTTGCACATAGGGGCAAGTCCCGCTTTGGTAAGTATATTGGTTCGTCCAAATACAATACCAAGAGATACTTTAGAAAACACACAAAATAAAAAATTTTTTACAATTAATCATGTTAATTTGGATATAATAGAGCAAGCTCATATAACAAGTGCCAAAACAAATCGTTCTGAATTTGATATTACGGGTCTAACAGCAGAGTACTTAAATGATTGTCCAGCGCCTTTTGTTAAAGAATCTTTGGTGAAATTTTCATGTAAGTATATAAGAACAATTGATATTATTGAAAATGGTACACATTTAGTTCTTGGATCAATAGAAGATATATATTTGCCTGAGGAAATTTGTTTAGAAAATGGGGATTTAGATCTTGAAAAGGCACAAACNGTTGGTGTTACGGGTTTAAATATTTATAATAAAGTGAAAATCGAAAAAAAATTAGATTACGTACATAGGATAGAGTAATGTTTGAAAGNAACATAGAAAATATTATATTTTATTCATATTTATTGTCATCATTTTGGATGACAGCTGTAATATGGTTCGTTCAGTTGGTACATTATCCATCTTTTCGTTACATTGAACTAAGTAATATGATCAAGTTTTCAACTTTTCATCAACAAAGTATATCGATTATAGTAATGCCTGCAATGTTAATTGAATTATTTACAATCATTTTATTGCTATCAATTACAGGCTTCAATAATACGTATATCATTCAACTANTACTCTTACTANTTATTTGGGCGGCAACTTTTTTATTATCAGTTCCATGCCATTCTAAATTAATTAGTACACCTGACTATGATACTGTTGAAAGACTTATCAAAACAAATTGGGTTAGGACAATAATTTGGACCTTAAAGTTTATATTAGTAGTTAATTTAATTTGAGAAATTAAAAAGGTATTTTTTGACCATCCCAAGCAAAAAAATTNCCAGTATCTTTTGGNGTTAGGCTAGATAATACATTTAAGAGNTTAGATACAGCAAATTCAGCTGTAAATAATTTTTCAGGTTTAACATTTTTTTTGAATGGCTCAGACAAATGGCTGTCTACAGTTCCAGGGTGTAAAGAAACAAAAATTGAGTTTTTATTAAATCTACCAATTTCAATAGCNGTATTTCTCATNACCATNTTTAAAGCAGCTTTAGAAGCTCTATAAGCATACCAACCACCCATTTGATTATCTTCAACACTACCAACTCNTGCNGAAAGAACAGCAAANAGAGACGTGTCATTTTTATTTAATAAAGGAGAAAAATGTTTCATGATAAGTGCTGGGCCGATAGTATTNACAAGATAAATTTTCTCAAAGTTATGTTTATTTAGTTGACGTAAAGCTTTTTCAGGTTTTACATCATCATCATATAAAATTCCTGTTGCTAAAATAATGACATCAAATGGNCCTTTTTCAGCAACAGATAAAGCAGCATTTTGAATGCTTGCTTCATCAGTGATATCAATATCATTGTTTATAATAGTTTCAGAAAAAAATGATGTTTCTGNNCGAGAAAATGAATAAATCTGGTTTGCACCACTTGAGTCCATTTGGTTCACAAACTCAGANCCAATGGCACCTGAAGATCCAATAATAATACACTTTTTATTTTTAAGAAANTCCATATAAATATATTACAACATTTATTTGATTTAGCTAAATAATTTATTAAATTCTAAATATAAGATTATAAAACTAGGANCACTGATCACATTTTCCATATAAATTAAAATCATGATGAGATATTTTGAAAGATGGTGATGGAAGTAAGTTTTTTAAATTAATCCCATGTAGTTCTACGTGACAATNATCTAAGCAAATAATATTNTCACAAGATTCACAAAAAAAATGATGATGATGACCTCTATTGGTTAACTCATAAAATTTTTTAGAATTAGCTAATGTAATTGAAGTGACTACATTATCGTTTGTAAGTTTTTCAATCAANCGATATAAAGTGCTTTTGTTAGGGTGTAAATTNTTTTTAGATAATAAATCCAAAATTTGTGTAATAGACAAAGGTTTAGCGGCCATCTGTAGAAGGTTTAATACTTTAGTTGAAATAATAGTTTTTCGTTTNANTGCCACACTATTATTTTACTAGTTTAAAGAATCCTGATCAATCTTATATGTTGTTTATAAAACTTAAAAATAGGGAATAACTTTTAAATGGAAATTAATTCAAATAATATNTTAAGTAATNATAATCNAAGNTCTAATTTNAAGATGAATTTTAAACGATTAAATTCAAAAAACCATTCATTAAGACAAAGTGCTNTACAATATATGACGAAATATATTGAAGAGTTTATAAAAAAAAATAGAAGAAAAAAAAGNCTTAANCAATATTTTTTNGACCACATAAAAAAAGAANTAAATNTAGACAGACTAGATGAGCTAGAAAAGATATTTGATGATTTNNTTAATAAAATAATAANTGATANNGAAAAAAATAAAAAAAGAGATTTAACTATATTNGGAAAGGCAAAAATAACAAAAAATAAAAAACAAATGTTATTANCTGCAAAAAATTCNAAAAAAAATTTTTCTGGCGGAGAGTAAGGGATTCGAACCCCTGGTACCTTGCGGTACAACGGTTTTCAAGACCGCCGCATTCGACCACTCTGCCAACTCTCCGCGGATGATTTTATCAAACACTCGTTACTTAATCAACGAAATAAAAATATGTTTAATCAATATTAAAAAGTGGAAGTTAAAAAAAGGGGGCAAATATGAAGAAAAGGTTAAAAGAATTATTTTCAGACGAAATTCATTTAGACTTTGTAGATAGAATACATGTCGAAGAAAAAAAGATTGTTGATTACATNCANAAATGGCCTGANAAGTTTTANNCTGTATTTTTNAAAATTCAAAAAAATAAGATTAAGAAATATGANTTTGTTTTGCCATCNAATGANGAAACTTTAATAGTAGAATTAAATTCTAAAACAAAAAAAATAGATGTTTTTTTGAAGAAAACAACAAAAAAACAACTNAACAAACGCTTTAAAGAACTNTTAAAAGAAGTCTTTGATGAATTNAAAGTTGAAAAATCAGTAGATAAAAAAATGAATAAATTATTTAAAGAATACAATATATCAAAAAATCAAATCAAAGAAATAGATAATTTGATTGAATATATCTAATAATACATGTTTAAAACCCTGNNAAACATGTGTATATAAGANATAACACTATCTAAGGCGGCTATATGATAAATATATTTTTTCAGGGTGGTCTCTTAATGTACCCACTCGCTATATGTTTGACAATAACAATCGTTATTGCNATAGAACGCATCACATTCTGGTTAGAATTATCAAAGTCAAAAGANAATNTATTNTTAAAAAAAATGATTCTATCATTAAAAGAAAATAAATATTCTGAATTTATTGANCAATGCAAAAAATCAAATCACTTAATAAATAGAATTTTATTAAAATTAACTGATTCTAATAAAAATAACTTCAAACAAAACGTAGATATTGAACTAACAAAAGAGTACGAAAAGTTAAAGAAAGGGCATATTGTTTTGGATACCATTATATCTATAAGCCCTATGATNGGCATTTTAGGAACCGTTATTGGTATTATTTTATCATTTCAAGCTATGGCTATGACAGGAATGGATAATCCGAAAGAAGTAACTGGAGGAATTGGACAAGCATTGATTACNACAGCTAGTGGTCTAATTATAGCGATAATCGCTTTACTTATTAANAACATATTAAATTCAAAAATAGTACAAATTACTGATGAATTAGAAATCTATATTTCAGAATTAGAAATATATAAAAATAAAGTAAATAGTCCAAATTTAAACATCAAAGTTAGTGAACGGATAAAAGATATCAAACTTAAAAAAAATAAATCATGAAAATAAAAAAAAGAGAAATGAAAAAAGTAACNGGTGACTTATTACCTTTAATGGATTGCATGTTTATATTACTAATCTATTTTATTTTTTCGATGTTAGATATGACNAATTATCCAGGTCTTAAAATAAATACACCAAAAGCAAATACAGCTCAAAAATCAACAGAAGCATTTAATGTNTTAACAGTAAAAGATGAACAGATTTATTTTAATAAGCAGCTTATTGGGCTTGAAGAAATAGAACAAGTNTTAGAAGAAAAAAGTTTTGAAGATATAACAGCTAGTGGAAAAAAATTATATATTGCAGCAGATGAAAAAGAAGATACTCATAATGTTTTTAAAGTGCTTGAACATTTAAGAAAAATAGGTGAAAAGAAAGTTTACATCGAGACGGTTCGTAAATAGNTTATGTATGGTCTAATNTGTCTAGATCAAAACTATGTAAATAAAANGCTTCAAGAAATACCCAAACATTAAGTAAAAATATATAAGAGACAAAGCAAATATTTGCAAGATCTATCGCTGGCAACAAGGCAGAATTACTTTGAGAAATATGNGATGGGTAAATAAACCCAAAAATAACCAATGATATACTAAAAAAACCAATCAACAAGCTTGTNATAGAGAGTTGCTTAGGTATATTTTNGTTATTTAAAGCTAAATAACTAACAATAAAAAACCATAACCCAGTTGCTCCAAATGACATTACGCCATAATCAAATTGTTGAATGCCTATTGTGGTAATAATTTCTTGCATTGTAGGGGATAATAAATCAAAAATAGGAATAAGCTTAAGGACATAAAACAGATAAGATGTTTTAGATAAAATACCAAAAGAAAATCCTATGGTACCTATGAGTGAAATAAAATTTAAAATCCCATAGTTTTCTTGCCTTCCTAAAAAGTTGAATGTTGATACNATTCCAATCATACAAAANGATGCAAATATAAAGGAAACATTATTTAAAATGAAAAAGAATTTTTGNGTAGANACNATATCAAAAAAATCAGGCGATAAAGTGGGGTTCAAAATGTCTATTGGAGTTACAAAGTAAGTAAGAATCCACAAGCTNTAGAAAATTCCTGCAAAAAANGCAAATATTTTACATGTTTTTATATGGCTTATAACTGATTTATTTAATACGTTATTCATTTAACCCTCTAATTTAAACTCAATTGGAACTTTGAGTTTTGATTTTATATTTTTTCCTTTTTTAGTCGCAGGCGTAAAGTTCCAATATCNAACAGCTTTTATAGCTGATTGATCAAGAAGTTTACGACCAGATGTTTTCAACAATTTTATACTGCCCACAGTTCCATCATTTAAAACCTCTAATTCTAAAATACATGTTCCTTGCCATCCTCTTTGAATAGCAATTTTAGGGTAAACGGGTTTTGGGTTTTTAAGATTATCTAAGATAGGTGTCGGATCTATATCTTGTTCNATAATTTTTTTAGGCGGTTTTTCAACTTTTTTAGGTTTTGGCTTAGGGTTTTTCTTTTTAATAATTTTTTTGACAATCTTTTTTTTGGGAGGTGGTTTTTTATATAGTGACACTTCTGTTAATGTTAATATTTGAGCCTTATTTTTAATTTTTTTAGAAGGTAAATAAGGAAATATTATAAAACTATGTATTAATACCGATAATACAAGAGAAACAAAAAAACGTTGTTTTTTATCAAAAATAAACGTTTGAAAGTGGGCAAATCTGTTTTTAACTTTAGTTAACATCTTCACCCTCAGTTGGTAGAGTATCTCCANCTAAAAATTCATCTAAACCCGTATCTAACGTAATTTTTTTTATTTCTAATTCGCGTAACATATCCAAAATATTGATAAAAGATCCATATTCAACATTTTTATCTGTGGTAATAAATATAGATGGAACGTAGCCAGACTCAATAAGATTTTCTATATTTGTATACAAAACATCAAATTCAACTGGAGTATCTTCTTTATTCCAAATATAAGAACCATTTTTTTTGATCTCTATTGCATATATTACTTGATTTGAATCTTCTAATTCTTGTTTGGGTATNGATAAAGGGATATTAACATTAATAATCATCATCATCATTGAAAAGATAAAATAAATCAAAAGAATAAACATGCAGTCCATTAATGGAAGTANGTCAGGAGGNNCATTGGGTTTAACTTTTTTAGTTATTTTCATAAGACTTCACTTTAGTTTTTATAATTAAGTTGTAAATTGAATTTAAAATAATACGTTCTTTATTCTTTTTATTTTCAACAAAACTATTAAAGCTATTTAACGATATAATTGAGAAAATAGAGATAAATAATCCATATGCAGTAGTATTTAAAGCTTGAGAAATTCCTCCNATAATAACATCAAAACTTTCATAACTTGAAACATCAAGNCCCTCAAATGTAATTATAATACCAATAACCGTACCTAAAATACCTAGTATGGGTGCTGACCTAATTATAAATTCTATGAGTTGATTAGAAGACGTTAAGTCTNTGTTGGAAAGATAAAGTTTTTTTTCAATCCAATCATCAAAATCATTTTCTTCTTTAAAATTAAAAAAGAAATTATAAAGAGTTTTATCATGTNTTTTTACTATATTTAAATAATTTACATAAGAAATTGTTTCAATGTCATTTAGCTCTTGGTAGATAAGATTTATACTTGGTGAAATAACATCATTTTTAATTTCAAAAATTGTGATTAATTTTTGAAAGAACCAAGCAAGAGAATAAATAGAACAAAGTAACAAAGGGAACATTAAAATTCCACCTTGAACAAGATAATTATACATATTTTTTACTCACAATTAATTTATGAGAAATATACCCTAGTTATAATTTTTTTAAACAATCAAAAAAAGAGAATAATTAGAATTTATAGTTTAAAATGGCTTTTGCAAGATCTGTTGATGTTGAAACTTCCAATTTGGGCAAATAAGGTGGGTTNGCTAACCAATCTTTTACAAGATCAAAATCAAGATCAGAAATAACCTTTACACCTAATTTCTTTAAAGCAGCTGCGTTACAAGCTTGCTCATATTGATATTTAATTGGTATTGAAAGCAAAGGTTTTTTTAGATAAAGGGCTTCAGCATTAGCTTCAAAGCCAGCACTTGAAATACAGCCTGAAGAAGAGATAATACTTTCAATAAAATAATCGGACAAAGGAAATATTTTAAGATTTTTTTCAGNGAATTCTTTTTTGCAGTCTAATGAGAATATTTCAAAATTATAGTTGGGAAACTGAGAAAAGAAATCAATCAACCTTTTTGTCTCATAAGCGGGTAAATAAACAGAGATGTGGTCATTAAATACAGTATCTTTCGCATGATATATTTTATCTCTTAATAAAGGCGGTAAAATATGTTTGTCATATTTATCAAAATGAACCCCAATATAATTCTTAGAATAAGCAAAGTATTGTAAAGTAAATTCTCCATGAAGTTTTAACGGAAGAAAGGTGTTTTTTGGTCTTGGCGTTAANTTAGATAAAAAAGAAGCTTGGTGACTAACTTGTAAATAAGGATGTTTTTTAAAAAAACAAGACCATGCTGTAATAGGTTCAAAGTCGGATACAACAAAATCGTATTGTTTTACATTTAGGGAAGAAATATCTTTNAAAGCATTAATATAATCAAACTTTCTTAACGTTTTTATTATATCAACGGATCCTTTTTTATAATAAAATCTAAATCCCTTAAAATTATATTTAACATCAACATCAAGTTCTAAGTNTTGCATTTTTCCAGAAACAAGAACATCNACATCAGCAAAATTTTTAAGTTCAGGAATAAGGGCATTAGCACGAGTTAAATGACCCCANCCTGTACCATTGATGCCATACAATATTTTTGGTTTAGACGACATTAAATTATTATAAAATAAACTATAGCGAATGTGTATAATTTCTTTTTGAATAATAAAGATCTTGTCGAATAGAATGATAAAACATAAAATANTNAAATGATTTCAAAAGAAGAAATAAAAGAACTTTATAATAAACCATTATTAGANTTAGTCTTTGATGCAGCTAAAGTACATCGNGAAAATCATAACAATAATGAAATACAACTATGTACATTGCTATCTATCAAAACAGGCGGATGCCCTGAAGATTGNTCATACTGTCCTCANGCAGCTAGATACCATACAGATGTAGAACGACAAAAATTGATGGATGTTGAAACTGTATTTACTGAAGCTAAAAAAGCTAAAGCAGAAGGCTCTACAAGATTTTGTATGGGAGCGGCTTGGAGAGAAGTTAAAGATAATTCTGAGTTTGATCAAGTAATAGACATGGTTAAAAAAGTGAATAGTTTAGATATGGAAGTATGCTGTACTCTAGGGATGTTATCTGCTTCTCAGGCTAAAAAACTTGCGGATGCAGGGCTTACAGCATATAACCACAACATAGATACATCTCCAGATTTTTANAGCCAAATNATTAATACTCGTACGTACGATAANAGACTAGANACCATAAATAATGTTTCAAAAGCGGGTATATCNGTTTGTAGTGGAGGAATTATAGGGATGGGAGAAAGTGAAGAAGATCGGATTGACTTTTTATTTACGTTAACTAATTTAGATCCACAACCCGAGAGTGTTCCAATTAATTCTTTAGTGCCAGTAAAAGGAACCCCACTAGAAAATCAACAACAAATAGAGCCTTTTGAGTGGATTAGAATGATTGCGCTAGCCCGAATTTTAATGCCAAAATCAATGGTAAGGTTAAGCGCAGGCAGATTAACGATTCCTGAAGAAGCGCAGGCAATGGCTTTTTTAGCTGGAGCAAACTCAATTTTTACTGGAGAAAAGTTGTTAACAACGGGAAATCCATGTTGGGAATTTGACCATGATTTATTAAATAAATTAGGAATGAAAGCAAAACATTCAAAAAGTAAAAAAGTAAAACAAGAAGCATGAAGTGGGTACAGTTTAAAACTGTAAACTCAACAAACTCAATAGCAAAAAAGTTTATTGAGAATAATTTAATTACATCATTTACAACTATTTCTTCAGATATTCAATTTAAAGGAAAAGGAACAAAAAATAGAAATTGGTATTCTTCAGATTATGAAGGGGTTTATATGACATGTGTTATAAAAGACATCGATACTAAAAATTTTAAACCGAAAAAAGTAGTGATAGATATTGCTAAGGAAGTAATAAAATTATTAAATTATCTTACAAATATTAGTGCCTACATGGATTATCCTAACGATATTATGGTAAATAAAAAGAAACTTGGTGGGATTTTAATGGAATTAAAAAGTAGTTATTTAATTGTTGGAATCGGTTTAAATATTAATCAAATAAATTTTCCAACTGAATTAAAATCAATAGCTACATCATTACGATTAGAAAATAATAAAAAGTATGACAAAAGAAATATAATTAAATCCATAGCAAATAAAATTAATCACTATTTTTGTTAAAAATTATTTATATTTAATCAGATATTAATATATTATTAATAATAATCATGAAGTATTTAAGAACTTTAGTACTATTTATATTAATTTATTTAAACTCTATGTATTCACAAACATGGGAAGAAGATTATTATGATAATGAAATTTTATATGAAAATGCAGAACTATTACAATTAACTGAATATGAACTCAATTTAATTAAGATAAAAAATCTTGAAAAACAATTTGAAAATCAAGATTCAAATTCAGCAACAGTTTTAAGCCAAGATGATCAAGTTTTTTTTGATTTAGAAAATGCTAGTTTAGAAAATACTAATATACAAACAAGTTCAGGCCCAAGTTTTCAAGACATGGTAGAAACCATAAATAGTGCCCGTACTGAAAACATACTTTTTAACGAATTATAGTTTAGAACCTTTAAATGTCATTGTATTAATAATATCTTTTGCTTTTAACCTAACTTTTTTAGAAAGAGGTGAATACCCAATAGATTTAGAATATATTTGACCATCATTAATTAACCATAACAAAAATGACTTAAAATGAATTGCATTATCTATATTGGAATGAAAATCATTTTGGTCTTTTAAAAAAATAATCCAAGTAAATGTAGTAATAGGATAACCATTTTTTGCAGTTGTATTTGTTGCAATGTATCGTGTGTCATCTGGAATAGTTATATTTGTTGCTTCAGAAATTGTTTTAATAGTTGGTTTTATAAATAAATTGGATTGATTTTTTAAACTAACAACATTTAATCTGTCTATCGTATAATCAAACCCAAGATAAGAAATACTACCTTCAATTTGTTCAGTTAAATTAGCGATTGAGCTACTATTATCCGCAGACAAGCCAAAGTCTAGTGATATTAATGGTGTAATACCAATTGAAGACTTCCATGCAGCATTTGTCTGTGAAAGATAATAAGATAAAATGTATGTGGATCCACTCTTATTTTTGCGATACAAAGGGACAATTCTTAAGTTAGGAAGATTTAAAGATGGGTTTAAAGATTTGATAAGATCATTATCCCAAAACTTAATTTCACCTAAATATATTTTAGAAATAATATCAGAATTCAAATTTAAATCTTTTATACCAGTTAAATTAAACGATATAGCTAGTGCATTAACATGAGTGGGAATATGAAGCAGTTCATTATCTTTCATTTTATTAAGGAGTGAATCATTTATAAACATATCAACTGAAGCAAAGTTAACTTTTTTATTAATTAAATCATTATATCCTTGAAAAGAGCTATTTGGAGAATAAGAAATAAGTTTATTTTCTGAAAATGAATACTCATTTAAAATTTTTTGAAAGAATGGGTAAGATGAGGTCGAACCTGAACCAATAATATTAGAAAATATATTAATAGATAATATATTTAAAAAGAAGCATATACAAAAAATGAAAAGTCTTTGTAACATAGGTTCATTATAAAAAGATAATCTTAGTGAATCAACATAAAAAGTAAAAATCTTTAAATAGAAAAAATAATATGTTTAAATATGAATATGAGTCAGGCTATAAAGAATAAAAAAATTGACGTTAATGCAATTTGGATATCAGATTTACATTTAGGTTCAAAAGGTTGTCAAACAAAAAAACTTAATTCGTTTTTAGATTCAATAAATTGCAATCAGCTTTTTCTTGTTGGGGATATTATCGATAATTGGCTAATTAAAAAAAATCAAAAGCTCCCAATAGAGCATGAAATCATAATTGATAAATTTGTTCTTTTGTCACAAAGAGGTGTAAAAATAACCTATCTTCCCGGAAATCATGATTCAAATTACAGGAATGAAGATAAGTTTTTTTCTTTTCCAATACAAGATGAACTGACTTACACAGCTATAGATAATAAAAAATATTTAGTTTTTCATGGAGATCAAATTGATAATTCCATGTATGGAAAATCAATATATTTATCTAGGTTAGGTGGGTTTTTATACGAAGCTTGTTTAATAGGGCGTTCAGTTTTTCAGAAATTCAGCAAAAACAATGGAACCAGTTCAGGATTTACAAGATGGTTAAAAATAACAATTAAAAATATTTTTTCTAAATTTTACAAATATGAAAAAAGACTTTTAAGCTATTTAGATCAAAAAAATGTAGATGGTGTTATTTGTGGCCATTCTCATCAGCCTAAAATTACAAAAATTAAACATAAAGATTATTTGAATTCAGGAGACTGGATAGACAATTGTTCATACATTATAGAAGATCATAATGGAAAGTTTTCTTTGGAAAACTGGACTGAAGGTTAATTTCCGACCATATTAAATAGTTTTTTTTGATTATCAATCATCGAGTATAGTGTTTGTTGTGAAATACTATGATAGGCCTGATAATATTTTGAATCATGAGATTCATATGAATTAGATTGAGTGATAAATCCCTGCATTATTGAATATAAATTAGGAGCATTATCCACTTCAATTTCTTTCGTTAATAAAAAAATTGCACCGCTCAAACTATGTAAGTGCTTATTCATATCTTCGAAATGTTTAAAAACAGTAATTTTTAACTGATCTGCATATTCACTTCCATCATAAATACCACCTAGTCTAGAAACAGAAATATCCAAATCATTCTCAAGTTCAATAATGCCATTAACACCTAAAACAGGAAAATTACCACTAATCGTAACAAGTCTTCCTTCGAAATCACGTCTAAATCTACCATCTCTTGTATATCCAACAACATTATTAGGTAATTGAATAGTGAAAAATGATTTATTATTACCATTAATACAAAAATCCATACTTCTTCCTGTTTCAACAGGGGACCCTTCTATCCACTTGTAGCTAATATAAGGGACAACAATGTGCTTACCTTCTTTAGTATTGTATAGCCTAACATTTGTAACTGATTTTCTAATAAAACCTGGTGTTAAAAAATTGATTTTATAATCCATAGATTTTAGCAAATGTTCTCTAAAAGTATCGGCAGCATATGCAACTTCTCTTGTACCATCATCAGGAATAGATTGAAAATAGACAGATTGTGAATAAGAAGTTGATGAAAATAAAAATAAAAATAGTAATAAAGTTATTTTATTCATATTTTATTATTTGCTCGACGCTTCAAATTCTTCATCAGCTTTTTTAAATTGAAAGTAGGTTATGAAAAATGCGACAAGCACTAAACATAAAATTAAAAAACCAAATGTGAAAAGTAATTGAGTATTAATTTTTAATCAACTCTCTTTTTTTTAAGTATAAATTTAACTATTCTTAATAACTTAAAGTATATTCCACCACATATAATAGAAACTACCCAGATACCAACATAAATACCTTCTAATTCATTTCCAGTAAACCATAAATAGTTTGATAGCAAAAATGCTAGAAATGCTGAAATGAAGATTAAAATATCGAAACTATTAAACATTGGTTACCTCAAAATTTTTGTTTTTTATTATACAATGAAAAAAATAAAAAGAGGAAGAAGAATTTGTGCGGTAGTAGTTATTGGCAACAAAATTTCTTCCCCCTTAATATTTTTGTGTTCCCATATATTTAAGATTTTAAACATAAATCTTTAACTAATCATTAAAGGGGATTATACTTAAATTCATGAAAAATATAATAAAAAACAATATTGTATTTTGGTTATTAAGTATTATTTTTCTAACTTTTATTATTATTAGCGTTGGAGGAATAACAAGGCTAACGGGTTCAGGTTTATCAATGGTTGATTGGCATCCGGTGTATGGAATCCTTCCACCCATTACATTAGATCAATGGAATACAATATTTGAAAAATATAAATTATTTCCAGAATATAAAATAAAAAACTTTTCAATGACCTTATCTGAATTTAAATTCATCTTTTTTTGGGAGTATATTCATCGAATCCTAGGACGTATAATTGGATTAGTTATTATTGTTCCTTATGTGTTTTTTTTAATTAAGAAAAAGTTGAACAAAGAATTAAAACGTTCGGGCCTAATACTTTCTATTATGGTCGTAATACAAGGTTTAATTGGTTGGTATATGGTTAAAAGTGGGTTAATTAATGAACCTAGAGTTAGCCACTTAAGATTAGCGTTACATCTTTCAGGAGCTTTAGTAATTTTACAATTTAGTATTTGGACTCTTTTGTCATACTTTAAGTCAAAGAGATATACTAAAACAAATTTGTCTATAACTATGTTTTGCTTTAATACTACGCTTATACTTGGACTGCAAATAATCTATGGCGCTTTTACAGCAGGGCTTAAAGCTGGATATGGGTATAATTCATTTCCAAAAATGAGCGGAGAATGGTTACCATTAACAGCTATTCAAATGATGCCTTTTGTGAAAAATTTAATATATAACCCTGTTATGATACAGTTTATGCATAGAATGTTAGGTTTATTATTATTAAGCTGCGTTATCATACTTGTGATTTTAATTGAGAGATCTAATTTAAAAAGTCATATCAAAGTCATATCCAGATTAATTATAGGATTTACGTTGGTCCAATATTTACTTGGAATAGGTGTTATAATTTTTTATGTTCCATTATCTTTAGCCGTAATACATCAATTTGGAGCAGTTATCGTGTTAAGTCTATTTATAATTTTAAATCATATGCTTCGCTGGGAATATAAAAAAATTAATTAATTCCGTCTGTAAACAGTACTTCTTTTAACCAATAAACATATTTTGGATTACTAGCATTAATAACATAAAATGATTGATCTTTGTCTAGAAAAAACATTAACTCATATGTTTGATTATTAAATGTTGTTATTTTGAATCTAAATTTAGCCTTTAAAAGGATGTCTGGAGATAATTCAGAAATATGAAAGATTTTGTCAGCAACTAAAGGTGAAAAAGAAGAGAAAAAAGAATTTACTGTATCAATTTCAACTGGCGCTTTTGATCCATTAACTAATAAAAACCATTCACCATCTTCTAAAACATATGAAAAAGTTGAATCAGGTACTTCAAATTCAAATAACTTAAGTTTTTTATTTTTAAAATTTAAAATCGTGTAATCATACCAATATGATTTATTTAAAGAAAAAATATAACTCAAATAATCTTTTGCAAGATAAACAGTATTATCATCAGCATATTTAAAGTATTGAGAGCCTGCAAAAGGACCTTTTTTTCCAATATTGAAAGAAATAAGATCTCCATCTTTAAATCCAATAGATACATTATGAGAAGAGCTTTTTAAATTAAATAATGCATGGGTATCAGTTTGATTTGTCATAATTTCAGATTCTGCGATATGAACAAGGCTAGACTCTAACATAGACAAAGAAGTCTTAGAGACGGGTAATTTATTTAATAGCCATTGATTATCAGTGTGTTTTTCAATACTTAAGCTCTCTGATTGGTTTGAAATTGTTATAGACTTAAAATCAGAAAATTCGTAATAATTTTTATTGCTAGTGAAAATTTTGGATAAGGTAGGTGCTGTGAATTTTATAAAAACCAATCCCAATAAAAAACAAAACAAAATAAAACTATTTTTTAATGTCATTTTTCTCTCTCATTTTTTTTGTAAATTTGTAAATAGCAATAATAGAAAATATAAATGGTACAAAAAGCATAGAAATCCATTTCAAAAGCATTTTTTCAAAAGAAGAAACAGGATTTAAATTAAAGGATTGAACCCTTCGATTTGGAAGTGTTTCTACTCGACTATTAGCAAGCTCCCATTCAATTAAACTTAAGAAAAAAGAAGCATTTCCAGAAAAATCAGACACTGTCCTATTTGAAATAACAGACGAACTTCCTACTAATATTAAAGAAACATAAGATTTTAATACAGAAACTGCTGGATCTTCAAAAAAACCATTTAGATGCACGATTAAAGGATATGAATTCATGTTAAAAGATTGAAAGGATCTCTGTGGTAATAAATTATGAGGAGGATATTCTTTCCAACTTGTATCATTAGATGAAACTAAAATAGTTTTTGTGAAATTATCAACTATATAATCATCTAAAATAAATGATGAAGTATAAGGAAATACAACTGAGTTAAATTGCATTAATGCTGGGTTTTCAGATTGAAAAAATTGTTTTTTTACAACAGGAAAATAAGGGTATTTGTGTAAAAATTTATTTTTAAAATCATAACCTTTTTGTTTTGTATAGAATCGAACATTTTCACAATTAGTATCAAGGACAAGGTGATGATTAAATTTTATTCCATAAGGATTAAAGAAGTCCGACAGGTTTGTATTAATTTGAGATGCTGAAAGATTCTTAAATTTATATTGATCAATAAAAAAAATAGCTTCATTACCATCATTCACAAATGAAGATAAATGGCGCAAATCTTGTTTAGATAAATTGTCAGGTTGTATGAAAAGGGCTAAATCAATAACGTCATTATTTAATTGTTGATAAGTAATTATTGAAACATCAAATGTGGTGTTCAGATAATCAATAAATAACGAATATTCTTCATTTATGTAATCACGATCGTTATGAACAAAAACAAGACGTGATTCTTTTTTAGTTATAAATTTATTTATTAAAACAGACATATCATACTCTAATGAATCTACCTCTAAAGCAACAGGAATACTTGCTTGTTGATCTTGATAAAGCATAACAAAGCCGCAAAAGGTATCAACTAACTTGAATTCATCATCTTCAAAAATGTTCATTTGAATTTTTGATATGCCCATCGTATTTAAAATATTGAAAAAATCATCAGAAACTTCTTTTTTTATAATATTGAGTTTTATTAATCCTTTAGAATATCTAGAAAACTCTTCCAATAAATGAAGAACTTGATTTTTTTGATAAAGAACATGAGATGGTAAATTATCTGCAATATAAAAATCAATTGTTATTGGGTCATCAACTTTATTAAGAATAGATTTGGAATAATTTGAAAGTGTATAAAGGTTATTATTCGTAGAATCATATTGTAAATTTACGTCATTAAATAAAACATTTAACAAGATGACGGAGCCTAAAATAAATATAAGTTTTAATAACAATTGAGTTTTGAGTGAATGTTTAAAATTGAATATCATTTTTTAAATACCCGTACATTAAATTTGTAAATATTTAAAAGTAGAAAAAAGAAAATAAAACTAATAAAAAATAATGTGCTTTGTAAAGAAATAATACCATTTGCAAAGTAATAAAAATGAAACTCGAAAGAAAAATAGTTTAAAATAGGAGTGAAAAATGAAGGGAAGGTATACAAAATAATTGGGGAGTTAATAAAAAAGAAAAAACGGATAGTAAAGCTGTAAGTAAAAAGGAAATAATTTGATTTTGTGTTAATGAAGACAAGAAAAAACCTAAAGAAAGATTAGCGGCAGCTAACAAAATCAAGCCAAAATAACCAGTAATAATTGGAAGAATATCAGGGTTTCCTAGATACATTACAACAGCTACAAAGGGAAGTGTACTAAATAAAATTACAGCAATAAAAAGCAACGCTGCAAAAAATTTCCCCAATACTAATTGATAATCTTTTAAAGGAAATGTAAATAAAAAATCTAATGTTCCAGATTTTTTTTCTTCAGACCAAACCCTCATACTTATAGCAGAAATTAAAAAAAAGAAAAAATACGGAGAAAAATTAAATAAAGAAAGCATACTAGCCTGATTATAAATAAATAAATTTTTAAAAAAATAGATATGCGAAACAATTAAAAATATTAAAATATAAATATATGCTATAGGCGAGTTAAAGTAGTCATAAAGTTCTTTTTTAAAAATAGTTTTAATAATATTCATTTTTTTACATTTGTTAAATGGATAAAAATATCTTCTAACGAGCTTTCAATTAAATTCAGTTGTCTAACTTTAATTTCATTTTTTGAAAACAATGAAAACAAATCTTCTCTAATATCTTTTTTACAAAAAATTGAATAAGTAGTGTAATCTGTTGTACTACTCAATTTTTTAATTTGATGTATTGTCTTAAGCTGAGACAAAATAGATGTAATCGTTTTTAAATTTTGATTAACTTCTATTTGGATATGAATTTGTTGGTTTTTGATTAATTTATTAATATCGCTATCCATAATAAGATGTCCTTTATCTAAGATAAAAACACGATTACATGTAGCTGTAATTTCTGAAAGTATATGAGAACATATTATAACGGTCGAATTTTTACTTAAGGACTTGATTAATTTTCTCATCTCAATAATTTGATTAGGATCTAAACCTGAAGTGGGCTCATCAAGAATCAGTAGCTCCGGCGAATGAATAATAGCTTGAGCTAAGCCAACTCTTTGACGAAATCCTTTTGAGCAATGCTCAATAGGAAAGTTCAACACACTTTCTAATTTACATGATTTAATGGCATTTTCAATTATTTTAGGAATCTCATCTTTATCAAAGTTTCGTAAAGAAGCAATATAATTCAAGTAATGTTNTACTTTCATGTTTAANTANAAAGGNTTATCTTCTGGAAGATAACCAANCATTGAACGGATTTTCAATGAGTCAGAAAAAATTGAATAATTATGAATATCAACTGTACCTGTTGTTGGAGGTAAATAGCAGGTCAAAATTTTTACTAAAGTGGTTTTNCCCGCTCCATTAGGGCCAAGAAAACCAACAATATCTCCTTTTTTAATTTCAAAACTTANATCTTTTAACGCATCAACGTTATCATATTTTTTTGAAAGAGATTTTACAGATATCATATGTGAATTATCTCAAAATGAGAGGTCGAATACAAGATTTGGATGATTTATTTATAGATGGTACTATAACAAATTATGATTTGGATAAATAAAATAAAAAGAAATCAACCTTGCTGGTGTGGAAGTCTCAAAAANTATAAAAACTGTCATTTATTAGCTGATGAGCAACTTCATTTAATGTATAAGTTAGGTTACGAAATTCCTCCAAGATCTTTAATTAAAAGTAAAGAAGATATTTCTGGGATAAGAAAAAGCTGTAACTTAACAAAAGCTATTTTAGATGAATTAAATAATATTATAAAAGAAGGTGTTTCAACCAACGAAATAAACGAATGGGTGTATAAAGAAACATTAAAAAACAATGCTNTTCCAGCGCCGCTGAACTATAAAGGTTTTCCAAAAAGTATTTGCACCTCAATTAATGAAGTAGTTTGTCACGGAATCCCATCAGATTATAAGCTGAAAGATGGCGATATTATTAATGTTGATGTTACATGTATTCTTAACGGCTACTATGGAGACTCTTGTAGGATGTATGAAGTGGGTAGTGTCAGTGAAAGTTCAAAAAAGCTAATACATGTGACAAAAGAATGTTTGGATTTAGCAATAAAATCTGTAAAACCGTACAAATCNATTAATATAATAGGTGATACGATTGAAAAACATGCTCAAAAATATAATTATGGTGTGGTTAGTATGTTTGGAGGTCACGGAATTGGAAAAAAGTTTCATGAAGAGCCTTTTGTTTATCATTGTAAAAGAAAAGAAAATTTGATGGTTATGTTNCCAGGAATGATATTTACAATTGAACCAATGATTAATGAAGGAACTGGGGATTGTATNATTTTAGAAGATGGATGGACTGCAATTACGAAAGATAAAAAAAGATCGGCTCAATGGGAACATACNATNTTGGTGACTGATGATGGCGCTGAAATTTTAACTTAATTTTCTAAAAANAGTTCGTATTTTTTGATATCTCTTTTCCGTAATCTATAACGTTCATGAGNAAGAATATGTTTAAGTTTAGAACGATCTTTTTTATTGTTTAAGTCAATAGGAATAGATCTAANTTCATTCAATTCATATAATTTAATTAAAACAATTTTCTTGTTTTTCTTTTTTATATTCTCAANAGGGTCATGGTTTATGGACAAATTTTTACTCCGATTATCCCATATTATGGAGATTTTTTGTGATATAGTATCTTTTCCCACCTTATGAGAATCTTAAACATTTATTTTATTCTAATGTAATATCTCGAAATGGAAATTTGTTTGATTCAATATCGTTTTTATAGTGNTTTAATAATATTTTTATAGAAGTAAACGCAATTTCATTCCATGGGATGTCATTGATTTTGTAAAAATTTGCTTCGATTGTTTCTGGTCCAATATCTAAATCTTTAGTTGTTANTTCAGCTAAATAGATCATATATATTTGACTAATTCGAGGAATTGAAAACGATGCATATAATTTTGGATTAAAAACAGTTATACCTGCTTCTTCTCTNGCTTCTCTTTTTGCTCCATCAAGTAAAGATTCATTGTTTTCTAANAAACCAGCAGGAATAGTCCANTTTCCATAGCATGGATCTATTGCTCGTTTACATAATAANATTTGATTGTTAATAAAAGGNAAGATTCCAACAATNAGTTTAGGATTTTCATAATGGATATAACCACAACTNTCACAAATAAGNCGAGCTCTATTATCCATATCAGGAACACGAAGAGTCATTTTTTTTGAACACATTAAACAAAAAGTCATNATAAAAACCTCATNTTTATTAAGTTTACTATAAAAAGGTCACAATAATGAATGGATAAAGAAGTTAACAAAATTAATATTTAATATTAATACTAAAGTAATATTAAGGNNTTAAAGTATAAATNATGTTAAAAACAAATGCAGAAAAATATAATAAAGATACNTACAAAATAATAAGATTTAAAGACGCATATTCAATTNATGACTTAAATAATGGCGCTGAAAAAGAAAAAGATAAATTAAAAGTTTATGAAATCGCCCATATATTGTTTAATTGTACNTGCGAAAAAGAAAATATAAATAAAATTCAGAAACTAAATACNANTATAGATTTGTCCANTATTATATTGGTAANTTCAAAATCANATAATAAAATTGAAGTNGCAAGAATATTGTCAACAGCAATAAGAGNAACAAANCCGTTAGAAGATGTTGTGAAGGCTATTTTAAATATACAAAAATTAAAAGAAAGTGAAATGAGCAATATATTAAGATTAGAAAATGGNAAAATAGTATAAAAAAATAACTAATAATGTTAATATTANAAGCCAAATGAAGAATGAAAAAAACTTATTACTAGGCAAAAAAACAAACTATAAAAAACAATACTCTCAAAATATTTTACANNAAATAAAAAGAGCAANACCCTCAAACTTAAGTAAGTTTTATGGGAANGATATNTGGAACTGCTATGATTTTATGTTTTTAAATGAAAAANAAGTTCCGTTNGCAGGAATTTTAACATTCGAAGTGCCTTGTGAATCTAATNATATTATTGAGTCTAAATCAATGAAATTATATTTAGGNAGTTTTTATAATCGNANGTTTAAAGACGTCGATGACGTTTTANNAACNCTAAAAAAAGATTTGGAAGAAGTTTTGAAAGNAGATNTACATTTANATNTAAATTTAAATGTTAATGAAAATGTAAAATTTAAAAAAATAAAATCAAGCTGTTTAGAAAANGATGANGAAAAAATTTTTGAAAGTAATGGTATTCAATATTGTCACACAAATAGTTTTAGGTCTTTATGCCCAGTTACAGGACAACCTGATTTTGCATCAATATTTTTTGAATATGAATCTGGAAAGATAATNAAAGATGACCTAAGAAAATATATTTATAGTTTTTCAGAAAAGTCAGGGTTCCACGAAGAATGTATTGAAGAAATATATACTCATTTAAAAAAAAANTACGATCTNCATAGCTTAGTGGTTTATGGNAATTTCAATAGAAGAGGCGGGATAGATATAAACCCCATAAGATATAGTGAAAAAAAATATAAAGTTAAATTTGAAAGACAAATCAGACAATAGTTAAAAAGCTTGTCTTCTTCGTCTTTCCTTTGCATTTTTTTCTATTTCAGAAGCTGATTTATACTGATTGAGCAAATCATCAATAGAAATTATAAGAAAGTTTTTATCATGAGTTATGCACCATAAGGTGCCATCTGGGTTCTTTTTTCCATAAGTTAATTTCTTTCCAGTTTCTTTATGGATGAATACCATTCCTTTTCGTAGTTTTAAATCAGTCATAATTATCACCTTTTAAAATTAAATTTATATGTATATTATATCTAGATAGGCAAGTAAATGAAATCAATAAAACACAAAAAAGATATTAGTTATGAATTATCTTTAAACCACAATATGACAGTGGACGAGTCCATGAATGCTGTTAACTTAATAGTTAATTCTTTATCAGAATCTATATTAAATAAAAAAAGAGTGAATTTAGTAAACTTTGGTAGTTTTATTATTAAAAAACACAAAGAAAAAAAAGGTAGAAACCCTCAAAATGGAGAAAATTTGATTCTTCCAGAAAGGTTAGCGTTTTTTTTTAAAGTTAGTGGGAATTGTTTGAAAAAAAACATGTATTAATAAATATTATACTAAATGTTAATAAAAGCTTAACAATTCTGAATTAGTATATGTGTNNCGAAAAAGGAGCAAAAAAATGAATAAAATGTTTTTTAATATCGTTATCTTAATAAGTATTTTTTTTACNAGTATAAACAGTTATGCTAATGAAGCCATCATGGGAGCAGGCGCAACATTTCCGTATCCTTTATATTCGAAAATGTTTAATGAATACTATAAACAAACAAATCAAAAAATTAACTATCAATCTATTGGNTCAGGTGGTGGTCAGCGACAATTAAAAGCAAAAACAGTTGATTTCGGAGCNACTGATGCTTATGTATACGATAAAGATATGCCATCGTTTGAAAANGAAATACTTCACNTACCAATAACAGCTGGAGGAGTAGCNATAACTTACAATTTGCCAGGGATTAAAGACCTTAAATTAAATGCNGACGTTTTAGCTGAAATTTTTCTNGGGAAAATTAAACGCTGGGATGACGAAAAAATACAACTNTTGAATCCAGGTAAAAAGCTTCCAAAGTTTAATGTCNTCACAATACAGCGTGCAGATTCAAGTGGAACAACATTTATATTTACAGATTANATGAATAAAGCNTCTGANATTTGGAAAAAAGAAGGAAGTGTTGGTAAATCAGTTAAGTGGCCAAAAGGGTTAGCTGGAAAGGGTAATAACGGTGTAGCTAGTTTAATTAAAATAAAAGGATCAATTGCTTATCTTGGTTCAGTCTATGCATTACAAAACAATATGGATATTGCATTAATAGAAAATAAAAATAAAGTATTTGTAAANCCAAGTATTGCCTCAATTAGTGAAGCCGCTAATACNAAAATNCCAGATGATACACGAGTAAATATTTCAAATACTGAAGCTAAAAACGGTTATCCAATAAGCGGGTTAACCTGGATTATTGTATACAAAAATCAAAAATATGATTCAAGAAAACAAAAAGATTCAGATGAAATTAAAAAGTTGTTAAATTGGATGGTAACAAAAGGGCAAAGCCATTGTGAAGAATTAAACTATGCACCATTATCAGAAAATGTAAAAAAATTAGCTATAAATATAATTAATGAAATTCATTATAAATAAATGACAAATCTTCAAATAGAAAAAATTAATCAAAAAGATAAAATAGATAATTTTTTCAAATTAATTCTTATAGCAGTTGGCTGTTTTGGAATATTTATTTTAATATCATTTTTTATAACACTTATTATAAATTCATTTCCATCANTTAAAGCATTTGGGATATCTTTTTTTTGGACAAATGAATGGAATCCAAATGAAGAAATGATTAATATGAAAGGACAATTTGGAGCACTTCCATTTATTGTTGGAACCTTAATTACATCAATCTTAGCATTATTAATCTCTTTACCATTTTCAATAGCAGTCTCAGTCTATTTNGGGGAAAGATTAAGTGAAAGTCCCATGAAAAGTATTCTTGAATCAGTTATAGATGTGCTTGCGGGNATCCCATCAGTAATTTATGGGTTCTGGGGATTAATGGTTCTTGTACCATTAATAATGAATATTGAAATGAGTATTGGAGTAATTCCTTATGGGGTTGGAATATTAGCGGCTTCATTAATTTTAGCCATTATGATAATACCTTACTCTGTNTCATTAACTAAGCAAGTAATATCAATGGTGCCTAACGAGNTAAAAGAAGGTGCTTACTCGCTTGGTGCAACTCCATTTGAAGTAACTANGTATNTAACTTTACCNAATGCTAAATCAGGTATTTTTGCAGGACAGTTAATGTCATTTGGTCGAGCAATTAGTGAAACAATGGCAGTAACAATGGTTATTGGAAACAGAAATGAAATTCCATTATCAATTTTTGATCCTGCTAATACACTTGCCAGTGTTATTGCAAATGAATTTGCAGAAGCTTCTGATGCATTATATCTTTCCAGTTTAATTCAATTAGGATTAACATTACTTATTATTACAACGGTTATAAACTTAATTGGGCGTATAATTATAAAGAAAATGATGAAATGATAGAAAATAATATAGAAAAACGAGTTAAGATAAATAAGATTATTGATCTGACNATCAATNTATTATCTTATTTTCTAATGGTTCCATTGATATTAATACTGGCTTATATTATTAAAAATGGAATAGCAAATTTTAACTTAGATTTTTTTATATCACTACCAAAACCAGTAGGTGANGAGGGCGGTGGTGCTTCNAACGCAATAATCGGTACTTTAATGATTGTTTTTGGGGCATCTATATTATCGATTCCTATTGGTGTNTTAATTGGGTTATATCTATCTGAGCATACTAATAAACTTTCTGATATCGTNAGAGTATCAATNGAGACATTACAAGGAATACCATCTATAGTATACGGAATAGTCGCNTATGCATGGATAGTACTACCTTTTAATAGCTTNTCAGCGATTTCAGCTTCAATTGCATTAGGGCTAATGATTTTACCAATGGTTACTAAAGCAACTGAAGAAACATTGAAAATGATACCAAATACATTAAAAGAGGCCTCATATGCATTAGGAAGCTCTTACTTAAATACAATGTTTAAAGTAATAATACCTGCAGGTTATAAAGGGATTTTATCAGGTATTTTAGTAGGTCTTGCGCGCATTACTGGAGAAACTGCACCTCTTTTATTTACTGCATTTGGTAATCCATTTATGAATCTCAATCCACTTCAACCAACAAACGCATTACCTCTTATAATTTACAATTATGCAACCAGCCCATACGAAGAATGGCAAAGTATCGCTTGGACAGCCTCATTATTTTTAATAATTTTTGTATTATTTTTAAGTATTATGTCAAAACTGGTGGTGAAGAAATGAGTATAGAAAATAAAATTGTTTTAGAAATAAAAGATTTATCTTTGTCGATTGAAGAAAACCAAATTTTAAATAAAGTCTCAATTGATTTTTATAAAAATAAAGTTACGGCAATAATGGGTCCTTCAGGTTGTGGTAAAACAACATTAATTCGTTGTATTAACAGAATGAATGATTTTATCGATAACTATTCAATTTCAGGTAAAATAAACTATGAAGAAAATAATTTAATTGATTTAAATCCTATTTTAGTTAGACAAAAAATTGGAATGGTTTTTCAACGACCTAATCCTTTCCCTACAATGTCAATTTATGAAAATGTATTGGCTGGCTATATGTTAAATGGAATAAAGTTATCTAAAGAAAAAAAAGATGAAATAGTAGAAGATTGCCTTATTAAAGTAGGTTTATTTGATGAAGTGAAGAAAAATATTCATAGAAAAGGTACACATTTGTCTGGTGGACAGCAGCAACGGTTATGTATCGCTAGAGCACTTGCAATGAACCCCAGTGTGTTGCTATTAGATGAACCTACATCAGCTTTAGACCCTAAAGCAACATTAAGAGTTGAAGATTTAATAACAGATTTAAGAAATCACGTTTCAATAATTATGGTGACACATAATATTGAGCAGGCTTCTCGAGTATCTGACTACACTGCATTTTTATATTTAGGCGAATTAATTGAATATAATACAACTGAAAAAATATTTACTGTCCCAAAAGATAAAAGAACTGAAGAATATTTAAGTAGAAAATATGGCTAAAAAAAATAAACAAATTTACATTATTGAAGATGAAGAAGATATCATTACGTTATTAACATTTCATCTAGAAAAAGAGGGGTATCAAGTAAATTCAACAACTAATGGGTCTAATATCGTTAACAAAATTCAAGAAAATATGCCTGATATTATATTGTTAGATTTAATGCTTCCAGAAAGTGATGGTTTTGAAATATGTAAACAATTAAAACAAGAAAAACAAACTGAGCATATTCCTATCATTATGTTAACAGCTAAAAACGAAGAAAGTACAATAGTAGCTGGATTAGAAATCGGTGCCGAAGATTACATAACAAAACCTTTTAGTATGCCTATCTTAATTGCAAGAATTAGAAAAACCTTTAGAAAAATTAAAGAATTTAATAAGACGACAGAAATAGCGATTGAAGATCTTACAATTAATGAAAAAACACATGATGTTTTTATAGAAGATAAAAAAATAGATTTAAGTACAACTGAATTTAAATTATTAAAGGTATTAGCCAAAAAGCCATTATGGGTCTACTCAAGGTTACAGCTTATAGATGCAATAAGGGGTGATGATTATATTGTCACAGATCGTATTATTGATGTAATCCTTGTATCGTTAAGAAAAAAATTAGGTAAATATTCAAAGTGTATTGAAACAATAAGAGGAGTAGGCTACCGATTTAAACCATTAAAAAATGGAAAATAAAAACTTCATTAATGATACCCAAAAAAAAATAATTTTTATTTTTTTAGCTAATATAATATTTCTAAATATATTAATTTTTTTTGTAATAAATAACAGTTTAAAAAAAGATACCATAAAAGTGATTAATTCTAATACTAAACACGTAATAGATAATCTAAATCCTGAATTAAATATTAATGCTATCAAAACATTTTTGTTAAAAAGTGATTTTTATGACATCACTATTTATAATAATAAAAAAAACAAAACGTTTTATTTGAATAAATTAAATGAAAAACATCTCAACATTGACATTAGCAATAAAAAAGAAAGTTATGTTTTATATAATCAATATTTGCAAAAAGAGCTTTTATATAAAAAAATAGTGAGTGGTTATTTTGAAATTATTATATCTCATGAATTAAGAAAAATAACACTCAAAGACTATATTTTTAACAGTTTAATAATATTTATAAATATCCTATTAATGGTAAAACTTATGTTAATAGAACTACTTATTACTAAAAAGTTAAACAAGGCATTAAATTTTTATGATAAGTTAATTGCAGAAGATAAGTCATTAAAGTTTAATGTTGATTATCTTTCCTTTTTAGAATTTAACAAAATTTATAAATCATTTAAGAAAAACAAGAAAAACCTAAACAGAACAAATCTCGAAAATTCTTACAAAGAAATTATTAATAAAATAGATGAGGGCGTTATATTAATTAATTACAACTTTAAAATAATGTATTTTAATCAACAAATGAAAGAGTATTTTATTAAAATTGATGTTGACCAGTTCAATACTATAGATAAATTAATCAGAAATAAAGAATTTGATAATATTTTAGATAATATAAAACGTAATAATAAAAAAATTTCTAAAAATATTACATTATATGATCCTAAAGAAATTGTAGTTAATATTCAAGCAAGTCCAATTATGATGGATAATACTGAAGAAAGTTTAATCTTGTTAATTTTTAAAAATGTAAACAATACTTCACAATTGGATAAACTTAAAACAGAGTTTGTTGAAAACGTTACACATGAATTAAAAACCCCAGTCACTATTATCAATGGTTTTCTAGAAACCATTAAAAATGAAAATCTAAATAGCAAACAAAAAAAAGAGTTTTTTGATATTATTTCTAGTCAAACAGTCAGAATATCATCAATTATAGATAATTTAATATTTCTTACAGAGCTTGAAGATTATAAAAAGACTAAAACTATAATTTTCAAAGAAGAATATATAAAAACCATTGTAAAATATTTTGAGAGTATTGTTTTTTATAGTTTGTTTTTTTGCCTAGTAATAAGTTTTTTTCATTCTTCATTTGGCTTATAATATTAAC
>NZFK01000044.1 GCA_002690645.1 Rickettsiales bacterium
AGAAGGATTAACAACTTCTTGAAAATGAATTCCAAATAATTCTTGGTAAATTTCAAATAAGCCAGCCGTTACATTATTAAATTCAAAATACTGTTTTAGCTCTTCTGAATCAAGCTGAAAAAACTCTTTTTTTACAAGATTTTCATAATAATCGGCTTCCCATGCCTCTATTACAGTAACTTCTCTACCTAATCGTTTTGATTTAATTCCTGCCATTAAAGCTATATCTTTTTTGGCTTTTTTATTTACCTTCTTTTGAAGTTTTTTTTCAAATGCCCAAACTGTTTTAGGATTTTTTGTCATTCTAATTTCAGTTATATATTCTGCGTAAGATGAATAACCTAATAACTTTACTAACTCAACTCTTTTTTTTATGAGGTTATCAAGTACCGATATATTTTTTGGATAAGCTCTATTTTTGAAAACTTTAAAAAGTTTTTTTCGAGCTTCATCTGAGTCTGCTAATGTCATAAACGGAATATAACTTGGATATGTTACATCAACCTTATACTGTCCATTATCCATTACCCTTGCATTTTTATAGTTATCGGGTAATCCGATTAACTCCTTTTCGCTAAAAATAAGAAAATCATCTACTTCTGCTATATTTTTATTAAACTGTAAACTTAGTGCTGTTATCTCAGATTGTACGTCTTTGATTTGATCTCTAATTTCTTTACTTTGCCCAAAACCACTTCTTCTAAAACTTAAGATGGTTTCATCCAAATACTTTTTTTGATATCCCATTAACTGGTTTGCCTCTTCAGATTTAGCATAATCATGAACACTGTTAAAAAGAGCTTCATTTAGTTGGAGTTGATTAAAATAATTTGATACTCTTTCTGCTGTTATTAAACCTTCTGCTCTTATTGCCTCATCTGTACTTACATTCGCTAGTAAATAACTCGCACTCCATACTATTTCAACTTCAGCATATAAATCATCTAGTTTTTTTAATGTATTATTAAATGTTCTTGGTTCAGTTAGTGAAATGATATTATTTTTTATTTTTTCTGCTTTCTGTATAACGTCATCTGTTGCTAATTTAATGTCTGAAGATGTTACTAAGGAAAACATGACAGGTTGATTAAAATTAACAAGTAGTGGGTTTTTAGCTTCAAGAGATATTGTAAAGTTTGTCAATATAAATATAAATAATATATTTTTTAATAGCGTTAAATAAAACGTTTTCATAGGAGCCCCTTTATTAATTATATTTAAATAATACGAGAAAATTTATTTTGATGCACGGCCTATCTAACTTTTGGTTAATACAATAGAGTTATTTAATTTATTTTCAAAAAATATCGGTTATATTGGCATTATTTTTATATTTATGAAAAATGTTAGATTATTTTAAAGTCTTATTCCTAAATTTTTTTTAAATGAGCACAAAGAGACTGACACAGAATCCCTATATGTTTAAATAATGGATTTTTTTGATAGGGTTGTAAACACCATGATAGTTCTTTTCCATTATGAAAAACCCTAAAATAATGTTCATTATGACGTTTTGATATTAGAAATTCAAAAACTTTTTCTTCGGATTGATCTTTTTTAATCATACACTTTCTGAAGTTGTCCTCTGTATAAAATGTAAATGTATATTCATGTTCGAACATATTCTTTATTACAGCGTTATTAAATGATATTTCTTTAACCTCTTTTGTATCTAAATAATCTGTCGTTGGAGTTATAAATTTATCAAATCGTTCTTTTTCTTTTATAACTACTTCAAACAAATTAGAATTTTCATTATCTAAAAGGCCCTTTTCTTTATAATTTTTTATTCTGTTAATTGTTTTTTCAATTTCTTCGCAAGTTATTTTATTTGTTTGACTAATATCATTACTATAAAACAAGATTGTTTTAAAAATAGTATTTAACGACTGTTGGATAGAACTATTCATTGATTCTTTAGACGTATTCACTTCTTTAAGTACCAGGCTTACTTCTTCATCACGCTTATCTGTTTCATCGATTGATATCGTTGCTGAAAAGTTTAGTAAATCAGTCTTTAATTGCTCTTTTTCTTTTTCAAATGTATTTTTAGCTTCTTTTAATTGATTTTTTAAATTTATTTTTTTTCGAGCTGGACTTGAAACGGCTGTTGATGTCGGAGATCTCTTACCGCTGTTTATAGAACCTTTTTCTTTTGTTTGATTAATACTTTTTTTAGTTTCTATCGCTTTTATTCTATCAAACACTATTTTTGCTTTAGTTAAGCTTTCTACTATAGCTTTTACCTTTTCTTCATCACGAAAACACTTTTGAAAAACATTCCATGGATTAAAATATATTTTATCGGCTACATTCATAAATCAATTTACCTTTATTACGTTATGATCTATAACCTACATTTATATGCCAAAAAAAACAGGATTTGGCATCAGAAAAAATACATTTTTGTATTAAATAAATTTTATATTAATTTTTAAGTTAATTTTTGTGTTAATCTATGAAGCAAATGTCCGACAGGTTCATCTTTTGAAAAATAAAAACGACTACCATTTATTATACAATCTATATCTGTAGGTCTTTCTAATGTATGAATAATAGGTTTACTTGTAGATTGAGATGTCATTTTCACCGTTAACTTATCTTGTTCTTCTTGAGTAAATGTAAATTGATACGGTATGTATTCATATTCTTTAGTATACATAAAAAAATCGATGACACTTGTTGAATCTGAGTTCTTTAATTCTATATTGTTATTCAGAAAAAAATGTTTTAAATCTCCTTTTACATCTTCTACTTTTTTTAAAAAATTCTGTAATACACACATTTTAAACTTTACCTTGACCCATTTTTCTAGAATGTCATCTGGCAATAAACTTAATTTTTTTTGATTAGCATGCTTGAATAAAGATTTTTTATTAATGATGTCTAAAAACTCTTTATTAATAGTTTTGTAGTGCTCTATTTTGTTATGAAGACTACTGTAAATATCTTCATAACTTGGGCTTTCCATAACTTTATAGTCTTTTCGTTTATTATTTAATTTACTATTTAGTTTGTCTAAATCTTTATCCAAGACCCATATTTCATTTTCGATTGAGTTATTTAGTATTTTCAAAAATTGTGATTTATCTTTAACGGTAAAAATAGTTCTATCAGTTTTTACCATTATTTCAGCTGTTAACTTTGTCATTATTTCACGATCTTTTTGTTCAAAATTAGAAAAATTTATACTTTCAATAGCATTTTTTACTAATTCTTTAGAATTTTCATAATCAGTAATATTTATAGGGGGTGAATAAGATCTACTTAAAAAGGCTTTAGATAGTTCATAAACTGGATCATTTGGCTGTGGTTTAACACAGAAATTAAATATATTTAAGAAATCAAAACTTGAAGTACTCGATGTTGACTCTTCAGTAGTCAATGAATTATCACTCTCAGTTTTTTTTCCCATTGTATTTTCTAATAATGATGAAACATTTCTTGTTTCATTTAGGCTAACTGCGTAGTCCTGTTTTTTCAGTTTATCAGAACTTAAACTATTATATTGAACATAATTAGACATCTTTATTCCAAAAAAATTGGAGGCTTAAAAACTAAGCCCCCAACTCAAAAATTTTATTTTACTTCTTCAACTGGATATTTTTATATATATATCCTGTCAAGTAATACAAAGTTGTACTATTTTTCAACTTTTGACGCATATTATTACATAAATGTATTTTTTAATAAAGTATTAACTTTCTTGTATCTCGCGCTCCATTTGAGAAATAAAATCATCTTTTAATTTTTTATTAATATCTCCACGTTTTGCAATACCGCGATACTCTTCTTCAGTAAATGCATCGACTTGGATCATATCGTAACGCATGATTTCAGCTTCTTTTAACACTTTTGCCTCTTCTTTTGTTAGAACATGTTTCTTTACAGCTTCGTCAACTAGTAACTCAACAGCTTTTTTCGGTAACAGTTTTTGTTTTATCGCTTTTTTAACTTTGCGAATTGATGGTTGTGCTTTGACTATTTTTTCAAATGCTTTTTCTAGTTTAACAAAATGATCGTTTTTACTTGCTGGAATATGGCATAAAGCAGTTAATCGATCACGCTGAACAGATGGAGTCATCGTATTATATGCAATTTTTGAACTTAGTTTATCAGATGGCGGTGAACCCAATGGATTTATGCGTAATAAGAAAGCTGGTAATTTGTATGGTGCACCTAAATTATCTAACAAATCTAAGAATGCAATTTGTAATTCATTAAATGCATAGTCCAAACTCCATTTTGCATAGATCCAATCTTCTTTGCGGCCTTCTGCTTTATAACGTCTCATTACTGTCATCGCTAAATACATCCAAGATAATACATCTGCAAATCGACCTGCTAAGTTTTCTTTACGTTTCAATGCTCCTCCCAACGTAAGTAATGCTATATCTGCATAAAAAGCAAACATCGCTGAAACCCAATTTAAACGTCGATAATATGGTGCTAACCGATGACCCACATGAAACGATAAATAGCCTCTTGTTAACGTTAGTAGTAAATATCGAATTGAATTTCTAAAGCCATGCCCAATATGCCGCATAAAAGCATAATCAAATAATTTAACATCCTTGCTTTCTATGGCTTCTACTTCATTTAAAATATAAGGATGACACCTAATCGCACCTTGGCCAAAGATCATTAACGTTCTTGTTAAAATATTTGCGCCTTCAACCGTAATGCTAATGGGGTTAGATAAATGATATTTAGCCACTAAATTTTTTGGACCTAACGTAATACCAGCGCCTGCAAAAATATCCATTGCGTGCATACATCCTAACCGACTTAATTCGGTAAAGTGGTATTTACAAATCGCTGAAATTACTGGAGGCTTTACACCTTCTCCAACACCAGCGCAAGTGTAGGCTCTCGCCGCCTCAAACATATAATTCATACCAGAAATAGTTGCTAAGGGACGATGTAATCCTTCAAAATTTCCAATTTCAGTACCAAACTGTTTACGAACTGACATATAAGCACTTGCTGCGCGTGTCATGAACATTGACCCACCTGTACAACTTGCTGGTAAGGATATACCCCGCCCTGCAGATAAACATTCCATTAACATTGACCACCCTTTTCCTGCATAGTCTGTACCACCTATAATCGCATCGATTGGCACCACAACATCTTTTCCTTTTAATGGACAATTGTTAAAAGGAACACCAAGAGGATCATGCCGAGTATCTATCGTAATGCCCGGCGTCTTGGCTGGAATTAAGGCACAGGTTATTCCAATATCTTCACCCTTTCCTAAAAAGTTTTCAGGATCCATTAAACGAAACGCTAACCCAATTACAGTTGAAACCCCAGATAAGGTAATCCAACGTTTTTCCCAATTTAACTTTAGATAAAGCTTTTTATTTTTCTTAAATACTACCCCAGTTGATGTCATCGAACCTGCATCTGACCCTGCTCCGGGCTCAGTTAAACCAAAACAAGGAATTTCTCTACCATCGGCTAGTCGAGGTAAATAAAACTCTTTTTGTTCTTTAGTTCCATAATGTGTTAACAATTCAGCTGGACCAAGAGAGTTTGGAACCATAACGGTAATACCCATTGCACCAGAACGTGATGCACATTTTGCAACAATCCGGCTATTTGCTTCTGGTGAAAACTCTAAACCTCCATACTTTTTAGGAATAATAAGGCCAAAGAATTTCTCTTTCTTTAAATAGTTCCAGACTTTATCTGGCATTTTCCGATTTTTAAATATTTCCCAATCATTTACCATATCGCACAGGGTTTCTACTGGACCATTAATAAATGCCTCTTCTTCTTTTGTTAACGAATGTACTTTTTGGTTAAGCATTTTTTTGAGGTTTGGTTTTCCAGAAAATAACTCTTTATCCATCCAAACATCGCCTGCCTCTATTGCAACTTTTTCTGTTTCCGAAATTGTTGGCAAAAACTTAAATGTAATCATAGCCTGCATTATAGGTAAGCTGATTACATATCGACGTACTTGAGGGATATTAATTAAAACAGCAACCACAACCACAACATTAAATGTTTGAGCTGAAATCCCTATAATTGATAATGCCATTAAGACAATAGCTGTCCAGACAACCATTGGTGCGCCAATAAATCCGCATAATACAGTAAAGATAGCCAAGACTATAGCGGGATGAACCAGGCTAACAAGTGTAATTAATTCACTCATAAATCAACCTCCTTAGTTGAATAATTTTTTATTATTTTCTGCTAAATCTTTTAATTTTTCACATGGTTTGAATCGAATACCATGTTGACGTGATAAAGTTGATAAATCTTGTAATATCTTTTTAAACCCTCGTCTTTGGGCGTACATTAAAATACCACCTAAGAAGGGAGGGAAGCCCATTCCGTAAATTAAGGCTAAATCAAGCTCTTCTGCCGAATTCACAATATTTTCTTCTAAACAACGTAATGCCTCATTTACCATAATAAGAATTAATCTATCTTCAATTTCTTTTTTATTTTTTGTTTTTGAACTATCACATAAACTATAGATTTCCATGTTTTCTTTTTTCTTTTTTCCACTATAGTTATAAAACCCACGTTTTGTTTTTTTACCTAAACAATTGTCGAGTCCTTCAAATTTTTGTAATATTTTTGGTAACGCCATGCGTTCTCCATAGCCATCTTCTAATACTTTTGCAACACTAAACCCGATATCTAAACCTACCTCATCACATAACGCTAATGGTCCAATCGGCATCCCAAATGTGGTCATTAATTTATCAACTCTAGTGATCTTTTCTCCTTCTTCTATGCACCTAATGGCTTCAACTACATAAGGAATTAAAACTCTATTTACTAGAAAACCTGGACATTCTTTAACAACGACAGGTGTTTTTTTCATTCTTTTTACTAAGGAAATTGCTTTACTTATAACCTCTTTTTTACATGTTTTACTAGGTATTATTTCTACTAATGGCATTCTATTCGCTGGACTAAAAAAATGAATCCCAATAAATCTTTCTGGATGCTTTAACTCTTTAGCCATTTCATTTATTGATAGTGATGATGTATTTGTTGCTAAAATACAATCTTTACTAACGTTTTGCTCAAGGTCTTTAAACACAGCTTTTTTAATACTCATATTTTCAACAATAGCTTCGATAACCAAATCTACTTTATGAAAACCAGAATAATCTTTTGAAGTTGAAACTGTTTGCATCATTTTAATTTCAGCATCGTTTTCTTTTAACCGTCTTTTTTTAACTAATTGTTTATAAATTTTTTGAATAGATTTTACGCCGTTTAATAATGAGCCCCAATCAATATCTTTCAACCTTACTTTAATGTTTCGGTAACTTAGAACGGATGCGATACCTGCACCCATTAGACCCGCTCCAATAATTCCGGCATGAGTAATAGGTTGATCTTTAGATTGGACTAATGAATTGTTAATATTTTTTACATACTCTTGCATTAAAAATAAATGAATTAAATTTTTAGTTGTATCAAGCATTACTAATCTACAAAATCCATCTAATTCAATTTGAATTCCTTTTTTAAATGACTTTGGATAGCCTTTACAACTTACATGAAGCGCTTCTAATGGTGCAGGATATTTACCTTTTGTTGTTGCTAAAATTTGTTTTTTAACCATATTATGAATTATTATTCTTCCTATTGGATTTGATTCTAGGAACTTCATAAGCTTTGAATAATTTTTTCGCTTTTGTTCAACAATGGTTTTATACTTTTTTGATTTTATTTGGGTTATAAATGTGGCTAATCTTTCATCTAAAAAGGCTTCATGACATATGGCATCAACTACACCTAATTTTAATGCTTTTTTCGCATTAATATTTTTACCTGTTACTATTATGGATAGTGCATTTGATAACCCAATTAAACGAGTTAAGCGCTGAGTACCACCTAACCCTGGTAAAATACCCAAGTTGACTTCTGGCAAAGCAATTTTTACTGCGTCACTTATTAAAGCTATTCTATAGGTACATGCTAATGCTAACTCTAACCCGCCACCTAAACAGGGACCATTTATAATGGCTATTGTTGGAAAAGGTAATTGTTCAATTTTATCAAATAAAGCATGCCCTTTCATTAAAATATCGCGCGCATCATCAACCGATTTTATCGCATTTATTTCATTAATATTTGCACCAGCTATAAACTGATCTTTTTTATTACTTCTAATAATTAGAACTGAAATTTTTTGGTTTGCTATTAAATCAATTACATTATTAAATTCTTTTAAAATTGAAATGGATAAAATATTAACTTTACTATTTAATTGATCTAAAGATAAGACGCCAATACCATCGGACTCTATATATGAAACTTGCGCTGCTTTTAACGTTTTTTCGAATACAGCTGCAAAACTTTCGGTATTTTTTGTTTTTAGTTTTAAATCTTCAGTTTTAATTATCTTTTTCATTTTTTAATTTCTCTCAATTATCATTGCGCCACCTTGGCCGCCACCAACACAAATACTTGCACATCCTAATGTTTTGTCTTGGCGCTTTAATTCATTTAATAACGTTAATACAATCCGCGTTCCTGATGTTCCTACTGGATGCCCTTTGGCAATTGCGCCTCCATTTACATTACATTTTTCTGGATCGATGCGACCTAGTTTTTTTGTTTTATCTAAATGCTTTTTAGCAAACTCTGTCGAATCTGCTGCTTTATAACAAGCGAGAACTTGCGCTGCAAACGCTTCATTAATTTCAAATAAATCAATATCTTTGAACGCAATTTTTGACTTATCAAAACATTTTGACATGGCATAGACGGGGCCTAGTCCCATCCGATGTGGCTCTAACCCTGCATAAGCATAATCATGAATATAGCCAATGGGATTTAATTTTAGCTCTTCAGCTTTTTCTTCTGTCATCAAAATCATGGCTGCAGCACCATCGGTTACTTGCGATGAGTTTCCGACAGTAACCGTACCATTTCTTCGATCAAAATATGGCTTTAATTTCTGAAGTGCCTCTATATTTTGGTTTAATCTTACCCCATTATCTTTCGAGATCATCGTCTTATTGTGTTTATCAGGAATAGCCATAATCTCATCGTCATAACGATCTTCATTCATTGCTTTTGTTGATCTTAAATGACTTGCAAGAGCAAATTGGTCTTGCTCTTCCCGATCGATTTTAAATTCTCTTGCTAAGTTTTCCGCTGTTAAGCCCATTATTAATCCACAAACAGGATCAGTTAATCCTTCTTTTAAACCAATAATTGGCTTTAAATAAGATAATTTCAACATACTTAGCGCTTTTATTTTTTGGCTTAGTTTTTTGGCTACCATAAATGATTCCAACACAAATTTTAGTTCTCTTGAATAAACAAAAGGGATATTTGACATTGACTCTGTTCCTCCAGCTAAAACTGTTTCAGCTTGACCAGAATAAATCGTATTACATGCTTCGGTTAATGACTGCATCCCTGATGCACAATTTCGACTTACAGAAAATGCTGGTATTTTTTGATTAAGACCTGCTTTTAATGCTACAACACGGGCAATATTTGCTGCTTTTACAGGCTGCGAAACATTGCCTAAAATAATTTCTTCAATATCGTCCCCATTTACATGCGATCTTTGTAATAGTTCCTTTATACACATTGCAGCTAATTCGTCGGCTTCTAAGTAAGAAAGATGTGTTCCCGCCTTACAAAAAGGTGTACGAAGACCATCAATTATTGCAATACGATTTCCTTTAGTCTTCTTTGACATAGATACTCCTTTTTTGGCTGTAAACTTTATCAAGCTCCTCTTTAAAGTGTTCAGCTACAGATTTACGCTTCACTTTTTGTGTGTACGTTAACAAGCCATTTTCATATGTGAATGGCGTATCGCTTAAAACTACATTTTTTACACGCATAAAATTTGGGTATTCTTTTAAAACGTTTTGTAATTTATCTTCAAAACCAACAAGTCCCGAATCTCTATCATTATCAAGTATCAAACGGTACTTTTCGCTTGGAATTACAACGCCAACAAGATAAGAATGTGTATCACCGATCAAACAAACTTGATCTACTTCATCTTGAGACAATAAAAGTTCTTCTATATCACCGGGTATACATTTTTTACCATTTGATAAAACGATGACATCTTTTTTACGACCTGTGATGATAAGATTGTTATCTTCATCCATTTTTCCTAAATCACCTGTTTTAAACCATCCATCTTTTGTAAAATGGCCTTTTTGTGCCTCAGCATCATTGTGATAACCTGGTGTAACGCAATCGCCACGTACCCATATTTCACCATCATCTTCAAAATGAATATCAAAACTTTCTAAAAGTGGACCAACTGTTCCCAACTTATTATTTTTCATTGTTCGAACCGACACAACTGGTGACGTTTCGGTTAAACCATAGCCCGCCAGAATTGTGAACCCTAAACATGAAAAAAAGGTTTCTACTTTTAATGTTAAAGGAGCTCCACCTGAAATAATAAACTTTAAGTCTTTGCCAATTTTTGCTCTTATTTTTCGATAAATAATTATTTTAAATACTAGATGTAATGGCAAATACCATAATTTCATAAGACCTTTTGCATTTAAAAACTTTGTAGACCAAGCTATCCCAAACATAATTATTGATCTCAAAACGGGAGAAGCTTTTTCATGAATCGCAGTATGAATCTTTTCGAGCACCCTTGGTACAAATACCAACATCGTTGGTGATACTTTTGGTAAATAATCAATTAATGTATCCATTGAAGGAATAAAATAAATACTT
This sequence comes from Rickettsiales bacterium, assembly GCA_002690645.1. Taxonomy (GTDB): domain Bacteria; phylum Margulisbacteria; class Marinamargulisbacteria. The sequence goes on from NZFK01000044.1 coordinate 10,711, forward strand.
TGCTTCATTACTAAAGAAGAATACAAATCACCCGTTCGTCCTAAAATGTGAGACATGGGTAAAAATGCCATTGCTCGATCTTTTTCGGTTATATCATCACCCACTAAATCTTTTAGCTCTTTGATTTGGGTGACTAAATTTTTTTGAGTCAATTTGACTGGGCTTGGTCGACGTGCTGATGTTCCAGAAGAAAACATTAATGTTAAAACATGATTTTCATTCAAATTAAAAATTTCTTTTTCGTAATCTTCTATTTGTCCTTTAAATAGAGTATGTCCATCATTCAAACACTCTGAAAAATGAAAATCTGTTGAATCTACTTTTGCTTGTTCGTCAAATATAATGACTGGGCCTTTAACTTTTCTATCTTCAGGTAAATCTTTGATCATTTTGTATTGTGATGGCGTATTTACACAAACCATCTTAATATTTACTAATTCCATATATTTATTCAGTTCGGTTCCGATTAATCCATGATAAAAAGGGACACTAACGGCTTCAATGAACATTAATGCAAAATCCATAATCGCCCATTCGAGCTTATTATAAGAGAAAAGAGCTACTTGATCGTTTTTTTTGATACCCATTTCTTTGAGTTTTAATCCCATCGAAATTGCATCTTTTAAAATATCGCGATATGTATATCCTTTATAGCTATTGCCTTCATAAGTAAATAGCCATTCTTTATCTGGAACTGCCTGATAATTATCGTATAAAAGAGCTAAAAGTGTTTTAAGTTTTTTTGCCATATTTTTTAATACCACAAAAGAATTCATCTTAAACATAAAACGAATGGTTTTTTTTAAATATAATTTTTTATTATTTTTTAGTTAAATTTAATTATTATTAGATTCTAAATATGACACATAAAATATCCATTGAGTGACGCGCTTTAAAAAGGTGTAATCGACTTTATCTTTGGTGTCTGTTGTTTCATGATAATGAGGAAAACGAAGATCGGAATTTGTGATAAATATTGTATTAATATTCTCTTTCCAATATGTGTAATGGTCACTGCGTTGTAAACTGCTAAATAGATCTTTACTTTGCACTTGTTCTAAACTTACATTCATACTATGGAACTTGAGATTTGGGATCCAATTTTTTGCAAGTGATGCCATTTTTATCGATGTTTCGGTATAGCTTTTTAAGCCAAATACAAAAATGTGATTTCCCACAGTGGGCCAATCAATAGCCCAAGAAATGGCATTGGGTTCAGGCTCTTTGTCAGTAGTGTAAGCTATCATATCCATATTTATTACTAATTTAGGATTACTATTTTGGCTCTTTAATTCATTTAGATATGTCTGAGAGCCCAAAAATATACGCGAATTATTTTCTTCATAATAAACCTCCTCAAACGCATAAAACACAAAATATATATCTTCTACTGTTGTTTGTCCTTGTAAAAGCCTCGCTACTTCGAGCATAGCTACACAACCTGACGCATTATCTACAATACCAGGCGAATTCTGTACTGTATCCCAATGTGCGCTGATTATGATAGGCCTATTAGATGGATTTGAGCCTGTTTTTTTTACAATTATATTATTCATTGAATAACTTGAACTATTATAATTCCATGTAACATTTTGAGTACTTACGTCATAGCCATAAGCTTCCATTTGTTGACGAATGTTTTCTTCAACAGCAACATGGCTAGACCTTGCATCCAGTACATGACGTGGAAGTTCAGGAAATAACTCCATTTGTGCTTGTAAAGATGTTTCTGTTATTGTTTCAGCAAGAGTTGTTAACGTAGATTGGTTATCTGTAACATACTGATTTACCACTGTACTACAGCTTAAAAGTGCCCAGATCATACTTAAAAAAAATAAACTTTTTGATATTTTATATGTCAAAATGAAACTCCATATTTGATAAATTGAAGACTTATATCTACCCCTCCAAAAGGATTATTTAAATCTAACAATAGCCTTGGACTCAATAACGTAAATGAATCATTTTGGTCGGTATAATTTAAGAGATCAAACCCTAACCCAAATGAAATTATCCAATTTTTTTGATAATAATAATCAGCAGAATTATTAATTATAAATATATAACTTGCGGCTTTTGCAACCTGGACACAACCTCCAAGATTAGAGAAAAAAGATAATCCTTTAGGTTGATTTTTATGAATTCGATATTTAGCTGTAAAAATAGTATTGTTTGACAATATACTTTCACCAAATGCAACCCCTATATTTAAACGACTTATATCTAGATTAATATCTGGTATTATAGCCACAGAACGCATATTTTTAGAATAATGACTAAATAAATTATATCCCGCAGAAAGTGTTACACTTGCATTTATGCACGATTGTAATAATAAGATAAATAATATTGCTATTATACTTTTTTTCATTCAACCTTCTTCTTTTACTGAATATTGTTTTTATCCCTATTATATTTTTTAAATTAATTTAAAGTTTATAGGATAAACAATTTTAACTTTTGTTGCTATTCCATCTTTTGTAAAAGGTTTAAACATTAATTTACTAGCAGCTCGTTTTGCACTTTCTTCGAAACCATACCCTGGTTGATTACAATAAATCACATGAGAAAACATTACTTTCCCTTTTTCATTAATTATTAACTCGAGTAATAAACTAGCCTCAACCCCTACTTTTTTGGCTACTTCAGGATAGTTGGGCCGAATACTTTTTAAAACAACTGGGGTAGCATCATCAACCTGACTAAGATCTATGGGTACGTCGTCGACCTCTAACACATCTTCTTGACTTTCAGCTTCTTTTAACGGAGGTTCACTTTCGGCAGCTTTTAACTCTTCTTTTTTAGGAAGAACTGCTTTTTCTTCAATATTCTTTTTTTCAGTTTTTAGGGCAGATGCTACCGTACTTTTGAGTGCTATTGTTTTTGGTTTATATAGTTTAAAAAATGGTGTCGGGATAGTATCTTCAATATCTATTGTATTAACCTCAACATTCATTGCCGCTAACATTAATAAAAGCCCATAAACAATGAATAAGCTAATAAAAAACTCGATAACTTTACTTTGAACGAACTTCTTCAGCAACTGAGACATTTTCTATTCCTAATATTTTACATATATCTAACACTTGGATAGACCATTTTATAGCAGAGTCTTCATCTGGCATTACAATAACACTTAACTGTTTCGAAATACTAAACTGGTTACTTAATATTGACTTGAGTTGATCATACGACACTTGGCGTTTATCAATAAAAAAATCACCATCTTTTGTAACAGCCACTATAAAACTATCTAAAGGAAGTTGCGTGACAGCAGTTGCATCTGGTCGATTAATTTCGATTCCTGGTAATTTTGAAAAAGTGGTCGATACTACAAAAAAAATTAATAAAATAAAAATTAAATCTATTAATGGTGCAATATTTAATTTTGCAGGCTTGGTTTGACGTTGATATACAAACATTTATCGTCCCGACAAATACCGTGAAACCGTTACAATACTTGAACCTGCCTGTTTCATGTAATTTAATTTAAAATCAATATAATGATTTAATATCGTATAAAAAAACATCGTTGGTACAGCCAATACTAGTCCAACTTGGGTTGTAATTAAAGCTTCTGAGATACCAGTCGCTAATGCCTGCGCATCGCTTGTACCAAACACTGAAATTGCTTTAAAAACATTTATCATTCCTGAAACAGTTCCCAACAAGCCCAACATAGGCATGATTTCAGCAAGGACTAAAATAAGTTGCATTCGTTTTTCAAACTGAAAACCATGTTTTGTGACAATTAATTCTAATCGATCTTTTATTGCCTCTTCTGAATAATCTAATTGTATATAATCTATTCCTTTCAATAACATTTCTTCAATAGGACCTTGCTTTGAAAGCTGTTCTCTTGCTTCTTGATAATTTTCTTTTTGTAATAATATTTTCGTTTCTTCTACAACATTTGATTTACGATAACGCACATATAAAGGGAGTAAATTAACTGCTTTTAACACAATTAAAAACACAGCCAAAAAAGCCACAAAAACTATAGGCCACATCACAAGCCCACCCTTATACATTAACTCAACAATCATTTTAATTCTCCTTTAAAAAAATAATTCAAACCCTACAATAAAAAAACGAAATTGAGGAAAATCATATGCAATTTCAGGTTCATTTGTTTGACTGTTAAACTGATAGCTCAATTCATTTTTTCTATTTAAAGCGTTTGTAAAACCAAACCTAAAAACACCAGATAAAGTAACAACGTCAATAGGATGTTGGTACCAAATGTCGACCATAATATAAGAATTTAATCGTTTTGAAAATAATGCCCCCTCTGAATATGTACCATCCGCTGCTTGCACTAACGGTGTGTACCGTTTTCCTGTTCTAACTTGTGATGATACGATAAGTGATCGATTTTTATTTAATTTTCGTTCATAGAAAATAGTTCCCATATGCCGCAAATCATATTCTGGACGATACCAACCATCTTCATTATATTTTTTTGTATCAGATAAAGTGTACGTTAACCAACCATGTTGCTTCCCACCTTCTAATTGCTGTAGCATGACTTCAATTCCTCTTGAATACCCTTTTCCACTATTTGTAAAGATAGTCTCTGGTTCAACAGCTTCGTTTATAAATAAATCGGTATAATCTTTTCTATAATATTCTGTCTTAAATAAGATATCTTTTCTTAAATAATGTTCGAGACCAGCACCATATTGAATGCTTTGTTGCATATTCAAATCTGGTAATAACGTTTGTAACGACCCATCCGCTTGCATTTTGCTATTAGCTTCCTGTCCTATTTGACGATATGTACCAAAATAAGTTTTAAAAGTCGTTTTATCATTTATGTTATAAAGTAGGGTTAAGCGAGGTTGTAAATATGATCGAATTGAATATGATTCGACTTTAAATAAACTTAATCGTCCCCCATATTCTATTGTAAAACGAGGTGTGACTTGGTAAGTATCTTTTAAATAAACACCCCCTAATCGGATTAAACTATCTAAAGAAATATTAACAGTTACTTCTTCTGCATCTTCAATCCAATCGTCTGTATATACAAACGTATATTGGCCTGTGCTATCTTCGATATAATTATACATAAAGCCGCCGAAGTCTATTTGATGCTTATCAATTGGTGTCCAGGTTGTATCATTTCGAATAAAGGTTTGGGGCTGATTATAATTGTTCGTAAAACCAAAATTTGTTGTATCAATCACATACTTTCCATCTGAAGCACTTCGAGCAATCAAAAAGCGATTGAAAAACTTTTTACTGAGTTGACTTTCTAGTTGTGTACTTAAAATATTTAAATCATTAAAAATATTAAAAGAAAATGTTTCGTCTGTTTCTTCATCCTCAAATGTAAAATCCATTTTGCTAATAAAATCTCGATAACTTAATTCGAGTGAATGATTCCCATTTAATTTATGGACATACTTTGTCTCTAACGAATAATAACTTGGTAATGTCGATGATGACTCTTCCCATAACCCCAATATTTCAGCTATTTCTAGTGCAACATCATAATGGGTTCGCCTAAAAGCAACTGTTAAATTAGATTTCTCTGACACTACAGGAATATTAAAAAAACTATTTAACTCTAATAAACTTCCGTCTAAACTTCCATAAAAATAATCATTATTACCATCCAGACTTTCAACATCTACAATCCCTGAAAGTGCTTGTCCGAACTCTGCCCCATAGCCACCTGGATAAAACTCGACGGCTTCGATTGTTTTAGGATTAAAAACTGAATTTGCACCACCAAAATAATATGGCGTTCTTATTGGAATATTGTCAATAAGCGCTATTATCTCATCCCTATCCCCTCCCCTTATATAAATCGTTGAACTTGTTGTGCCATCACTCGAGACACCAGGTAATAACTTTAATGAATTCATTACATCAGGAATAAGGGTTGCTTCAGTAAGCCGCTTAATTGATTTACCATCTACACGCTGATAACCAATACTTACTTTTTCTGATGTCACCGTTTGTGTCGTTGCCTTTACAACAATTTTTACTTCTAATTCGATGACAATATCAAGCACATCATTTTTAACATCAATGCTTATGGTATTATCTTCATACCCTACAGCTTGTACATTTATCGTATATTGTCCTGGCGCTAACTCTACTTTAAGTTGCCCATTTTTATCGGTCTCATAGCTTTTTTCTTGAATATCAATATTGGCTTCTGGAATGGCAACGGGCGTATTTTTAATTTTTACTGCTATATTAACTTCGGCCGCAGTAAGTTGATTGAATAATCCAATTAAAAAGCAAAGGACAACTATAAGACGTTTCATTGCCCTTTATATTAACCAGAAATAAAAAAAGAAACTAGTGCTCTAAGCTAATTTGCGTAAATTATATGTTACTACACCCCAAATAAAATCGTCATCTGTACGAAACTTTATTGTAGGATAGGCCTTATTTTCAGGCTTTAATACCCAACTTTGACTTTTATAAACTAACCGTTTGACAGTAAACTCCCCTTCTATACATGCAATAACAATACTATTATGTTTTGGCTTTAATGACCGATCAACGACTAGTCTATCTCCTGGAAATATCCCTACACCCAGCATCGAATCACCACTTACTTTAACTAAAAAGGTAGACTGCTTATTGTTAATGAGTAAGCCATCTAAATCAATACCTTCTTCTTTGAAATCGTCGGCAGGTGATGGAAAGCCAGCTTGTACAGCTGTTTGTGTTGTTCGAATAAAAACTCCTGGATGAGACCTTTTTACTTGATATCCTATTTTTTTCATGGGAATACTATATTACCACTAATTTAAGTGGTTTTAAATATTAACTTTTAAAAACTTTTATTTTTCTTCTTTCGCTTTTACATCAATATTTAAGACAAAGTCCCAATCATCTGCTGGTGGATTTAATATAAACTTATCACACATCTCGACATAGTAATCTAAAACAGCATCTTCAGGGTTTGTAGACTTTAATTTTAAAAAACCTGTTTTTGCATCATTCCATTGTTTGTTTAAATAAAGGCTTTTATAACTTTCGTATTCCTTGATGTAGTTTTTTAACTCGTCTTCTGAGTCACTTACTTCAGCTACAAGCTCATAAAGTTGCATGGCCTGCGAACTATCTTTAAAAATTACTTTATCTAAAGACTTAACAAGACAAAGCTCTTTGACATGCTTATACGTATCTTCACTGATAATTGTTTGAGTTCCATAACGCTTGTTAATTGCCTCTAAACGACTTGATAAATTCACATTTTGACCTATAACTGTATAGTTCATCCGTTCGGAAGACCCTACATTCCCCACAACCACACCACCTGTATGAATCCCAACTCGAGTTAGCATTGGGCTACCACCAAACTTTTTCATTTGTTCATTAAACGACACTAGGTTTTTCTGAATTTTGATTGCGGATTGACAAGCAAAAATAGCATGATTTTCGTTTGGTCTAGGTGCACCCCAAAAGGCCATAACGGCATCACCTACATATTTATCTACTGTTCCTGAATAATCTTTTATCACGCCTGTAACCACTTCTAAATATTCAGATAAATATTTAGCCAAATCGTCAGGGGCATACTCGTCTGATATTTTAGTAAATGATTGGATATCACTAAAAAACATTGTAAGCTCTTTCATTTCCGCACCGATCGTTGCTTGTTGATTTGTTTCTATCAATTGACGAACTAAATCTGCAGGTACATATTTTTGAAACGACATTAAACCGGCTTGCATTGATGAGATGGCTTCTTGTAAAAAATAAATTTCTTTTATAAACGTTTTAACATTTAGAGTGGAACGTAAATGGAAACTTTTTATTTTATTAGCATGGTCCGTAATTATTTGGATAGGTCGTGATAGTAGTCGCGAAATATAGCTCATGGTTAGCGCTCCTATTACTAGTAATGATAACGAAATAAATAATACATTTCGGCTTGTTTTTAAAGCAGCACCAAAAATTTCATTATGATCGACTAACACAAGAATACGCCAACCAGAAAGCGCTAGAGATTTAAAATAAGCCACATATGTTTTTGTTTCAAACTCAAATTTAAAACGAGTTTTTTTATCACGAAAATGCTGATCTACAGCTTGGGTAATAAACCCTTGCTCTAAATCCTTAATTTTTACCGAATCTTTTGTTAGATATAAATCTCTTAGTTTACTTAATTGCCCCGATGCAGCGATAATGTTTTTTTCGCCATCCATCACAACAATATTTCCTTCATATCCAATATTTTGCTTTAAAATAAATGAAATTAAATTAGATAGTAAAATATCTACAGCAAATACACCTTTTCGTCCCTGACTATCTTCAAATGCATAAGATGCCGTAAAGCCGGGAGACTTTTCACGGACAAACGTATAAACATTTGTCCAATAAACTTTGTCATCACTTAATGCACCTTTAAACCAATCTGTTTTTCTTGGATCAAATGAACTTGTTATTTTTTGGACCTCAGGTATCGTAAAATTTCGATCATACTCAATTAAACTATCCCTACGTTTTGCTACATCTATCTTTCGTATAATAAACCCATCTACTTTTCGCCTGACCATATAAAAATCACCTGTTTCATATCCCACTATGCAGGACGTTAATTGAGGGTATATTTTTAATGAATTTAAAAATAGGTCACGAATTAATTGTTCGTTTTCAGAGGATAATGGACTTGTTGTTAAAACTGTTGAATTAAACTTTGTTATGGATAACGCTTGTTCGAGATAAGAAAAGGTTTTTTGATAAATTGTTTCAGATGCGTTGTTAATAACTTCCTGACTTAACTCTTCTAATGTTGCCTTACTTTGGAAATAAGAATACCCAGCTATTAGCAAAACAGTCACAACTAAAATTGTTAATGACGTCCCTGCTAGGCTGTAGATCAACTTTACTCTAAATTTTTTAGGTGTCTTTTCTGACATAGCTATTCTCCATCTATATATGGTCCTAAAACATTATTTTTAAACTTTTTTTTTATTTTCATCTTCTACTTACCAATCTTTTAAAAATTTATAGCCTTAAGTATGGCAATGCCCATGTCATTCCAATATAAACATTGTTCATCGTTTCTGTTGTAGTAATTTTAGTATCGTTAATAAAATCGTATGTGATGTACGAGCCCTCTAAATCATCTAATTCAAAAACAGACTTTAAATATGGAACAAACAATATGCGGACTGTCACAGAGTCAAAAATATCGTAATTTCCACCAATAAAAATCGCGGTTTGTGATGCCTCTTTTAAATTTTCGCCCATGTAGGCGCCGGTTGCCTTTCCTTGAATAAATCCTACGTGAACTGAAAAATTTGCATCTAAATAATATTGGTAGGATAAGCCCATTGATGAGTAATTCATATTTATTGATTCGAATGTATAATAAATTGAGTTTTCGACATAGTCTTGTGAAATCGTATTCATGCCATAAAAAAACTCTACACCCTTCACATTTATCGATATTCCGCCAACGCCATGTACTGCAGCAAAGGGATCGAACCGTTTACTAGTGGCAAAATTAAATAAATAATAATCCATCCCCACTTCCAACCATGGCTGCTCTTTGGGAATTCGTTTTTGACGCATTTCTTTTTCAATCGTCGCAACAATAATGTTGTCTAAGGTTTCAGCAACCACTTCAGCTGTTGATGGCGGTTCTTCAGGCTTGGGGACAATGGGTTCTGGTTCTGGCTCCGCCACAAGAATACTTTCTGTAGGAGTTACCTCTTCGCGAACAATTTGAGCTTCCTCGACAGGCTCTTCAGTTTCGGTCCGCTCAATAAACTCTTCTTCTCCAACAAGTTCTTCTTCTGGGACAAGATTTCGTGTTACAACCTCAGTTTCAATATTTAGGGCCTCTAATAAGCGCAATATTTCAGCAAAATCATCGGCGCCGCTGGGAGCTGCATCGGTTGTGGTATTTGTATCAAGATCGATATCAAGATCAATAGTAGTGTCTAGATCTGTATCAATATCGATGTCTAAATTGATAGCATCGCCATCTACATCTAAATCTGTAGCTAACTCAATACTATCAAGATCGATAGTTGTATCGAGCTCAATATCATCAATCTCGGTAGGCTCTTCTTGTCCGTAAATAAAACATGGAAAAAAGAGCAGCAACAGGAAAATAATGATCCATCTATTCTTCTGGCAAATAATCTTCAACTTCAAGACTCTTGGCCTCCAGTTTTTTTAGAAAGTAGACAACTTCCTCAGGATTATTTACTTGATATAATAGTGCCTTTTTCCAATGAAATTCTGCTAATCGATAATTTTTAAGTTGATAATAGGTATTGCCTAAGCGTAAGTGAACTAATCCAAAATTTGGATATTTTTCGACAACATTATTGTAATGTAGCAATGATTTTTTAAAATTTTGATCATAAAAACTTAGTAATGCTTTTTCCATTTCTAGATAAGTCCACTCATCAATATTTAATGGCGATTGCTTTTTCTTTTTCTTTGCTTTTCGATTTATTGGGTTTTCAAAATGAATTGAAAATGAATATACCGGACTAAACATTACATCGACAGTTCCATCTCCATCTGAATCAGTAAAACCACCAGAATCATCTAGTAAGTTTGTTTCTAGATCACCTGAAATATTAATTCCTACTTCCAATGATTTGTACTCTGTAAAATAAAGGACTAAACCAAGGTAGCTGGCCTTATAAGCATATTCATAATAAAACCTATTTTTATTGAATTCATATTCAAGAATATAGACTTCACTACTTTCATTCACTTCCGCATTAAAATTCATCCCATAATATAAATTGAGTCTTGGGTTTTCAAAAATATGAAATTCTGCAGCTAAATAATAACTTGATAAATAATTGGCTAACGCTGTATTTTGACTTAATGTTGTTTTCGGTAAACCTAAATTGGTTACACCAACTTGAAACCCAGGTTTTATATTCTTAAAAAATCCGTAATCATAATCTTTGAATAATTGCCAATGAATATTATGTACAGTCCATGAAATTTCGTCTGCTGTACCCGTTGCAGCATCTTCCATCGCAACAGGAATAATTCGCATGTTATAGGCTAAATTGCTAAAAGAGAAATCCATTCCAACATAGCCAAAAATTACGATATCGTCATCACTGTCTGCACCAGGCGCTAACGTGGTTGTGTCATATCTAAGAAATACTTCAAAATAGTCGTAGCCTAATTTTTGGTATGGCAACATAACAAATGCTTGAATATTTACTGTAAATAGTAATCCGATAATGGATAATAGTAATACTATTTTTTTCATTTAATTCTCCTCCCCTTTACTGACATCAGGAAGAAGAAAGTAGATCATTCCGGAATCAGCCATTTTGTCAAACAATGTCATTTTTACAATATTGTAAGATTCGATTTCTTCGTTAAAATATACCTTATCAAAATTTTGGACACGTTTGTCAAAGGTGACAAAGTAGTCATGCTTTTCATATAACTCTTTCACTTTTTCACTGATAGTCGTTGCAAAAAACTCTTTTACAATCGGAGAAATGGGCTGTGCCGCTAACGCTTTACTTGACCCTAAAAACTTCCGACTTAACGTTTCGCAAACTTTATTATCTAACGCCAAAACACCACGTCCGTCATCTGCATAAAAGGTGACTGAAAACATGCCTGGGTGATCTTTTTTAAGATCGTCCATTTTACTTACAGACGCATCAATCTCAACATTATTAATGTTTATTGAATCTTTGAAATCTAATGTTAAAGACGCGGATAACTCTTTAGCAATTTTTAAGTGCTGAATGTAAACCTCGCGTACCATTTCTTTAATCATTAGAATCCCTCCTCAATTGGTTTTAAAAATATTTCGACACGTCTATTTTTTTTCTTACTTGCTGCGTCGACATTTTCGACTAATGGTCTTGATTGCCCATATCCAACCGCTTTTAAACGACTTGGGGGGATCCCAGATTGCTCGAAAATTTTACAGACTGCAGATGCCCGTACCGCTGATAAATGCCAGTTTGATGGAAAAGCGTATGTGTTTATGGGATCGTTATCTGTATGGCCTTCAATAATTACTAAGACACTTCGAAACGATAATATTTCAGCAAGTTTCTGTAAATAAATTTTACCTGCTGGTTTAATTGTCGCTGAACCTGGTACAAACAAGAGATCTTGATTTAATGAAATCATCATTTCATTATCCAGATCAGTTTTTTTAGGCATATTATCTGTATAGACCGTATTAGACTCTATTTCTTCTAATGTGGCTTGTGTTTCATCTTCAAAACCTAAACTTTCTTTAATCATGTTTGATGCCTGCTCGATAGTAGATTGATTGATACTTGAAATAGAATATAAGTAAATGAAAAAAACCAATAAAAGCATCGCAATGTCTGTAAACGACATATAATATTCATTACCATCATCACCACCCGAATTTAATCCTTCGTTTTCCATAGCTTTCGTCTCTCTTTATCAGTTAAAAACATCTGCATTTTTTCTTTAATTACATAAGGAGCATCATTATTTGCTAAAGCAATAATACCTACTAATAACATTTCTTTTTGAAGTGATTCTTCGTAACTTAATACTTTCAAACGGCCAGCAAGTGGGTTAAAGACTAAGTATGAAAATAATAGGCCATAAAATGTTGTTACCATCGCCATCGCCATACTTTGGCCAAATAATTCAGGACTCGATAAATCGGCTAATAATTTAATAAGCCCGACAACTGTTCCAAATAAACCAAAGGCTGGTGCATATTTACCCGCTGTTTCAAAAAATAAAATACCTAATGAATGTCTTTTTTGAATGTATTTGATATTTTCTAATAAAATTAGCTCTAAATCATGCGGTGATACTTTATCGACCAAAAGCTGTAAGGCACTTTTTATGAAATGATCGGTTTGCTGATCAACTTCTGGCTGAATTGATTCAAATCCTTGAACACGAACTTTTTTTCCTAATTCAGAAATAAACTCGATATCTAACTTGAAATTTTGGGTTTGCTTTATACTAAATGCTACTCTCAAACGAGAAAATATTTTTTTAAATTGAGTATCAGGAAACTGTAAATGAGCCGCAGCTGTTACACCACCTAATACAATAATTAACGATGGCGGATTCCAAAACAACTCAATTATATACTCTAATCCAATTGCATATGCATTTAAACCAAATGCCAATACAATTCCGATTACCAGCGTTACATCTATTACAAACCCTCTTTTTTTTGCCATTGTTTATTCCTTTTTATTCCTTTTATTTATTTTTTTCCGTTCCCTCTTGAGGAGGTACCGGGGATGCTTTTGCAGCCGCTTGTTGTGCTGCTGCAGCCGGGGNTGCTTTTGCAGCCGCTTGTTGNGCTGCTGCAGCCGGGGNTGCTTTTGCAGCNNCTTGTTGTGCTGCTGCAGCTGGGGCTGCTTTTGCAGCTACTTGTTGTGCTGCTGCAGCTGGAGCTGCTTTTGNAGCTACTTGTTGTGCCGCTGCAGCTGGAGCTGCTTTTGCAACTGTGATATTTTTCTTAATTGACTGGTCTATTTCGCCCGTTGACTGTAGTTGACGTACTAATTTAATGAAATCGAAATGAATTTCTTCTATTTTATCTTCTTCGAGCTTTTCTTTGTATAAGTCCATATCGTCTTTTACAATGGCCTCATTTCTGGATGTTAATAAACTTAATAGTTCCTTTGATTGTTCTTCAGCTAATAATGTTAAAAATTGGGGCAGCACCTCTTTTTCGAACAAAATATCGACAATTACCTTGCGGTCCTCTTTTGAAAAGAGCATTATATCTATAGGTTGAATAAAATAAGGCTTATAATCTTTAATCACACGTTGATCGATTCTTATATTTTCGATTTTGTTAAACGCATCGTTATCTAACATCTCTAACATCTGAATAAACTGAGAATCTTTATCTGCTGCAGATACGGCTTTTGCTTCGCCCTCGGTTTGAATTTTTTTCATTAAAAAATTGCCAAACTTTTCTAAATAAAGTTCGTTACTTGGTGAAATGTTATGATATGCAGCCAAATAATTGCCTATTGTTTTTGGATCTAAAATTGTGAACATACTTTTAAGTTCACTCATTGGAAGAAAATGACAAAGTAAGCCCTTTACATCTGCGCCTTGTTTATTAATATACGAAAACACGACATCATTTGATAACCCTGCAAAAAATTCTTGCTGCTTTACTTCTGNGGTCGCTACTTTTGTTTCACTTGCTCCAAACTGCTGAATTTCACCCGTAATATCTTTACTCATATTAAATAGAGCATCATTTTCAGTTAATTCATAAAACTCTTTTAAAACCGTCTGAATTGTTTCTATGCGATAAGAAGGGCTATCATTGATTCGACTTAAAATGTAACGGCGCTGAAAATCGGATAATTGAAATTCTTTTAAAAAATCGCGTAACAAATTGACATCTTGTTTATAAATAAATGACAATACAATAATAACCTTATCTAAATTTGTTATCTTACTCATTGTTATCTAACCCCATCCAATATTTTAAAACTTCGACTGATTCTTTTTTCTTTGTTTTGACGGCATCTATCACACCAGATGGATAACTTTCTGGCACACCTTTGGAATCTACGTTTACAGGGATAGCATTTTGCGCCTCTTCAGCTTTTTGGGCAGCATCTCTTTTAGCTTGATTTTCTTTTCGGACTGTATTTACATATTTAATTAACTTAATTAAATTCTCAAAAAGATACTTAACAACTGGAATAGCTACCATTATGCCTATTATGGTGGCTATTAGTTGCCAATATTTTGCTAATTGGTTTAAAGCGAAGACAACAGGGTTAACCAAATATTCAACTACGTATTCATACACAATTTGCGAAATTTGATATACATTTTCGAAAAAGGTTGGTTTTAATTCGATGGCTTGTGTTTTAACGCTTAACAGATCTCCACGTTCAAGATCTAATGGCAAAACATCTAATAATGTAGCTTGTAAGCCCTCCACTGATAATTCGTTTTCTGTAATTACAGCTGGATCAACTAAAACAGTAACTTTAATATTACTAATTGACGTATTGTCATAACTTACTTCGATTTTCTTTTCGTCAAAGTAAAATGATTTCGCTGTTTCTTGATGAGTTTGAGACTCTGTTGTTTTTTCTTCTTTTCCATAATCATCTTGAATACTAAATCGATTTGCTGTTGTTACTAAAGCTTCCATACCCGGTAACTGAATCGATTCTTCTGCCTCCATTACCATTTTTTTAATTTTTGGGGCGGCAATCATTTCACGTGACATAGATGAACTTTTTATTTCATCAAGTTCTTTAGGGTCTTTGACATGTTGTTGGATTTTTTCAACTTTGTCTCGAAACTTTACAGAAGCAAATACTAAATATTTATCACTTGGTAAAATGATGTCTAATAAATGAGTGGCTTTTTGAACCAACTGCGTTTCGTAATTGGTTTCTTTTGTCGAAAAAAACATTTCTCGAATTCCATTATGAGCAAGATTTAAAATCCAAATTACTAAAATGAACACAGCAACAACGATCGTTACATTAACGACATATTTTATAGATCTTGCTACCGCCAAAATAATATTTGACACAATATTAAGCACTGAAAATCCTTTTTATTTTTAATAATCAATTTCTATTACCAACTATCAGAAGTTTATAAACATTTTTTTTATTTTTTGTTTTTTTGGGAGTTAATTTTTTTGTTTTCTTTTTTTGGAAGTCTTTTTTTTATACTATAAATAATGTGTTATCCAGCTTAGAACAAAACTTTCACCAAGCTTTAATTCAGTCGCCTTATTATTTATTTCTAATTCGCTAGTGGCCACTATCAAAACAAGCTTTAAACGCCTTTTTTAGCCATTATTTTTGGCTTTTTTACTATTTATTTCTTTGCTGGTCTATTTTCATCGTGGTGGTGGTGGTGGTGGTTTTCTTCGTCTACTGTTTTTTACTCCTGTTGTTGGTGGTGGTGGTGGGGGTGGTGGTGTTCTATACATTTTATTTGTACCATCAAAAGAAACTTTTTCATCAGTTACTTCTTGGTTTTGTTTAGCAATTTTACCTAACTGCATTGCTAAAGTTTGTTCTTTTTCTATATTTTTTGCATCGCTTTTTGCTTGAATTCGTTGTTCAACTACGTTTTCACCCGGCGCATTTAATGTGTCATTGGGGTCTTGGATTACTGAAACACTACCATCTACTATAAACATACATTCAATTACAATATCATCAAAACTAAAATCAGATACTTTTGAAGCTTCAACGTAGTTAACAGAGTTGGTTTTTTGAGCAAAAACTAGTGCGTGATCGATAAAAGATTCAAACACTTTACCCTTGGCGGCACCTTCAGAACCCTTTAAATCGTCTGTTTCGATCTCATCACCAATAGTTGAATCATTAATTAATATTTTCAAATCTTGAAGAGCTTTTATATCATCTGTTGACAAGTCATTTTGCTTAGCTTCTACACAAGCCATCAAAATAATCATTTTACTTTTTGTGTCTAATGATTCATATTTACCTTTTAATGTCTCAGAATTGTTTATACCTGAAATACCTTTTTTATCAAAAATAGTATAATCTTTAACACCCGATGTTAAAGAATTAAACATTGTGCCAGAATCTCTCTTAAAACCATTGTTTTTATCAAGAATTTTATCTAAATCACCTTTATCCGGAATTTTACCTTTACGTGTAACAGTCATTTTAACTTCATACTGGTTGGGTTTAGCCGTGTTGATATTTTCGCTAGCTGTTGTAGTTTGGGGGGGAGTGGAATTTATACTCTTATTTAATAGTTCTAACCTTCTTTGGTGGCTGGTGCTTCCCATTTTTAAATATTCGTTTTGATCTACGTCGAAATTAAAATGATATGTCTTACCACCTTTTGTTACATCGATTGTTGAGCTTGTATATATATTTTTTAAATCATTACCTTCTATTTCTATACTCCCCTCTTTCCAAAGTTCAATTA
>NZFK01000045.1 GCA_002690645.1 Rickettsiales bacterium
TTCATAATAAAATTCTAAAGTAGTTACAAAAGATAAAAATTCATCATAATTTAAATGAATAAAAATAGAAACAGAATAATTTAAATAGTTAATTAAATTAAGAAACTGCTTTTCAGAAAAATTTAAAGAGCTATTTTTAATAGCATCTAATAAGAAATATGATAATTGCACGTTAATATCAACTTTATTTAAAAGTAACAAATTTAAAAAAACACCTTTTAACGATGAAAAATAACTAGCTTTATCACTGTTTAACTCAATCAAAACATTTTTAATGTTATTGTCAATTAAAAAGCAATGTGAGTCATTATTATCAATATCACCAGACAAATGAATAACGTTTAATTTGATTAAATTTAAAAATGTGTCGTAATATTCATCATCAAAAGAAGTAAAAAAGAAATAAAAGAATTTTTTTGGAAAAGGTTCAGAAAAAACAATCATAAACTCTAATATATCTTTACATTTTGTATTATTTAAAATTTGTTTTAAATAAAAAACGGACAAAGAATCTTTTAAAGCAACACCCAAATTTAAATATTCTTTTACTATGTTTTCAGAAATAATCTCATAAAAATTCGAAAAGACAACTTCAGAAGAAGAATGATAAAGTCTTGAAATATCATCATTTTCCAAAAAAGAAAACCGAGATCTAATATACTGCTCAAAATAAACTGGCGATACATCCGGCATTTTTTGATTATGAATTTTCAAATATTCAGATTCAATATCTATTTTTGAAGTACCTAACAAATAAATATCATCAATATCACTAACTAATTTTTGAAAAAACTGTTGAGTAAAATCAGAACATTGATCAAAATCATAAAAAACAATACATGTAGGTTCTTTTAATAATAACTTTGCTAAAGAAATAACTTCTTTATAAACTGTTTGTAAAACAGAAAACTTTTCATCTGAAAAAAATGATATAAAATCTTTTTTATGTTGATCCAAATGAAGATATATTTCTTGAAAAAGCCAAATTAAAAGTTTATTAGTTTTAAAAGATTCTATAAATTGTTTTTTAAGTGCTAAATCGTTTTTAACTTGATCTAAAATAACATTATTTTGAGTTAACTGTGAAATAAATATACGCAAAAAGTAATATGGCATTACTTTATCAAAAGCAGATCCTCTAAAAACCAAAAAATTTTTAAAATCTTTTTTATATACACCTGCAATCGAAATCAAATTAAACTGAACAAAATTATCAACTGTAAAAATAGTAAAGTTATCTTTCAACTCTATATCTTTTAAAAGTTTAGCAATAGAAAATTCACTTTTGTTTTCCGTAGTAACTAAATCATTTGTCATAAATTTTTAGCTTACCCCTTACTATTTTGCAACTTTTTTAACTCTATCTAACATTTCATTTCTTGTAAACTGTTCATTAATTCGTCCATTTATATATTTAAGAATCTCATCTCTTTGTCGATAAAACAAAAAGTTGTTACCATGACTATCTCTTTTTTTATCAAAAAAGAGGTTGTTATCTAAATTTTCATCTGAGAAAGACGACATTGCTGTAGTATTTGAAGGAAATACCAAATCTGCTAAATCTTCAGGATTATTTTGAAACAAAACCTCTAATTCAAGCAAATCAATTTCATTTTCAGAACAAATAGAGAATTCAAGTTCATCCCTTTTATCTTTTTTAAATATTTCTAACAAATAAAAACTTGTATCCTCGATAAAACGTTTTTGTTCATTATCATAAACATTTTTTTTACACGTTAATTGATTCATTTTCCCATCTATTTCTTTTTTATAAATAATTTTATCTTCATTATCTACAAAAATATTCTGTTCAACTTTCAAGGCATTAACCTTTTCTTCAATTGACTTATAACCCCCATAAATTTCTTCACAAACTGCTTTTTCCTTAAAAGCTTCATCATAAAATATGTAATCTTCACCATATTTATGAAAAGCTAATGAAGTAGTATCGTTTTTTAATTCAAAAAAATAAATTTTTGGTTCGTTATCTATTTTTGGAAAATCAGAAATATCATATTTAAGTCTTTTTTTTGATTTTTTAGAAAAATTTTTATAGTCATCAGGAGTTTTATCAAGTGTAAGTTTGGGCATATTCTCAGGAAGCTCTATGGATGAAGAGCCATCAGATCTAGATGATAAATTAGATTTATCCTCTTTTAAAGAACTATGATTAGAACCATCAAAAGAAGAATCATTACCAAGAAATTTAGAATCAGTATCAATTTTAATAACCTTAAACCTACACTGAACTTTTTTTGAATCAATAGAAAATGTTTGTACTTGATTCATTTTTATTAAGCTATTAAATGAGTCATGAAAAAGTTTCTGTACAATTTTCCCATGACCTGGACATTTTCGACCTCCTTTTGAAAATGGACTATCTAAAGCTGTTTTTGAGTTAAAAGCAAAAAACTCATTAATAGTAAAAAGCCCAAAAAAATCACTACTTCTAGGAAGTCCAGGTGTCGTGTAAGCTGCTAAAATAATTTGAAACAAATCATCATTAATACCTAAAAGAAAAAAATCCTTTATGTTAAAGGTCTCCTCTATTTTCAAATAACATAAATCTTCAAGACGATGACAAAAAGGAGCTTCTTTAAAAGACTTACTTAATTTAGAAGGATCATCTGTATGCAATTTCTTACGAAACTCATTAATTGTATTTTTAATCTCACCTAATTCTATTAAAAATTTTTGGTTTCTTAACAAAGATAATACGGTAGTAATTGTTTTACTTGGATTCATCCATTGTAATGGTAATAGTTCAGTTACATCTTTGATTTTGTTAAATAACTCTGGATGTTTTTTTACGAGAGAATGAAAATTATCACCATAATAACTGAACTTCTTTAAATCAGTAATAGTTTTTAAAAAGTCAAGTTTATCTTCACCTTTTAGTTTATAATTTTCACTATCATTTATTAAATTATCAAATACCTTACCCCCTGCTTCTTTATTAATACTTAAACTTACCAAAAAGTTAATATAAATATCTTTAAACCCTTCTTTTCCTCTTAATCCACAAACTTTTTCAGAAATATTTTTTTGATCATCTTGATCAATAATGAAGTCTAACAAATCAAGTAATTCATAAAATGGATTAGTGTCAGATAGATCTAGTGAACTTTTATTGCTTGAGCTTCCTTCTGTAAAACTTGTATCATAAAACGAAATTTGGGATCCTGAATTACCGTTAGAACTTAAGTTAGATAAATAAGAAGCACTTCTTCCAATTAGACCGTTTTCAGAGCTTTGATTAGAAATAGTTCTACGCATCAAAACTGGTGATCCAGGCTTTCCATCAAAATTTAAATTAGAATGATGTGAAGAAATTCTTTTAAAGAATACACTATCCGAACTATAATGAACTTTTCGATCACTGTTATCAAGTAAACTCGCACTAGTATATCCTAAACTATTTCTATTTACCTCTGAATGTGCCCCTAATTTTGGGGAGTTTCTTGTTAATATAGGAGATTCTCCATTTGGTCTTGTAAAATCTTTAATATAATTAGAATTTTCTGAACCACTAATAGACTCAAAAGATTTTTCTGATTTTCCCATAGGAGATTCTGCATTTAGTCTTTTAATACCATTTGGGGAGCTTCTTGTTGATATAGGAGAGTCAGCATCTGGTCTACTAGGATCTTTAATATTATTAGAATTTTCTAAACCCCTAGTAATATCAAAAGAGTTAGTTCCTCTCATTTCAACATTTCTATCTATCTTAGGTTTAGAAATAAAACCTAAATAATAAATTAATTCTTCATGTAAATTTTTATCTTTATTAGATTGATCATCCCCGCTCTTCTTTTTTTCGATATTTTTAAATAATTTAAAACATAATTCTAATTGTTTTTCATCAAAGAATAAAATTTTATCTGTTAAGTAATTGTATTTTTGTAAATTTAATGTCATTTCACAAAAATCTTCTCCCAACTTTTTTTTGTAATCTAAATCTTTTTGTAAATTTGGTGTCATTTCACAAAAACCTTCTCCCAACTTTTTTTTGTAATCTAAATCTTTTTGTAAAGATGTTTTTAAAAGTTCAAAAAACGTTTCTTTATTTTCAAAAACAAGAAAATCTTCAATTCGTGAATCAACTAAATCACAAAAAGTTTTCAAAGATCCATTTTTTTCAGATTCTAATTTTAAACAAAATTCAGAATATTTTCCTCTAAACTTTTCATCATTAACATAATCTATAAATACTTTTTTAACTTTTTCTAATTGATTTTTTTGGTTTTCATCTAACTCATCAATATTTTTTTTAGAATTAACAACTATTTTTTTTAGACTCATATAATGATCCCGAATTTGTAATTGATCCAAAAATTTATTTGATTCAGCCGTTAACGAATAATGTTGTTCAGATTTATTACAATTTAAATAAAATGAAAAATCTTTTATATATCTTTCCAATTCTCGATCAAATGAATAAGACAAATAATTATTTTTAGTGCTCATTTCATTTTTTTCACGCGAATCTACCCATAATTTAGATAATTGATTAAGCATTTTAGTATGCATGATTAACTGCTGATAATGAAAGTTATCAATATGCGTATTTTCCTTATCGGCTAAAGAATACAAAGATAACGCACCACGCTCAAATAAGGCAACTAGCGTAATGATAGATTCTATCAGTTTAAAGTAATCATCATATTTAGAATTAAAATTTTTACTTAAAATAACATCTGAAAGATCAAAAAAAACATTTGAAGATACTAAAAAAGTAGCAACAAGTTTTGTTGGTAAATTCCAAAAAGTTTTAGTCTCATTTATTTTATCAAAAATAGCTTTAAAATATTTTAATTCAGAATAAGAGATCAATGATTTAATATCTTGATGCCTAGTATCATTTTCAACGGCAACCGGAGGTATATCCTTTCCTTTGTGGGTTGTTATTTTATAAGAGTCATCTTTTTCTTCAATCATTTTCAAACTTCCCATACGAAATAAAGAATGATCCAATAAAAAATATCGTCCATGATTTTTTGGTAAGTCATGTTGATCTGGATTAAATGATGCCAATAAATGAGTCATGAATTTTAATGAGCTATGTGTTAAAGCAACCGCAGACATAACAATAGATAAGGGTTTAAAAGCATAATCGATTTTTCCTACCCACAACAAAAATAAAGCCCCAACAGATACTGAATACATACTAAATGAATTTAAATATGGCTCTAATCCAGGCAAATAGGGTTCAATAGTTGTCTTTGCATGTAAGTCACGTGCTAGTCCTGGAGCAAGTTGAGATGCTACTGCTGCATAAGTATGTTTAAAATCAGCTAATTTCCCTAATGAAATAGGGATTTTAATGATTAGGTTGTTTGGTGTTTCTAAAGAATCATCAAACATGTCAATCATTTTGGAAACAAATGTATATTCAATTATTCCTGAAATAAAATTCACATAATCCTCTATTTCAGAATCTTGAGATGCTATTTCATCATTTCTGTATAAAATTTTTTTTATATTTCCAATAAATTCATCATTATTTTTAATTAAATAATACAATTGAACCAAATTTTGGAATTGATTTATACTAATATTTTTATAGCTTTTATCGTTAAAAAATGGTTCATATTTAATCAAAAAGTTTAAATCAGGACTAGCCTTTTTAAAAATATCATCTAATATTTTCAAATTTTTATGTTTTTCAAAAAAATCATCAAAAAAAAGTTTTAAATTCTCTTTATTATTTCTATAATTTTGCAATTTATAAGTATGAGATTCATATTTATTTCGAATAGACTCAGGAACAGCTAAGCGAAAATATTTTAATTCAACAGCTATTTTTTTTCTTTTGAGTAAACTATTTCTAAAATCATAAATCGTAGGACGCTTAATAAAAAAACCTGTGTTACCTTTAAATAATTCTTTATGATTTATGTGTTCTTGTGATTTTTGTTGTCTTTCTAAACGCCCTTCAGAAAGATATTTATAAAGATCATTATTAAGTGTAATTAAATTATCGTAAACCTCTTTAGGGTTATTTCCTTTTGATGACATTTCTATTGAAATATCAGTATT
This sequence comes from Rickettsiales bacterium, assembly GCA_002690645.1. GTDB lineage: Bacteria > Margulisbacteria > Marinamargulisbacteria. The sequence continues at coordinate 6,040 of NZFK01000045.1, forward strand.
TAAAGTATTAATAAACCATAAAGTTTTTTTTAAATTGTGAGATTGAATTGACTGATTTAGTAACTTACCAACTTCCTTTAACCAAATCCAATTATATTTAAAAGAAAGATTACCTAAATTATCTTTTCTATTTTCACTATATTTTTCTGGAATATATTTTTTAGTTGTAACAGCTTCATTATATTTTTTTGTTGAAACAGCCTCATTATTTTTTTTAGTTGTAACAGCCTCATTTTTTTTTTCAGAAGAAGTAGAATCCATTGAACCTTCCTTCCTTCTATTTCGTCTATCAATAGCAAATTCTTGCTTAGCACAAATAAGTGAAAAGGTTAATTGTTCCAAAATTTGGTTTTGATTATTAACACCTAATTCTTTTATCCAATTTTGCACGCATAAAATTTCTTTAAGTGTATCTTTGATTCCTTTTGTTTCATCACAACATTCTTGTTTATATTTAGTTTTTATATATTCATTTTCTTCATACAATATATAATATTTTTCTATTAAAGCTTGTGGAGTTGACTGTGAGTTATCTAAGTTATTCGATTTATTTTTATTAAGTAAAGAAATAAGATGAGAGGCTAGTTCTGAAATTTCTGTCCCATTTTGAAACTCATAAAATAATTGAACAAAATCATAGTTTTTAAAGACATTGGATTTCGTGTATGTTGATATTATTTTAAACATAAAAAACTCTCAAAAAAGCACCATATTTTTAAAAAGTATAAATACTACTCTTAATTATTAAACTTATATTATTTGTTTCATAGATTAAATTGTCTTAAAAAATGTAAAAAAAATAACAATAAAAAATACATACTTTTAATCTTTAACTATTAAAATTTAGATTACTTGTGCTTCGATTTATTACTATGTCTATTTTTATAGACATCAGACATTTTTTCAACAAACTTACTTTCATCCTCAATTATATTTTCAAAAGCTTTTTTTAAAACACTATCTACAATAAGCTTTGCTTGATCTTCACCTGAGGCTTTGTTTGAACTCAAAATTAAAACAGCACGTTCTAAAGCTTTACTTGCAGAAACACCATAAACCTGCTTATCCATAAGATCCTTCAAAACCTCTCTTTTAAAATAAATTCCAGATCTTGGTGTTAAAATAGTGATGGGTGAACCACTCATAAAAGCTCCTTAAAAAAGTTAAATTGAAACATGAATATGTTATAAAAAAACAAAAAAAACGTCAACAAAAAGATTAATTGCAAGAAATCTTCAGGAAATGTAAAATTAAGTTATGAAAAATCAATTTCTTAAAAAACACACAAACGATACTAAATTGAGTCATTTTATGGATGAAATAATTCCAAAAAAAATTAGAAGCAAGTCTCTCGAAATTAAGTCTATTCTATCAGAATATGATATTTTAAATCACTTAGAAAAAATTGCTCTTAAAAATAAAGTTTTCAGTTCATATATCGGTTTTGGCTATCACCCTACAATAACTCCTTCAGTTATTAAGCGCTGTATTTTCGAAAACCCAAATTGGTATACTCAATACACACCTTACCAAGCAGAAATATCGCAAGGCAGATTAGAAGCTTTAATTAATTTTCAAACCGTAATTACTGAGTTAACAAAAATGCCAGTTGCAAATGCATCGCTGTTAGATGAAGCCACTGCAGCGGCAGAAGCTATGGTTATGTTATTTAGATCAAGATCTGGAAACAAAAAGGAAGCAAATACCTATTACGTATCATCAAAAACATTTCCTCAGACATTATCTGTGCTTAACACAAGAGCAAGCTTTTTAAATATAGATATAAAGCTTTTTTCAAATATTGATGAAATAAACTTTAATGATGCATTCGGCATCTGTTTACAAAATCCTGATTTATATGGAGAAGTATTAGATTTAGAAAAGTTTGTTCAAATATGCAATGATAATAATTGTTTAATCACTGTCATAACAGATCTGATGAGCTTATTATTGCTAACTCCACCTGGTGAATACAATGTGGATGTTGTTGTAGGATCATCACAACGATTTGGAATTCCAATGGGTTATGGAGGCCCGCACGCAGCCTTTTTTGCAACAAAAGAAATCTACAACAGAAAAATACCAGGTAGAATTATTGGAGCAACTCTAGACAAACATCAAAATAAAGCTTACCGAATGGCTTTACAAACACGTGAACAACATATAAGAAAGGAAAAAGCGACTTCAAATATATGTACAGCACAAGCGTTATTAGCAATCATGGCAAGTTTCTATGCATGTTATCATGGTCCAAATGATTTAAAAAACATCTCTAATAAAATTCATTCAAATGCATTGTTATTAGCTACAAACCTGAAAGCAATCGATTTAAGTTTAATCACTGAAAATATTTTTGATACTGTAAGTTTAAATATAAATAACATTACAACAATTGAAAAAATAAAAAACTTATTTGAACATGAATCTATTAACTTAAATTACTATAATAAAAACACTGTTCAAATAAGTATAAATGAAACAACAACAATTAATGATATCGAAAAAATCACAAAACTTTTTGCAACTGCATTAAACAAAACATACAATTTTATAAATACGATAAAAAACTTAAATCCTAAAATTAATTTCAGAAAAGATAATTATTTAACACAAGAATGTTTTAATAAGTACAATTCCGAAACAAATTTAATGAGATACATTAAAGATCTTGAAAATAAAGATTATTCATTAACTACAGGTATGATTCCGCTAGGTTCATGTACAATGAAACTTAATGCAGCAACAGAAATGATTCCTCTAAGTTGGAGCGGCTTTGGAAATATTCATCCATTTGCTCCAAAAGAACAAACATTAGGGTATAAAGAAATTATTAATGTGCTTGGAAAAGATTTATGTCAAATAACAGGTTTTGAGGGGATTTCATTTCAACCTAACTCAGGAGCACAAGGAGAATATGCAGGTTTAATTACAATAAAAAAATATCAAGAATCAATAAATCAAACCCACAGAAATATTGCATTAATCCCAACATCAGCACACGGAACAAACCCGGCAAGTGCTGTAATTGCTGGATTAGATATCGTCTCTGTAAAATGTGATGACAACGGTTATATTGATGAAATAGACTTTGATGAAAAGTTAAATCGATATAAAGACAATATATCTGTTTTAATGATAACGTATCCTTCTACTCATGGAGTTTTTGAAGAAAATATAACAGAAATTTGTCAGAAAGTTCATGATGTTGGTGGCCAAGTTTATATGGATGGAGCTAACATGAATGCACAAGTTGGTTTAACTAATCCGTTTATCATAGGTGCCGATGTATGTCATTTAAATCTACATAAAACATTTGCTATTCCACATGGAGGCGGTGGTCCTGGAATGGGTCCAATTTGTGTTGCAAAACATTTAGTTGAACATATGCCAAGTTTTGATTTATCCAACCCATTTTCAACAATGACAATTGCGGCTTCAGAATATAGTTCAGCTAGTATTTTATTAATTTCATACACTTATATAAAATTATTAGGTGGTAGAGGCTTAACAGAGTCAACTAAAATAGCTATTAGCAATGCGAATTATATTAAAGAAAAATTAAAAGACGACTTTAACGTTTTATTTACTAACAAAGAGGGTCATGTTGCTCATGAATTAATTATCGATTGTAGACCATTCAAAAAAGACGCAAATATTGACGTTGAAGATATAGCAAAAAGACTAATTGACTATTCATTTCATGCGCCAACAATGTCTTGGCCAGTTGCTGGAACATTAATGATAGAGCCAACTGAAAGTGAATCCACTGATGAATTAGATCGTTTTTGTGATGCTATGCTAAATATCAAAAGAGAAATTGATGAAATTATTAACAATAAAGCTGATAAAGAAGATAATGTTTTAAAACAAGCGCCACATACAATGCAAGAATTAACTAATGATAACTGGAACCATTCATACTCAAGAGAAAAAGCTGCCTACCCTATCGAATCTTTACGAACTAAAAAGTTTTGGCCTACCGTTGGAAGGTTAAATCAAGCATTAGGTGATAGACAACTTATATGCACTTGCGATTTTAGCCACGAGCTGAGCTAAACGACTCTGTAATTTAATTTGCTTTAAAACAAAAAAACTGTACCATTATTAATAATGCTTTTACATACAAGATCTATAATCATTGTAACAATATTATATACTCTATTAACTGCTTGTAGTTCAACAAAAGAAGTATCCAATTCGAGTAATCCAAATGACTATACAAATACATTATCAATAAGTTCTAGTGAATATCCAAGTAAAGCCGTCATAGTCACAAACATATCTACTGAAAGTAATTCAAACATTAATCTTACAAACTTAAGTTCTAAAATAATTTTACCAAAAGAAAGTGAAGTAAAATTACCCTATCATTTCATATCTCCTTTAAACATTAGTAATTTATTTGAAGAGAAAGAAGAAAATCCAAACTTAAAAAAAAACATTTTAAAAAATACAACAACGACTAAAAACTTTTTTGTATTTAACTTTGAAAATAATACAAACTACATTGTTACAGCAAATCTTAAACACACAGGTACACATTGTTTAATTTATGCTGAAGAAAATGATACTATCAATACTGAAAGTTGGGAAAACATTGCAAGTTTTTTTTGATAATACTATTTATCCTAACGCAACAAATATCTTAAATAATACGCCAACAGATGTTGATAATAATAACAAAGTAATTTTACTTTACTATAATATGAATTTTGAGTCTGAAAACAATGCCTTATTAGGTTATTTTTGGTCTTATGATTTATTTACTAGCGAATCATTAAATTATAATTTCACAAACGAAGCTGAAATATTATATTTAAATATAAATGAAGGAATAACCAGCACAAAAAATAAAGAAACCATTGCACATGAACTAACACATTTAATTAGTTTATCCAAACGAATTAAGGATTCAAATACTCTAAGCCAATATGATATCTGGATTGAAGAAGGGATTGCATCAGGGGCATCTGGTTTTTTAATAAATGAAAAAATTACAGATTATATTAATTATTATGGACTAAATAACACAGATAATGAATTAAGAAATGGATTAGGTCTTTTGATTAGTAATACAACAAATTACAGTGCATGGAATTACGGTTTATCTTTTGCATTTATGGAATATTGTCGCCTACAATATAATCAAGATGGCAGCTTTTATGGCTTACTAATAAACAATTACTCCAACAATGATTATACAGATATATTTTCAGTTCTCACATCACTTGACTCAACTAAATTTGAAAGTTTTGAAGAAATTATTCCATATTTTCATGCTGCTAACGTAGTAAATCAAACTACAGGACTTCTGGGTTACAAAGGCTATTACACAATATCAGCATTAGAGCCAAGCTCAACAAATTTAGAAATAGGTTCTGGTGGCGCAATCTATTACTTAAGTAATATTGAAAATCTTTCAAACTTTACAAATTACGACCAATACGACGACGATTTACTATTTATTCTTCTAAATCATTAAAAAAATGAATAAAAAACAAAAAAATAGGGTATAGTATACAATATCATGAAAAAAATAATATATCTTATTACCATAACATTATTATTAACAGTCTTAACTGGATGTAATCCAGATAATTTTAATACCTATAGAAACGACGATATAATAAATTTAAATGGAAAATTAGCTATGGTAGGAAATTATCCATTTGAATCAATTGCGCTAAGATTAACAACTGATTACCAAATTAAATTAATTTTTAAAACAAAAAAAGATTATAGCTTTATTAGCAATAAAATTGGGAAAGATGCGAAAGTAAAAGGAAAATTAAAAATCCATAAACTCAAAACTGCAGATTCCAAAAAAGAAATAACTGAGTACAGGTTAATCGTTGATAAAATAAAAGTAAAAGAACTATTTTAATTAACTACAAAATTTAAAAGCTTATTAGGAACATAAATAACCTTTCGTATAGTACCTTGCTCAAAGTATTTTTGTAACTTTTCACTATTTTTTGCTAGTTCTTCCAACGCGACTTTATCACTATCTTTAGGAACATCTAATCGATCACGAACTTTTCCATTAATTTGACAGACAACAGTTACAGCATCATCTTCAATTAATTGAGAATCAAAAGAAGGCCAATCAGCCTGATGAACTGAATCTTCAAATCCTAACAATGTCCAAGCTTGTTCAGCTAAAAAAGGTGCAATTGGAGCAATTAACCTAATCATAATTTTTCTAGAATCTACTGTCATTCCATTTTGATAAATAAAATTAACTAATTCCATCAATCGACTAATTGCCGTATTAAAACTGAAGCGTGCTAAATCATCTGATACAAACTTAATAGTTTTGTGTAAAATCCGTAAAAAAGACTTTTCTTGATCTTGTTTTAAAGCAAANTGACTTGAATCAGTAACTACTTTATAAAACCGTTTTAAAAACCGAAATGCGCCCTCAACTCCTTCATCTGACCAATCTAAATCACGCTCAACTGGAGCTCCAAACAAAATAAAAACACGAGCTGTATCCGCNCCATANTTATCTATAATATATGCAGGGTCTACAGTATTACCTAAAGATTTAGACATTTTTGCACCATCTTTTAAAACCATTCCTTGGCATAATAAACGTTTAAATGGTTCATCTATATCTAATAATCCTAAATCCCGAAGAACTTTTGTAAAAAAACGGGCNTATAGAAGNTGTAATACAGCATGCTCAATACCGCCTATATATTGATCCACATTCATCCAATAATTTGCAATATCCTTAGAAAAAGGCAAAGTACTATTTTTTGGATCACAATAGCGTAAAAAATACCAAGACGAATCAAAAAAAGTATCCATTGTATCAGTTTCACGACGATACTGTTTNCCATTTACGTTAACATATAAAAAATCATTATTTTTTTCCAAAGGATTACCTTGNCCAGTAAATTTAACATGATCTGGCAATTTAACTGGTAATTGATCTTCTTCAATGGGAACAACTNTCCCTTCCTCATCATACATCATAGGAATCGGAGTACCCCAAAAACGTTGTCGTGAAATTAACCAATCTCGTAATTTGTATTGTACTTTAACCCTACCCTTTTGTATCTCTTCTAAATAATTAGATATTGCCTTTTTAGCTTCATTACTATCCATTCCNTCAAATTGTTCCGAAGAAACTAATACTCCAGAATCTGTAAATGCTGACTCTAATTTATCTAAATGTTGATCTTTAGGNTGTATAACAATTTTAGTTGGCAAATGATATGTTTTCGCAAAAACAAAATCCCTTTCATCATGGGCAGGAACTGCCATGACAACACCTGTACCATATTCCATCAAAACATAATCTGCGACATATAAAGGNACTTTNTCTTTATTAACAGGGTTAACAGCATAAACTCCAAGCCACAAGCCTCTCTTTGTTTTTGATTGATCAGATCGGTCAATCACAGATTGTTTCAAAATAGATTGAACAAAAGAATCAATATCAGCTTTATTTGGCGCATATTTAGAAAATATATTAGTTAACTCGTGTTCTGCTGCAATAGACAAATAAGTAACACCATANAAAGTATCAGGTCGCGTGGTAAAAACAGTGACTTTATTTAAAAACGTATCATTTTCATCAACAATATCAAAATCAATTTCAGTTCCAAAACTTTTTCCAATCCAATTCCGTTGCATTGATTTTACGCGTTCTGGCCATTCATGAAGCTTATCTTCAATATCTTGTAGAAGTTCCTCAGCATANTCGGTAATTTTTATATACCATTGCTCAATCTCTTTTTTCTCNACGTCTGCACCNGAACGCCATCCCTTTCCNTCAATAACTTGTTCATTTGCTAATACTGTTTGGTCTACAGGGTCCCAATTAACCCACCCTTTTTTCTTNTATATTANACCTTTTTTATACATTTGAATAAAAATCCACTGATTCCATCGATAATAATCGTCTCTAAATGTTGCTATTTCACGATTCCAATCATAACTAAGGCCTAAACGTTCTAATTGAAGTTTCATCGAATCTACATTATCAGCAGTCCAAGATTTTGGATTAACATTATGTTTAATAGCTGCATTCTCCGCAGGTAATCCAAAACTATCAAAACCCATTGGGTACAAAACGTTAAATCCTTTCATTCGTTTAAATCGTGCCAAACAATCTCCAATAACATAATTTCGAACATGGCCCATATGTAATTTACCAGATGGGTATGGAAACATTTCTAAAACATAATAACTATCTTTTGTAGACTGGTTATCAGTTTGATATAAAGNAGANTCAGTCCAANATTTAATCAAAGAGTCTTCAAATTCGAGCGGTTTATATTCCATTAAAAAATCCTTTCAAATAGTTTAAACTTATANAATTAAGTATTTTAACTAAAAAACAAAAAAATGAATATGGAAAAAGAAAAAAAAGAACAGATACTAAAAACTGACTATCTCATTTTAGGAAGTGGTATTGCTGGTTTATTCGCAGCATTAAAACTTGCATCTAAAGGAAACGTATTAATAATTACAAAAGATAACATTAAAGAAAGTAATTCGACTTATGCTCAAGGAGGAATTGCTGCAGCCCTAATACCCCCTGATACTATTGAAAAACATTTTGAAGATACCATGAAAGCCGGTGAATTTCATAATAATCCAAAAACAGTTAAAATTCTTACTAAAGAAGGCCCCGAACGTGTAAGGGAATTAATTGAGTTAGGCGTTAATTTTGATAAAGAAAAAAATGAACTTCTTTTAAGTAAAGAAGGTGCTCATAGTGAAGCAAGAGTTTTACATCATAAAGATTTTACTGGTGCAGAAATTATCAATATTTTAATTAAACACGTTAAAAATCATCCAAAAATTAAAATTTTAGAATCATTATTCGTTTATCAGTTACTTAAAAATGAAAATACATGTACAGGTTGCCTATGTTTTGACGAAAATAACCACTATCAAATCAATGCTATGAATACTATTTTAGCAACAGGAGGTGCTGGAAAACTCTATAAATATAGTTCAAACCCCGATGTCTCAACAGGAGATGGGTATGTTTTAGCCCACGATGTAGGCTGTGAATTAGAAGATATGGAATTCATTCAATTTCATCCAACTACATTTTTATATGATAAAGAAAAATCAGCTGTATTTTTAATTACCGAAGCCATTAGAGGAGATGGCGCCTATCTTGTAAACAAAAACAATGAAAATTTTATGAAGTTATATGATAAAAATGAAAATTTAGCTGCTCGCGATATTGTAAGTCGTGCCATCTATAAAGAATCTGATGCTGGTAAATATTCAGTCTATCTTAACTTCTCAAAATTAAAAGATAAGATAAAAGAAAACTATCCTACAATTTATTCATTCTGTCTAAGAAAAGATGTCGATATTACGAAAGCAAACCTACCTGTAACACCTGCTGCACACTATATTATGGGCGGTGTAAAAACAAATGAACACGCTGAAACAAGCTTAAATAAATTATATGCTGTAGGAGAAGTTGCCTGTACAGGCGTACATGGAGCCAATAGACTTGCATCAAATTCATTATTAGAAGCCATTGTTTTCGCAGAAAGAGCAGTAAGAAAAATTTTATCTTCAGAAAAGATTAAAATTCCAGACAATAAAACAACTATTAAAAAGTCAAATCAAATTATAAAAAACATTACCTTTATTCAAAAAGAAATCCAAACTATCATGTGGGAAAAAGCCGGTATTATAAGGTCAAAGTCAAAATTAAAATTAGCTTTAAAAGAACTCGAAAAATTTAATACTATTTTAAAAACTACTACATTTGATAAAGAAGTTATAGAAACAAAAAACATGCTTAAATTAAGTAAAATTATAATAAGTTCTGCATTAAAAAGAGAAAACTCAATCGGAGCTCATTTTATTTTATAACTATNGGTTCAGTTTTTNTAAATTTATAACCCAGCATTTCAANAACTAAAATAAATGTAAAAACAAACAAAAACGATTCAAGAACACCAGAAATNACNCCAGCAATTGTTGTTGTTATAGAAGAATTAATAACATCTAATAATGTCAAAATATATACTCTTAAAATAAAAATTGCAAAATATAACGAAAACCAATAAAAAATATACCTACTATGTTTTTTAATAAATAAAGAAAAGTTTACTATACCTGAAACAAATGTATCTTTAGTTAAGAAAANNTAACANGGCAGAAAATANTTACAAATTGATAAGACAAAAAACAAAAGTAAAAANAACAATTGAACTCCAAAATTAAATGANATGTAATCAAAAAANGTTGAAAGTAANANAAAAGAAANAATAAAAAAAGCATAAAATGATATAAAGTAATTCATNACTTTTCCAAANACTCCAAATATTAAAGTNGTATAATTTGAAAATGTATAACTTTTTTCAGGATCCTTTTTTTTCAAATAGACCATAGCTAACAATAAAAGAATAAAAAATAATAATAANAGTAACATTATTGGNACTAATAGAAATATTTCAGGNAAATCACTAAANTCTATATTCCCATCACTAATATTTTTTTCAAAAAANANATTAAAAAAAATACTGAATACCAGGCTTGAGAAAACACATGGAANAAGTAAAAAAGGGTCAGANTTAACTAGTCTAAAAGNATCTGAAAATAATAAAAANAAACTTATTTTTTTCTTGGTTTTCATTAACTANGATAGTATCACAAAATAAAAAATAATCTAACTGACTTTACTATACATAAAATCAAAATCAGCCTTATTACCAGTAAAAATTTCAAAAGAATAAGCAGCTTGAGCTACTAACATAGCCAATCCATTTTGAATACGAGCACCCTTTTCTTCTGCTTTTTCTAAAAAACGTGTTTTTTTAGGACTATAAATTAAGTCATAACAAAAATGATGGTCATTAACCCAATTATAATCGTCTAACAATGATAAATCTGAATGTGAAGACATCCCGATTGGAGTTGTATTAATAACCAAATCAGCATCAGCTAATTTAGTATATAATGATGTATCAGAAAAAAGTAATCCTGAAATATCAATTTGCGACTTATTATAAATATCAACAGAATCAATTAATTCCTTCAGGCGTCCTTCTGATCGGTTTACTATAGTTAAAGCTTTTATTGATTTTTCTAGTAACGCAAAACAAACAGCTTTAGCAGAACCGCCGGCGCCAATACAAACAACTTTTTTTGAATTCAAGTTATAACTTGAAAAATTTTCTAGAGAATATAAAAAACCTTTTAAATCCGTATTGAATCCAATCCACTTATTTTCTTTCTGCAAAATAGTATTTGAAGCACCAATCTTTTTTACATTTTCATCAAATTCATCTAAATAAGGAAGGATTGATTCTTTAAAAGGAACCGTGACATTAAATCCTTTAAAATTTGTTTTTTTTAAAACCGTAAAATCAGATTGGATAGATGTTTCTTTCAAAGCAAGCGGAATATACTTAAAATCTAATTCAAGTTTATCCAACATTGCGTTGTGAATAATCGGGGATAAACTATGTGTAATAGGATTACCTAATACTGCTAATAATAATGTTTTTCCAGAAACCACGAGAAATTAGACAAATAACTTAATATTGAAGGATGCTTCAGTATCTAGCAANGATTTAAAGAATATAGCTCCATTAAAAAACATAACAACGTCTTTGTCTGGATACAATATTTCGAATTTTTCAGATTTAGTATCACAATTTTTGTTTAATATACCAGTAAAAGAACTATCATAAAAACCACCAGTTTTATCGTTTATAAACAAACCTAGATCATCCATAACCGTATCGAAATCCTGGAAGTAGTTTTTAATCAAGTGGCACCTCTTTTTATGATTAACAGTTAAATAATAACAACAAATCAATCAAAAAAAAAGTTTAAAATTAACATTCTGAAAAAATTTTATAAAAAGATGATTCTGTTTTTTTTAGGATATCTAAAAACAAATCCGGAGATACCAAATGAAGTTCTGAATCATCAGAGTCAGTTAATTTAGAAACGTCTGAAAACAAATATCTAAACTGCAATTTCCAAGTATGATCCTCAACAAAAAAACCACCNGTTTTTTCATTATATTCAATATTAGAATCATTAATTACATTATTTATATCTTCTAAACAGTCTAACATCGTCATTTCATACTCCTTTTAAACATCTATATAGTTATCGGTCTGTAAATAAAAAATATTTCATAATTAATAAAATCTAAACCTCTTCCGAAAAAATAAAATAATTGTTAGTATATGCATCTATGATTGAAAGATATTCAAGAGAGAAAATTGCTTCTATTTGGACACTCGATAATAAATTCCAAAAATGGTTAGATATTGAGCTAGCTGCATGTGAAGCACACGAAANATTAGGTAATATTCCAAGTGAAGATTTAAAAACAATACAAGAAAAAGCAAGTTTTGATACAAAAAGAATTTTAGAAATTGAAAACGAAATTCATCATGATGTAATTGCATTTACAACGTCTGTTGCTGAATTTGTCGGGCCTTCNTCGCGCTACGTTCATTTAGGTTTAACCTCTTCTGATGTTGTTGATACAGGGTTTAGTTTATTAATAGTAGAAGCAGGAAATTTAATTTTAGATGAAGTTGAAAAATTATTAACGTCATTAAAAAATCAAGCCTATAAATATAAATTAACATTAATGATGGGAAGAACTCATGGTGTTCATGCTGAACCAACTACATTTGGATTAAAATTAACAACNTGGTANGAAGAAATTAAACGAAATAAAGTTAGAATGCGTGATGCAATAGAAAATTGCCAATACGGTAANATNTCAGGTGCAGTTGGAAATTATGCACATATTTCTCCNAAAATTGAAGAATTTGTATGCCAAAAACTTAATTTAAAACCATCAAAAGTATCAACTCAAATTCTTCAACGAGATAGACATGCACATTTTATGTCAGCACTTGCAATTTTAGCTGGAACATTAGAAAAAATGGCAACTGAAATACGNGGTCTTCAAAAAACAGAATTCAATGAAATAACCGAACCTTTTTCTAAAAAACAAAAAGGCTCTTCNGCNATGCCACANAAGAAAAATCCAATTATCTGCGAAAGAGTTTCAGGTTTAGCTAGAGTTGTTCGAGGGTATGCACTTACAGCATTTGAAAACCAATCATTATGGCATGAACGTGATATTTCCCATTCATCNGCAGAGCGAGTTATTTTCCCAGATGCTACAATCGCTGTAGATTACATGTTGTCTTTAATGATAAGAGTAATCGAAAATATGGTTGTTAATGAAAATCAAATGAAAACAAATATAGAGCGTTCTTACAACGTTTTCTTCTCCCAAAAATTACTTTTAAGAATGGTTGAAAAAGGNATTTCTAGAGAAGAAGCTTACCGAATAGTTCAACGAAATGCTCATGCAGCTTTNGATGATCAAATTTTATTTGANGACAANATAAAAGAGGACAAAGAAATCATTTCTTTGTTCACAAAGGATGAATTAAATAATCTTATAAGTTTTGATCAATATACAAANAATATTGATTTAATATATGAGAGAGTCTATAGCTAACTTTTCNTATGCCAAGTAATCCTTTAGATGAATTAAAAATAAAAAGGGATCATATCATAGCCGTGCATGAAGCCTACACACACACCAACAAAAAAACCAGNAGNAAACGAGCAAAAAACCTTTTAGAACTACTTGAAACCTTAAAATATTACGACAAATTACGAAACGAACTTATTTGGGAAGAAGAAAAAACAAATTAAAAAAACACTTAACGACTATACAATTGTCATCAAAAATGTTATCTTTTCACAACATTTCTTATGGCGGCATGGCCAAGTGGTAAGGCAGTGGTTTGCAAAACCATTATTCCCCAGTTCGAATCTGGGTGCCGCCTCCAAAATAATTAGTATTTATATTTAAAATTTCAATGCTATAATTTAAAGATCTTGACTATAAAAAANTTAATGTTCTATATATCTATAATTTTAATCAGCTTATTAAACCTAACGTTTAATGGTCCAAGTTTTATCTATATTTTAGAATTATTTGNACTAATCGTTTTTCANTTAATTGATACCAATTTATCAACTGATTTTAATAAATTCACAGCTCCTCCTGTAACTATAACTAATAAGAATACAATTGAAGAATTAGAAACAGCTAAAAAAGTTCAAGAAGCTCTTTTATCTATCGAAACACCAACAATCAATAAAATAAAAATAGCAAAAAAATGTATCCCAGCAACAACTTTAGGTGGAGATTTTTATACGTTTGTAAATAAAACTATCGATAAATTAAAACAAAACAGCAAAATTCCAGGCATACTTGAATATGGAGAAAATCAAAATAATATTATTGGAGTAGCTATAGGTGATGTAGCAGGGCATGGTGTTTCATCAGCTCTAGTAATGGCACTAGCATCAGGACTCATTGATAGAATTGGTCAAAATAATCATTCCCCAGCAACAATTTTACAACGAGCGAATATTGATATTGAAAAGTTCATCTCAAATTCTCAAATTAGTCATGTTACAGCCTATTATGGTAGTTTAAACTTAAGCGAAATGACATTTACTTATTCAAATGCAGGACACCAACCAGCATTAATCATTCATGAAGATGGTTCTTATGAATTATTATCCACAGATGGTATTTTTTTAGGNATGTATCCTGATGAAGTATATAAAGAAAACACCAAAAATCTTATCTCNGGAGATCGAATTATACTNTTCACAGATGGAATCATTGAATCAATTAATAAGAAAAATGAAATTTATGGAATATCGCGATTAAAAGATATTGTATTAAAATACAAAAATTTAGATATCAACGANATTTTAGAAAAACTATATCAAGATTTAGATCTTTTTCGAGANAAACGAGAAGCTAGAGACGATCAAACTGCCATCATTATAGAAGTATTGAAAAATGTGGACTAAAAAAATAAATGTAAAAAAAGTTACTTCACGTGGAACTCAAAAAAAATTCGACCAATTATTAATAGAAAAAAAATCTAAGTTATACATTAAGTCTAAATTTGATAGGAATTTATTTCACACCCAGGTAAACGAGAAAGAACTTATTAAAGGTTATATCATATCAACTTATAAAAAATTACCTACAAATATAAAATATAATAAAGTTANTGANACAGACGAATCAAAAATAGAAATATTNGAAAGTTCTAAAATTAAATTTAATCTAGAAAAAATTAATTNTAGATTACATGATACTATTGTATTTAANTTAACATCACAATTTCAAGAGAAATCAATCTTATTTAAAGATACGGCTATCAGCGAAAGTGCAGCTTTAGTTACTCCAAATAAAATAATATCATTTTCAGAAGATATAAATGGCTACAATGCATTTTATAAAGTTTTAGGTTTACTAAACGAAAAAAATCTAACTAAAATAAATGAATACATCTTAATGNTATCATTTAAAATAGACTTTGAATTAATAAAAAAATGCAAAGAGCTAGGCATTCATACAATTATTTCTAGAACNGCACCTACTGCCGCTGCCTATGACTTTGCAGTAAAAGAAGGCATAAAACTAATAGGTTTCGCACGAGGAACTAAATATAATATCTATACCTAAGTTCCAAAATTATAAAACTTGAAGAAATAAAGAAAGAATGACAAAATTCATNTGAGGAAAATCATGAGTACGATAATATCATTTGTAAATCAAAAAGGTGGGGTTGGTAAAACAACCTCNGTCATAAATGTTTCAGCTGTTCTTGCANATATGAAAACAGGCATCAAAAAAAATAAAGTCTTAGTNATAGATATGGATCCACAAGCAAATTCATCTCAAATATTTACCACNATTTCAGATAATGATNTATCTATTTATAATTTACTCGTTCAACAAAATCAAAATAACAATCAAGCTAANATAACANTTGAAGATCTTATNCAACCAACATATATTGAAAACTTAAATATCATCCCATCAAACGTACTATTAAGCAGTGCTGAAATTGAGTTAGTNAACATTCATGGNCGAGAAACAATTTTAAAAAGAATATTAAAAGAAAATAAACGGTTTTTAGATAAATACGACTACATCATCATTGACTGTCAACCATCGCTTGGACTCTTAACAATCAACTCGATTATAGCNTCAGATTATTTAATGGTTCCTTTACAAGCAGATGTATTTTCACTTACTGGAGTCGACCTACTTACAGATACTATTTCAAAACTTCAAAATATTTTCGAAATTGANTGTACAATTTTGGGTTTATTTTTTACTCAAGTTCAAAAAAATGCTTCTTTGTTTAAAGAAGCTTATGATTTATGTCAAGAAAATTATGGCAANTTAGTTTTTCAAAACTATATTAGAAACAACATTACTATTGATCACGCAAATGCNATGGACCAAAGTATAGTTGATTTTGACCCTAATTCAANTTCTGCNCAAGATTATGTCAGTATTACAAAAGAGTTAGTTAAAAAAATTAATGTCTAACACAAACAAATCCATTTTAAACAAACATAAACTTTTTANTGATAAAAAGCATNTNAAAAGTAAAGAAGATCTTNTAAATAAAAAAATAGCNACCNATGGNGAAAAACTAATAGTNGATATTCCCATTAAATTAATAGAGGTTAAACCCCAAGTAAGAAAGACTTTTGACCAAGCAAAAATCAAACTTTTAGCTGAAGATATTAAATCNAAAGGCCTAATTCANCCAATTACTGTAATGAANCATAATAAGAATAAAAATAATTATATTTTAATTATCGGAGGCAATAGAATNGAAGCCTTTAAACTTTTAAATAAAAAAACTGTTCCTTGTATTGTAAAAGAATATTCAAACAACGAAGGAGATCTTNAATTACTTCAACTTGCTGAAAACATGCACAGAAACGATTTAAACCCTGTAGAACTTGCTGACGCCTTATTTAACATCAAAAAATTAACTGGATTAACTCTAGATCAAATTGCTAACGCTATTGGAAGAAGCCTAGACTCTATCAAACAATATAGTCGTATTAGTAAGTTAACAAAAACTGAAAAAGANTTTCACATTAAAAATAAATCCACTAAAAATGAAATTTTACTTTATTTAGCAAAAACAAAGAAAAACCAAAAAAACAAATCTTATTTAGAATTTGTAAAAACACCTAAAAAAACAAAAAAGTTAACCNTTTCAGATGAAAAAGAATTACTAAAAAAACAAATTAAAGACGCTGAAATGTTTATANTAGAAGCAAAAAACAAATTAACTCAACTAAACTAATTTATGTTTCAATCGTCCTGAAAAAAAAGAAAAAACTAAAAAAACACNAAACAAAACAATACCATAAAGAACATATTGAAATCGTATTTGAGANAATGGCAATAAATAAGCAATTAAAGGACCAATTATACGACCAAGACTCCCAACACCTTCATACATTCCCATCACTACACCTAATTTTTTNGAACTAATCGAAGTTGATAACAAAGATGGCATAAAAACNACCACAATTGANATAGAAATNGATAAGAAAGTCAAAAAGATTAAAAGCATATTAAATGTATCAAAAAGNGCTAATCCAAAAAAAGAAATAGATAAAGATAAAATACCTAATGATGTAAAGAGTTTAAATTTAGAAATTGTTTTTCTAGAAATATATCCTTGCACAATTAAACCAATGAGCCCACTAAANACAAACATCCACATTATTTGATTCAAATCCATTGTAAATACATATTTTAAATACATAGANAAAGTTGTTTCAAAACCTGAAAATATAATCATGTAAAAAAGATATGTACCNAAAACAAGAATNATATGAGATTTACGTAATTCAGTTACGCCATGTTTTAAATTAGTCCAAATCGAAGTAGATGGTTTATGAGTTTTAGGTTCCTTTAAAAGGAAAATTGTAAATAACATNGCAAGAAAACTTAAAGAACCCGCNATTAAAGCTGTTANAAGTTGGCCATTCATNCCTTTATACAAAANAGCACCTAAAATAGGACCNACAATAAACCCNATNCCGAANGAAATTCCAATTATAGCCATTCCTTTAGATCGNGTCTTANTATCTGTTACATCTGAGACAAANGCTCTTGCAACAGCAATATTACCACCAGTAAAGCCATCCAGTAAGCGNGANANCAAGAATAAAAAATAGCTATCTGCATAAGCNAAAATTATATAAGAAANAACAGTTCCTAATTTACTTATAACCAATATAGGCTTTCTTCCAAACTTATCAGANAATGCACCTAAAATAGGNGAAGCAATAAACTGAGCAATAGAAAAAGAAGCCATCAANACTCCTAATAAAAAATGAGACATCTCATAATTNCTTGCNAGNACAGGNAAAACAGGAATAATCAAACCAAATCCAATTAACTCAGTTGCAACAACTAAAAATAAAANAAANAATGTTTTATTCACATTCATGAAAAGCGTAATCGGTTTAAAATNTGATTCATGGAAACTTTATAAGTANTTGAAAGTTTCTCTAACTTCCAACCTTCATTAAACAAAATATAAAGATCCATACTTGAAACNTCACCCCANNNTTTTTTGGANAATTTNTTTATGTCNCGCCNAGAAATTTTCTTTCGNGCAACATTATGNGCTCCATAACCTCTTTTAGAAGAATTTTTTGCCATAGTGANTGTATTGTAAATCTTGTATATAAAAAATGTAAAGAACAAAAAGTATTGACATTTATCTAATAAAAAGTTAATTATAATGTATAAATCATATTTAGAATTAATTACAATAAGGCGGGAAAATGCAAATCACAAAAAATAANTCCATTTTTGTGACACTTGATAAACNTTTGCAAGACAATTGCGATNCAAACAACACAATTTTAGATAAACTTGAGTTTTATTCTAAANCNCAACCAACAAAAAAAGCNTTTNTTGAGTTNGATAATGANTTAAATGAAGCAAATACAATTACATATAAAAATTTGTATGATCAAAGTTTAAAACTTGCATACAAATTAAATCAATTAAATTTATCTAACAAACAAGTTTTACTCATATACAACAATGATATTAATTTCATAGTATCTTTTCTTGCGTGTTTAGCTTGTAATATAATTTCAGTTCCAGTATATATTCCAAAATCCAACTCACATTCTGACAGACTAAATGCAATTATTGAAGATTGTGACGCAACTGCTATCTTAACAACGACAAAATTAAATAAACTAATTGAATCAAAGATGAATACATCATCGAACTTTAAAACTACAACCATAATTCCCACTGATGAATTACTAAAACACACAAGAAAAAAAATCACTCCAAATATTAACCCTGAAAATATTTCTTTTTTACAATATACTTCCGGATCAACATCTACTCCAAAAGGCGTCATGGTAAGTCACAAAAATATTATTTATAACTGTAAATACATCGCACATAGAGCTCAAATGAACCAAAATTCAATTAACCTAAGTTGGTTACCAAATTATCATGACATGGGTCTATTTAATGGATTTCTTGTACTAATTTATTCTGGCGTTACATCAATTATCATGAATCCTATAAATTTTATTACAAAACCAATCAATTGGTTATCTACTGTATCAAAATATAAAGTAACACATTCTGGCGGTCCTAATTTTGCATATGAACTCTGTAGAGAAAAAATAAATCAAGATGATATTTCAAAGCTTGATTTATCATCTTGGATTTGTGCATTTAATGGTGCTGAAAACATTAAAGCATCCACGTTAACAAAATTTACTGAACAATTTAAATCTGCTAATTTTAAACATAAAGCACATTTCCCTTGCTATGGTTTAGCTGAAACCACATTAATGGTATCAAGTTGTAAAGTATCAAGAAATCCAGTTAGTGAATACCTAACAAATTCTGGTTTGAAAAACAACGAAGCCATAATTACTACAAAAAATAGCGAAAACAAACAAGAAATAATAAGTACCGGCAAAGTTGATTTTGACACAATAGTTAAAATTGTAAATCCAAAGACAAACACAGAATGTGACACCTCAACAATAGGCGAAATATGGGTAAGCGGTCCAACCGTAACAAAAGGATACTGGAATAAGCAAGACGAAACTGAAAAAATTTTTAAAGCTAAACTAAAAAATGATACTCAAACTAACTATTTAAAAACTGGTGATTTAGGCTTCTTAAATCATCAACAAGAATTATTTATAACTGGAAGAATTAAAGAAATAATTATTATTAACGGAAAGAACTTTTACCCTCAAGATATTGAAAACACAATAGAAACAGCGTCTAAAGATTTAATGCCTCATGGTACGGCAGCCTTTCAAATTGAAAAAAACAACAATCAAAAAATTTCTGTCATGATCGAAGTCAAAAGAACAAAACTCAAAACAATTAATATAGAAAAAACAAAAAGTATTATCCAAGAAAAAATACAAAAAGAATTTGAGTTTTCACTTGAAAATATTATTTTTATTTCGCCAATGTCCCTTCCTAAAACGTCTAGTGGTAAAAAACAGAGACTAAAAGCTAAAAGTAACTTTTTATCAAAAAATTTCAAAGAGATAAAAGATAAAACTACTGAAATATCAAAGAAAACGACTCCTGTAAAAGAAATCTTAACTTACACAGAAAACAATGTAAAAAACATTGTAGAAAAGTCCTTAAAAGTTAACAATATTTCAGTTAAAACATCTCTTTTAAACTTAGGGTTAAACTCATTAACTAGCTTTGAAATCATATCTGAAATTAATGATTTTTTTGTTATAGAGGTTAGTGCTAACGATTTTTTTAATGCTGATAACATAAGCGATGTATCAAAAATTATTGAAACTAAGCAAGTAGAAGCTTTAAGCAACATTCAGTTAACCACAGATTCATTAGTAGAAACTAATACTAAAGAACTCCACTTAGTTTAAAGAGTTAACATGACCTCCTCTCAACAAAATCATATATCTAACATTTCGCCTGAAAAATTAAGAGAATTATTACAAAAACAAAAAAAAGCACAAACTCAAAGTGTAGCTATTAATAAAACAGTTTCAGAAGCTGAAGAAAGAATGTGGTTTTTAAATCAAATAAACCCAAATTCAAATGAATACTCAATTCAATTTAAACTTTCAATTAATAGCAAAATAAACGCTAGCAAGTTTAAAGAATCTATTAAACATCTTTATACAATTTATCCGATATTAAGATCAAATTATAAAATAATTAATAATAAGTTAGCTCGAATTATACCCAGCACATTAGAGATTTCTTATACAGAAATAGAAGTAACCGATGATACAGTTGAACAGAAAATTTTCAACTACAGTAAAATACCATTTAAACTTGATTCTGAACCACTATTGCGAGTGTACTGCTTTTTTGAAGCTAAAAAAAACAACAATTTTTTTTAATATTCATCATATCATTTGTGATGGATGGTCAATTGGTCTATTACTTAAAGAAATTGAACAAACTTATAACAGATTTGAACCATCAAATATAACTCGAGAAAAATATCAATTATTTATTAATTGGGAAATAAACTTTATTAATACAAAAAAAGATATTATGTCAAAATTTTGGTCAAAAGAATTAGAAAATCAATCCAATACAATGTCAAAATTTTCTAACAAAAATGAAGTTGATAAGTTAAGCGCTTTTAAATCAAGCATTGTAACTTCAAAAGAAAAGAATAAAATTGAATTTTTTTGTAAAAAACACAAAATAACTCCCTTTATGTTTTATATTGGCACTATATTCATTTCTTTACTTAAATTAACTAAAAAGAGTAATATTACAATTGGTGTACCATTAGCTAATCGAATAGATAGTAAGTTTAAAAATACAGTAGGTTTATTTGTTAATACAGTACCATTTAATTTTTCTTACAAAAATGATCTATCTACAACTGAGTTTTTTAATTTAATCAGAACCAAAACACTATTAATTTATGATCACCATTCATACCCTTTAAACAAAGTTATCTCAAACACACATATCGAAAGAACTCATAAAGAAAGTCAATTATTCAATATTTTATTTACATATCAAAATGAAGAAATACCAAACATTATGTTTGATAATGTACAATCAGAAGCATCTAAACTATTTATTAATGATTGCATGATGGATTTAAGTATAGAATGCCATGAGAAAGATTCCCACATAGATATCTTTTCTCATCATAAAACAAATAAATTTAGCGATAAAGAAAATACGTTACTATTAGATTATATAAAAACAACTACAAAAACATTGCTTTCTGAAAAACAAAGTCAACTAATCAATTTAATAAAAGAAAATCATGAAGAAGAAAGACTATATAATATCTTTTCTTATACAAAAAAAGAATTTTCAAAAAAACTCCCACTTCATCAAAAAATTATTACATTTGAAAAAACACAACCAGAAAAAACAGCCATCCAAATAGAAAATAAAACAATTACATATAGTCAACTATGCACTTCAATTAAAGCATTACACACAGAATTATCAAAACATAACTTAAAAGAAAATGATATAGTAAGTATCTATTTATCAAGAAATGAATTTCTCCCAATATCAATCTTTTCAATTTTAAACTCTAATGCAGGCTTTCTCACAATAGACCCCAAGGAACCGGAAAAAAAAGTCCATTTACTGCTTAATGAATGTCAATCTAAAGTTTTAATAACAGAATCTAAATATGTTGCAAAATTAAATCTCAATTCAAAGAAAAATTTAAAAGTTATTGTTATTGATAAAGAATGGCCAACTATAACAAAAGCTTCTATTTCAAAAATAGAAAACACAACCAAAAACTTAAACCAATTAGCTTATGTAATATTTACTTCAGGAACAACTGGAAAACCAAAAGGAATAAAAGTATCACACAAAAACATTATTAATTATTTAGAATCTGTAACAAACAATTATTATTTTTCAGAATTAAGTACACTAAAAGAACATCATTTTGCTTGTTTTGGCAATTTTTCTTATGATCTTGCATTGACCTCTTTATTAGCACCATTTTATTCAGGTTCTACCTGCTATTTATATGAAAAAGATGATATTCTTTTAAACCTTAAATCCAGTCTAGAAAGTAAAATAATAACGACAATAAAATGTACTCCCTCTCAACTTAAAATAATAAATAGTCTAAACATAAAAACAAAAATTACAAAAAAAACTATTTATAATAGGTGGTGAAAAATTAGAAAGCAAGGAAATAAAAAATACAATTTCTTTGTATGGTAAGCA
>NZFK01000046.1 GCA_002690645.1 Rickettsiales bacterium
GAAGGTCATTGGCTTTTTGTTCGTCATTTTCTTGAAAAATAATTTTAAAATTGGAACTGTTTTTTTGAAGCCATTGTTGATTAATGGGGTAGGCTGCGTTGAGTGTCATGTTGTGTATACAGAAAATAACAATACATAATCTTGCTAAGAGGGCAAATTTCATGCTGTTATTATAAAATTAAGTTTGGGTTTTTGTAAAATTTTATTGGCTGGCTCGTGTTAAATATGATTTGGCATTGGCGAGAGCTGAATTTTGAATTTGATCATCTGGGTTTGGTTCGGGAAGATCGTCTATGTTACCTTTACAATTAATTAACATTTTATTTGTATTAGTTTGAACTACATCAATTTCTTTTAGCATGGTTTGTAGACTCTCGTTTTGTTGGTTTGTAAATGCTGCACATAGGTTCTTTTTAATTTGATCGAAATGTGATTCTACTGCTTTTTTACCTCCTGTACCTGTGGATGCTTGCCATTTGGGATTATTTTTTAATAAATAATGAATTACTTTTTGTGGAGTCCATTTCTTTCTTACCGCCCCCCTATTATCAGCATGACTTGCACTAGTTCTGCCAAGTAGATCCTGAATATCTCTTGTTTTTACTTCCTTATTTAATATGTTGTCTTCATGTACCTCATATGAGGATTCGGAGCTGGTTGATACTGATTCGATGTCAGTTTTTGTGCTTTCCTCGCTCACACTGCTGATAGTTCTTTGCAAACTTGCCCCAAATTGGCTCATATTAAAAACGCTCTCTTTGAGTTCTGCTTCTTTAGCTATGCTTTCTTGAGTAGTGGTAGAGGAACTATCTTGTTGTTTAATATAGTCTTCTGCATTATCTTTTAAGTCATAGTAAGAATTCATCAATGTATCCCTTGCTTCACCTATATCACCCTCTTTCATGGGGGTGATATAATCGAGTAAATTACTCATAAGATTTTCAAGTGTGTTTTGTGGGGCTTGTCCCAAATTTTCCCCCACACCTGTGTCAAGAACTTTTTGATTGCCTAATACTTTAAATGAATCCACGTCTATACTTATATTAGGTGAAATTGTAAGTGTATTCAAAAGAGTTTTTGTGTCCGTCTTCTGATCTTTTGCGACTTTATTCAATGCTTTACTAAAATCCTCGTGCATATACAAAAATGTAGGCGTAGCTACGTTAGAAAGTTTTACACTTGTCTGACTATCAAAATAATCTTTACATGCTTGACTAGCACCTTTACTTTGACTAGCACCTTTTTGAGAATTTTGTGAAGTTATATGATTGTATCTTGTTTTAGAAGCACCAACACCAAAACTTGCCATAAAGATTCCTTTTATTCTTAGACTAAGTCTGTTTAATCTGTTTTAAACATAACTAGTACCTAAGAAATACCCCATTTAGCAGATTTTTAAACATTTTATATGGATTTTTTTAAAGTTGTTTGAGCAGGAATTTTACTTTGTTAAAGGATTATTTACATGTTTTTGTTGATAGTTACCTTTTCAGAATAGTGGTGGTTTAGACTTGTAAACAAGTTGTGACCTGTTTTTTAAGCTTAATTAGATACTTCATAGGGGGGCGTCTTCAATATTTAACGTGGCTTTAGCATTTGCTTCTATATTTTTTTCTTTATTTATTGCTTCTTTATTTGTTGCTTTGATTTTATCTTCGGCTGCTTCTTTTAATTTATAGAAACTTTCCATAAAGTTTGAGTAGTTTTTTTCGCTAATATTTTCACTTAATGCTTTCATGAGTCCTTCAAGTGTGTCTTGTGGAGCTTGTCCTAAATTTCCCCCAAAAATTGTATCAGTATCTATAATATCAAATGAATCAGTATCTAATTTGATTCCAGGAGTGAAGGTAAGTTTAGCAATAAGTTCATCTATAGTCATTTTTTTGCTCTGCGCGACTTTTATTAATGCATATCTAAAATTAGGGTTTTCTTTTAAAAAATTTTTATCTAAGACATCACTTAGTTTAATAGAATCATTTTCATTGTATAAATTTATTTTTTTTTGAGTTGTTTTTATTATATTAAAGGTGTCTTGGATATCTTGGGTGCTAATCCTTGTTTCTTCAGGCCCTCCTCTTTGTTTAAGGGCATTAAAATAACTTTCTAATGTGCCCAGAGGTGCTTTTCCTGGGTTTTTATCGGCCATCATGTTTCCATCTTGATCTATATCTATACTGCTGTTAACCAGTAAGGTATTATAATTTTCAATTTTTTTAATTGCTTTTAGTACTTTATTTAGTACTTTATGTTGTTTATCTGTTAATTCTACTTGTGATCTTTCTATGGGTTCTAAGATTTCGCCAAGCGTATTTCTAGTTCCTGTTTCATTGTAGTGTTTTCTTGCACTATTTTCAGGACTAAATGACTCTCGTACTGGTATTTGTTCTACTTTTTCCTGTGTAGTATGTAATTCATGGGGGGACCTTGGAGAACTTGGAGAACTTGATGATATAGTCATAATGATTCCTTTTATTCTTAGACTAAGTCTGTTTAATCTGTATTAAACAAAAACCCGTATTTGTAAAAATACCCCATTGAGCAGCGTTTTAAACATTTTTTATTGATTTTTTATGATGTTTGAATGCAGTGGGTTCTGGCCTATAATAGGGGTATGATTACAGTAGCAGCGGTTTCAAGCTTTTTAGAACAGTGGGCAGCGCCTGATTTAGCGGCAGATTGGGATAATGTTGGGTTGCAAATCGGAACACGTCACGCTGAAGTGACTGAGATTGTGATTGCGATGGATGCAGATGATGTTGTATTGGATTATCTGAAAGATAAACAGCAGGTCTTGGTGATCACGCATCACCCATTATTTTTTAAAGGGCTTAAACAACTGCGCTATGATCAGGAAATGGGGCGTATTGTACGGACATTTATTACAGGAGATCATTGTTTGTATTCGGCCCATACGAACTTAGATGCTGCTGAAGGAGGGGTAAACGATTGCCTTGTTCAGGCGTATGGGCTAGATCCTAAACAAGGGGCTATTATTTCTGCTGGGTTTGGCAAAGTCTTTACTGGCCTTGATTTAGAGTTTAGGACGTTTTTAAAGACACATTCATGTATTCAAGAAGGGGCACGTTTTGATACACCCGTTCAAAAGGTGGCATTTTGCTGTGGAAGTGGCCATGGTTTTATTCAAAATGTCATTGATTTGGATTGTGATACGTTGGTGACTGGAGAGATTAACTATCATGATCATTTACGTTGTCAGATGAATGGCGTTCGTGTCCTTAGGTTAGGGCATAAAGAATCAGAAGTATTTGTTTTGGCCGAAATTAAAGCTCGTTTGGCTGACATTTTTCCTGAGGTGCCTTGTCACATTTTAATTTAAATTTCTTTTTAATTTTTAAACTTTCATTTTCTTTTTTTTAGAAGAGATTCGATATATATGCTGATTGCTGTTGTGAGCTCAGTTATATTCGGCTCTGATTTCTGGTATTTTAGCTAAATTTCTTTTATTTTTGCTTTGCATGTTGTACTCTTAGATACCGGTAAATAAAACATTTTAGGAGATTGGTTATGGCTAATTCAAAAACAACATCAGATTTCGTTTCAGATCGAGCAAATTTAATTCAAGCAAGTATTACAATGACTATTACAGCTTTAGCAAACCAACTTCGTAAAGAAGGTAAAGATGTGATTGGGATGTCAGCGGGAGAACCTGATTTTGATACACCTGATTCAATTAAAGAAGCAGGAATAGATTCTATTAATCAAGGTAAGACCAAATATACGCCAGCAGCGGGTACAGTTGAGCTTAAGCAAGCTGTTGTGAATAAGTTAAAACAAGATCAAGGTTTAGACTACGATTTAAGTGAGGTTATTATTTCGGCTGGGGCTAAGCATTCTATTTTTAATGCATTAATGGCTGTTTTAAATCCTGGGGATGAAGTAATTATACCGACACCTTATTGGGTAAGTTATCCGGATCAAGTTAATGTCTTGGGTGGAAAATCTGTTTTTGTGGAAACAACAGATGTTAATAAGTTTAAAATTACACCAGATCAATTACGTGCTGCTATCACAAGTAAAACAAAAGTATTTATTCTAAATACGCCAAGTAACCCTACAGGGATGGTTTATACACGTTCAGAGCTAGAGGCATTGGGCAAAGTGATTGAAGAAAGTGGAATTTTGGTTATTTCTGATGAAATTTATGAAAAGTTAATTTATAACGGAGAGCATGTGTCTATTGCGACATTATCAGACAAATTAAAAGAACAAACGATTTTGATTAATGGTGTTTCAAAAGCGTATTCTATGACAGGATGGCGAATTGGCTACACAGCCGCTTCAAAAGAGATTGTAGGTGCAATGAGTCGTATTCAAAGCCATTCAACATCGAACCCAGCACAAGCTTCACAATGGGCTAGTGTTGAAGCCTTAGAAGGGCCTCAAGATGCTGTTGATGAGATGAGAACGGCTTTTGCAGAGCGTCGTAGTTATATGATTCAGCGTTTGAATGCAATACCTGGTATTTCTTGTGTTGAGCCTGATGGCGCGTTTTATGCGTTTCCTAATATTTCTGAAACTTTTGGGAAGGCGTCTGAATCAGGTCAAATCACTAATGCCGTTGAATTTTGTCAGAATTTACTGCAAGAACAGCTAGTTGCCTGTGTGCCTGGATCAGGTTTTGGTGCTGAAGGGTTTGTGCGCTTATCTTACGCAACTTCAATGGATGCGATTACTAAAGCGCTTGATCGTATTGAGGCTTTTGTTCATTCATTAAAATAATATCTATCAATAACGTACTATTTTTGATATTCTTTTTTTATGGTTCAACAACAATTTGATCAAGATGCGCTTTTAAAGCTTTTGGAAAGTTATTTCAAGCGATTGCAAAAATCTCCTATTTTTTTAATAATTGTAGTCGTTATATTTTTGCTTTTTACCTTTGTGGGTTCTTTTTTTATTTACGTTAAACCTAACGAATTTGCTGTAAAACAGATTAAGATTGGTGTTAACCGAGGTATTCAAGAAAAAGTTTATAATACTGGGTTTCATTTTGTGTTACCCGTTATTCAAGATTTACATGTTTACCCTAAAGATATTCAAGTTTTTGATTTGACCCGTAATCCAAATAATAGTGCAACTCGATTTCGAGATAATTCTGCACGAATTCAAACTTCAGATGGGTTTTATGTTGATGCAGATGTATCCATTTTTTTTAGAATTGAAGATCCTGTAAAAGTTATCAACACAATTGGAGTTGGAGAATTATTTTTTGCAAGCGCTATCCTACCAAAAACTGAACCTGTTTTAAAAGAAACATTGGGGAAATTGACGACAGAGGAATTTTATAACCCATACAAACGCGTAGAAAAGATGGTTTTGGCGAAAGAGCGTTTGAATGAAGAATTAAATATTAAAGGAATTGTTGTAGATGAAGTTTTTGTTCGTTACTTTAGATACAGTTCTGAAATACAGCGAAATATTGAAGAAAAGAAATTGAAAGATCAACTTGTATTTAAGAATCAAGCTGAAGCAAGGGCTGCTATACAACAGGCTCAGTTATCTAAGATTATTGAAGAAGGAAAGGCTACTATAAAAATTGAATTAGAAGGTGGAAAGGCATATAAGGTTGAAAAAGATGCTGCAGCGGCGCTATACGTTAGAACAAAAAAAGCTAATGCTAAACTATTGGTAAAAAAAGCTGAAGCTAAGAAAACAAAATTAATTAACGCAGCGTATATGGGACAAGGTGCAGAAAATTTAGTGGGTTTAGAAATGGCTAAGGTTTTAGAAGGGATTGAAGTGATTGTATTGCCATCAGATGGTGATAGTGGATTAAATCCATTAAATTTAGAGGCAACAAGGGTGTTATTTGACTAATGAAAAAATATAAAACATGGTTTAAATATATTTTATTGGTATTGTTACTATTGAATACAGGCTGTGTATTTTATTCAACACGACCAAATGAGGTAGGTGTTCGTACCAAAAAAGTTGCGCTTCTTGGGAAAATGGGTGTAATGGAGACATATTATGCGCCAGGTTCTACTTATATCTTTTTACCTTTTATAAACGAATGGAATACATTTGATATTAATTTGCAAAATATGGAAATGACTGTTTCTTTAGGACAAGGTGATATCAAAACAGAAGATGATTTAAATTTTAAAACGATTGATGGAAATGATATTTCATTGGATTTAACTGTTGTTTATCGTGTTGACCCTAAAAAAGCACCTTATATTTTATCTCATGTTGCTAAAAATGATATTCAATTAAGACAAAAGGTGGTTCGTGTTGTTGCACGAAGTTTTCCAAGAGATATTTTTGGACAGTTAGAAACTGAAGAGTTTTACCGAGCTGAATTGCGAGCTGAAAAAGCTGAGTTGGCAAAAGAAGAGATGAATCGTGTTTTAAATCCTTATGGAGTTATCGTTGAAAAAGTCTTAACAAAAGATTATCGATTTAATGCTGATTATCAAAAAGCCATTGAAGATAAGAAAGTTGCAGATCAGAAAACTGAAAAATTAAAATCTGAAATTGTGGCTAAAGTTGAAGAATATAAACGGTTATTAGAACGAGCAAAAGGTGAGGTTTTTCAGAAAATTGCTGCTGCAGATGGTGATTATGAACAACAGGTTATTTCAGCAAATGCATATCTTGTACAACAAACCAGTATTGCTAAGGCTATTGAGGCTGAAGGATATGCTGAAGCTGAGGGGATTAAAAAGTTAAATGAAGCTTTAGCAATTCAAGGTGGTAAAGTTATGGTGAAGTTAAAAATGGCAGAAGCGATGAAAGGTAAGAAAATATTTTTATTGCCTTCAGGATCTGGTAATAGTATTGATTTAAAAACATTAGATGTAAATAAGTTTCTTGAAGTTGAGGGTATGAAGCAATTATCTCAACCTGCTAAGAAATAATTTTATGATTGAATCATTGCCTGTTTCAACTTCGCTTTTAAAAGCTGTTACTTATCAATTGAATCATATTGATAATTTATTGGTTCAGTCATCTTCAGATTATAATTCATTTTACTCAATACTCCATTCAGTTCAGGATTTAGCTATAGAAACATCTTTTATTGCTAATCCGAAGCAAGTTACTTTTGTGCAAACAAGCATGTTGTTGGTGTTGTCGATGGTGGGCGGGGTATTGGTTCCGGTTATAAACTCTTTTACTGAAGAAGATGGCGTTGTCAGGATAAGCTGGGATAATGGTACACTTGATACGTTTACTTTTGGAAAAGTAGATGATGATTTTTTACGATTTTTTACTTATTTTCAAAATCGTTTATCTTCAAAACCTCAATTAACTACGGCATTTCCACCCGTTGTCTTATTTGGGATTCAACAGTTTTTAAAAAATTATGTTGAAATTTTAATGGCTGTCCGCAAACGAATTGTTCTATTATCAAAAAGTAAGCAAGAAGTATTATCTTTATTTAATAATGAGGTTAATAGAGATTTATTATTTATTTTGATTTCTAGCTTGCCGACAGATCAAATTAATACTTTTTTTCTACATGTTCAACAATTTTTTCCTGAAGATTTGGAGGCGAAAACAGCAGATGGTAAATCAATTAATGTTATATCTTTTTTTCAAAATTCTTCTACGGATATTATTTATTTGGTTGAAAAGATAAAAATTTATTTGGATTTATATTTTAAAAAAGATATGCCTATTATAAAAGAAATTACACGAACTAAGACAGTTTCGTTTATGAAAGAATTATTAATTAATGATGAAGTTTACAAGCAAATTAGTCGAAATTTATTCCAAATTGATAAGGTTCATATTGATGTAAGGTTAAAGCTATACTCACTTTTTATTGGTTTTTTTGATACACTTGAACTAAAAAAACTATAATATAAACTTGAATTATTATGAAAAAACGAATTTACTGTGACTATAATGCCACAACTCCAATTTTACCTGATGTGCAGAAATCTTTCTTGAAAGGGCTTGACTATTATGGCAATGCATCAAGTTTATATTCTGTTGGGCGTGAGGCAAAAGAGATTATGGAAGCAACACGTGAGTCATTAGCGACAGTTTTAGGTTGTTATCCAGATCAATTGATATTTACAAGTTCAGGTACAGAATCAAATAATCAGGTTTTGAAAAGCTTAATTTACGATAAGGTTGTTTTAAAAAAAGATGTTCATATTTTGATTTCTGCAATTGAACATTCTAGTATTTTTGATACGGTAAAGGTGTTATCTGATTATGGTATTGAATATGATATTGTACCTGTTGATAGTACGGGTAAAGTTGATATAACATCTTATAAATCGTTGTTTAGATCGGATACGAGCTTAGTTTCAATTATGATGGCGAATAACGAGATTGGGCAAATTCAAGATATTAAACAGTTGTGCGAAATTGCACAAAAAAACAATGTCTTATTTCATACTGATGCTGTACAGGCATTAGGTAAAATTAAGATTGATGTTACTGATTTAGGAGTTGATTTTTTATCACTTTCTGCACATAAAGTTTATGCCCCAAAAGGTGTTGGTGTTCTGTTTGTGAAGGATGATAGCCTTGTTAAACCTTTATTAGATGGTGCACATCATGAACGTAGTATGAGAGCTAGTACAGAAAATATTCCCGCTATTTATGCGTTTCAAAAAGCGATTGAAAAGATTAATGTCGAGGCCTATCAAAAACATACTTTGTCGATTCGAGATTATTTTGTTCAACAATTAAAAATATCTATTTCCGGCGTTTCGTTTCATCATGTAAATACTGGGTTATCAAATACTGTTAGTGTCTCGTTTGATGGTGTTTTTGGACATCATTTGGCTATGAATTGTGATTTGGAAGGTATTGATGTTTCGACTGGATCAGCTTGTTCTGTAGGTGCAATTGAGCCATCACATGTCTTACGTGCAATTGGTGTAGTTGATGAGGTTAATCAATCAACATTACGGTTTAGTTTTGGTTTGATGTCACAAAAACAAGACTGTGATGAGATTGTTGCACGATTAGAACGTATTGTTAAGCGAATGCGATTATAATTTATCGGCGTTACGTTTTACGTTCTTTATTCTTTTTTCCGCGGCTTTAATTCTATTCAAATCAAATGTAGCGCCCCATGTTAAATGGCGATGTAAAATAGTGAACGACCATCTTTGGAACTGTAATGCAATCTCGGAGTTTAATTTAAAGGCTAATTCAATAATAATAGTTAATGAATATTGTGTTTCGTTTTTTGCTTGTTCTGGTTTAACCGAATAATCTACATAATGAATACGTCTAGTATGTTTTTCTTTATCAATATGATTTTGTTTTAAAATGTCTACTAAATGTTTGATAATATCTTTTTTAGGTACATTAAAAAATGAACTTAATTTATCTTGGCCAATCCAAACAGCTTCAAGATCTTGTTGAATGGTGAAATCTAATTTATCTCCCTTTTTTGTAATTAGTATAGGATTTTGTTCGTTTAATTCATTCATAATAGTAGATTACTGTACTTGATTTAGTTCTTTCAAGTTTCTTTTTTTATTAAATTTTTTTATGTATAAGATAACTATTATTTAATTTACATAAATATTTAGTAAATTTTCTTTACAGATTACTTAATGGAAATTATATTATTTGTTTTTAAAATTAATTTTTATATTTTTTTTTGTATTTTTTATACTTTTTGGAGTTTTAGATGCGTTTAGATACGGCTTTTATATTATCAACATATATTTCTTCTTTAGCTGTTGCTATATCTAGAAAAGAACAGGTTGCTGATTTATTGAAAAAAATACCTCAAGCTAAGCAGCTTGATTTTGCTAAAAATTATTATTCAATTTTTCACCCTGGATCAGATTTTGATTCACTCATTCTTCAGCCGAATAAAAATCATAAAGAGACATCTTTTGATAAATATGATTTTGTTGATTTTAAGGGAACAACTCAATTTGTTTTACCATTTTCAATGGATACTATTAATGAAATAGATTTTGAGGATAGGGATTTTTTTGAAGATGCGACTAATTCGAACGGTGATTCAGTATTACATCTTGCTGTTAAAGAGAAAAATATTGATGTTATATTTGGTTTGATACAACAAGATTATAATTTGTGGCGACAAAACTCAGCTGGAGAAACGCCTATATCTTTATTATTTTTATCTAAAAATAAACATTTTATTGATTTGTTTTTTGATCGTTTACATGAGTTAGCTGATAATTTAAATTCAAATGCATTACTTGCCTTAGGGGTTATTTATTCTACTCATGACCATTTTTCTAAAGAAACGTATGAAAAAGGATTAAATTATCTTCAACAGTATATTGAAACCTTTGTTAGTTTCTCTTATTTGCAAGAATACTTTTTCAAAGAATTTGAAAATGAAGATATAAATAAAACAAATATTAATCATAAAGATCATTCTTCTATTCATGATCAATCAACATTTTCTAATGTTATTATGATTTTCGCCTTAGCTATAGTTTATAAATTATTTTGTTTTTTTAAAGATGTTAAATATTCTTCATCATTTAAAGTTCAACCTCGTATTCATAAACAGGTTCAGCATAGTGAAGCTAAAAAACAAAATAGTATTTCTCCTGAAGAGGAAGCTCAAAAGGAACTAGTTGAATTGCAAAATGAATTATTTAAGAATTTACAGAAAGAAGAGAAAATTCGTAAACAACAGGAAGAAAAAGATGCAAAGGAAAAACAACTGATTGAATATAGACAACAATGTATTTCTTCTCTTAATGATAAGCAGGATGATATTTTGATTGTTCTTGAACGTTTAAACCAAGAACTAAGCAAATTAGTGGAACCTCGTTATATTTCGTATTATGAATGGAAACATCCGGAAAAGGGTAGTGATTTATATAAGTTACAGTTACAACCTAGTTGCCCTGGCTTTAAAGAATTCAATAAAACTTTAGAGATGGAATTTAAAGAAAAAAAAGCACCTCTTGAAAATGATATTCGAATTTTAAATTCTGATAACCAAGATAACCCAGAAAAGAAAATTGAAACATTGATTAAATATTCAAGTAAACTTTCTTAAGTTTTTTATGTGTTGGAGTTATTTTGAATAAACTTATAAGTTGCTCTTCAAAAAAAGTTAGTTATGATATAAAGGCGATTATCCAATCCTTTTCTAAAGAAAATTTAGATTTTTTGGATGTTATTTTTCCTAAAATATTTATTAAAGCATTAATTTCTATAACTAATAACTTTGCTTTGGGTGATTTACATAAGTTAGGCTATACTAGGAAGCTTTATCAATTTGAGCAATATTCTTTATTTGATGATCAAAACGACTGTAATGGATTTTCAAAAAATCAACAGAAAATTTTGTCTATATTAAAACCCTTTTTAAATACAAAACAATTTACACTTTTATTAGAGGATTTAGAGCTTTATAAAAATAAAATTGATGCTATTAAAATTTTAGATAAAGTACAGTTTTTAAATTATGTGGATAACGTTTTTGAAACTTTGAATGGTGACTTTAAAGAGGCCTCTCGCTGGATATTTGAATTATATAAAGATGTTTTTATTTACGAATTAATGAAGGATCCTATGAATTTTTTTTATTTAGAATTTACGCAAGGTAAATTGTTTTGTGGTAAAACTATAAAAACATTTATTGAAGATCATTTTTCTGATTTTATTCATTATACTGTAATTCAAAAACGTCAGTTTGATATCAAATTCTTTTTAAAAGATTCTGATTCTTGTCGAACTACGCATACGCTATTTACTTTATCTTTAGCTTTTTTTATTACAAAACTTACTGGTTTGCAGGATCAATTTAATTTTCTTAAATGTAAATATAAGGATAAATACGATACTTATTTAAATCAATTTACTTTCTCTGAACAGTTTAATTTTCAATTTGAAATGGAATCTTTCTTTTTGGAGAAATTATATCGTTCATAGTAAAACTCTTTAAATTTATTAAAAATGTGATAAAATTCCATAACTTGGTATAATTAAGAAAATAACTTGAGTAAAAATGACAAAAAAAATGATAAATGGCGCTGAAGCCCTAATAAAATGTTTAGAAAATCATGATGTTGAATATGTTTTTGGCTATCCTGGTGGTGCAGCTATACCAATTTTTGATGCAATTTATGATTCTAAAAAGCTAAAATTAATTTTAGTGCGACATGAGCAGGGAGCAACCCATATGGCTGATGGTTATGCACGTGCCACTGGAAAACCTGGTGTTGTATTGGTAACAAGTGGTCCGGGAGCTACAAACACTGTTACCGGCTTATTGACGGCTCAAATGGACTCTGTGCCTATGATTGTGTTAACTGGTCAAACGATTCGCGCCTCTTTGGGTAAAGACGCTTTCCAGGAAGCGGATGTGTTTGGAATAACGGCGCCTGTTGTAAAGCATAGTTATTTGGTAAAAGAACCTAATGATATTCCACGTATTATTGAGGAATCTTTTCAAATTGCTACTGAAGGACGACCCGGACCTGTTTTAATTGATATTCCTAAAGATGTAAGTAGTTCTGATTGTTCTGCGACATTAGATGATATCGAGTTAGATATTCCTGGTTTTAAACCACATAAACCTGTTAATCGGGACGAAATACAAAATTTGGCTAATCATTTAAAAGGCTCTAAAAAACCTTTGTTATTAATAGGTCATGGTGTTGTTATTGCTAAAGCTCATCATGTTGTAAGGCAGTTAGCTGAAAAGCTTGGGGCTCCTGTTACATCAACTTTATTAGGAATGGGTGGTTTTCCTGAATCCCATGACTTATCTGTTGGATTTTTAGGAATGCATGGGACGGCTTATGCAAATAAGGCGGTCGCTAATTGTGACTTAATTTTTTCTATTGGTTCCCGCTGGGACGATCGAATAACTCCAGCTAATATTGAAAAGTTTTGTCCGGATGCGAAAAAACTCCATATTGATGTGGATGTTGCTGAAATGAATAAAATTGTGTCTCCAGATGCTTCGTGTGTTGGAGATGCAAAAGAGATTTGTGATATTTTACTTGATATGGTCGAACCTTTAGATACAAAGGAATGGCTAAAAGAAGTTCAAAAAAATAAGAAGAAATATCCATTATCTTATAAAATTCATGGTGGATTAAAAGCTCAGCATGTAATTGATGAGGTTTTTAAGTTAACAAATGGTGAAGCAACTGTTACAACTGATGTAGGTCAGCATCAAATGTGGGCAGCTCAGTTTTATAATTTTGATCAGCCTGATCGTTGGATTACATCTGGTGGTGCGGGTACGATGGGATTTGGATTTCCCGCTGCTATTGGGGCTCAATTAGGAAAACCAAATGAAACGGTTGTTGCCATTGTAGGCGATGGTGGCTTTCAAATGACGTTATTTGAGTTATCAACTGCTGTTATTCATAAGTTACCCATCAAGATTGTTATCATTGATAATAAATATTTAGGTATGGTGAGGCAGTGGCAGGAATTATTTTTTGAGGATCGCCTATCTGGTGTTGATATGGTTGGAAACCCTGACTTTGGTAAGGTTGCTGAAGCTTATGGTGCAAAAGCATTTAAAATTAAACGTCCTGCTGATGTAAAAAAAGTTTTACAACGTGCATTGGATTATAATGAAGGGCCCTGTGTAATTCATGCTGAAGTCGTTAAGCAAGATAATGTTTTTCCTATGGTACCAGCTGGAGGTGCTGCTTCAGATATGATTATTGAACGTCCGACACAAAAACTAGCAAAGCCTAAAGGAAGTACGTAAATGACTGAAACAGAAACAAATACAGTGGCCACACGGTTCCAACGGGATGATATACATACGATAGGGTTACTTGTTGCTAATAAGCCAGGTGTGTTATTACGTATCTGTTTGGTCTTTTCGAGACGAGGGTTTAATATTGAGGCATTGGTTGTTTCGCCTGCCTTTGATGGTCGTTTTTCAAGAATGACTATAACAGCTCAGGGCGATCGGAAAACTTTGGAACAAATTATAAAACAGTGTAATAAGTTAGTTGATGTAGTTGATGCAAATGAATATGATGAAACAACATCATTTGAACGTGAATTTGCGATGGTTAAAGTTACGATTGGAAAGAAAGAACGTGTTGAAATATTACAACTTATTCAGCATTTTCATGCTGAAACAATAGATTTGAGTGAAGAATTTGTTATTTTTCAAGTTGTTGGAAATACAGATAATTTAAATAAGTGTATTTCAATGTTTGAGCCATTTGGTATTTTAGAAATGGTTCGAAGTGGAAAGATGGTTATTTCATCTCAGTAAATTTTCTTAGTTCTTATAGTGTTGAGCTAAATAATCTTGATAAAAAATTGAGTGTTTTTGAGTCTGCTATATCGTCTTGAAATGTAAATTTTCTATTTCTTAATTCTAATTTTATATTATCTTGCTCATCATAATGAAAGTTTAAGCTTTCGCAAAATGTTGTTAAAAGGCTTTCTGAAAAAAATATCTTTAAATTTTTACTTTCCATTATATTTTTGATAATTATTTTTGGGCTTAAGCATTTTTTATTTTCTATTACTTTTACATTGAAACATATTAATATAGACATAATAAGTCCCCATGTATCTAAGTGTTTCTTTATCGTATCGGACAACATTTTTAATGGGATAGCTTGTCTATGATCAAGAAGTCTATTTTTAAGGTATGGAGGGGCAAATGTACCACCTAATTGATTAATACTTAGATAGTTTGATTGTTCATTTTCGGATGTAAGTTTAAAAGATAAACCAAAGTCTATTACTTTTAAGTACCCATGATTTTCATCATAGGTAAATAAGGTATTGGAGTCTGATTTTTTAAAAATAAACTGGTTTATTTTGATGTCATTATGAACAATTCCAATAGAATGTAATGTTTCAATTTCATTTATTAATGCTAAAAAAAAATTTCGGATATTTTTTAAATTTTCATTATGGTTTTGGTTGGATGAGATTAGCTTTTCTAATATATTTTGTTCTAATGGGTAGCCTTTGCTTACGATTAAAGCTAGATTTCGCGATTCTGAATTATATGCAAATATCTTTTTTTGTTTTTTAGATAGACTTGATAGATATTGGGATTCTTTAATAAGAGACAGTAAATTTTCGAATTTATCTATTTCAGTTAAATTTGTTTTTAGTATACAGTTGTCATTGTTTTGTAAGTTTTTACATATTTTAAATGTTCCTTTACCTAATGTTTTTTTTGTTCGGGATAGCTTGATTTTTTTTGTCATAAAATCGACCTAACTTTTTATAACTTTTATTATTCTTTTCTATTGTTTTAATGATATCTTTTTTTTGAATTTTATATTTTGTTGTATATCCATTTGAGTTTTTTTCTTTCCCAATAATATTCCATAGTTGGTCTTTCGAATCTAGTATTTGATTTTGTTCATGATAATTTATAGCGGGATTTGAAATCAAAAAATCATCTAGGAATTGCTGGGTTGTATAGGCTTTTTCAGATAAACTTTCTTTGGCACAGCTTATTAAAACGTCTTCAATATCGATATTGTAAAAGAGTAATATTTTATTTGTGGATAATAAAAAGTTTTGAGCATCTATATGAAGTTTATACTTTTCTTTTTTATTTTTGCTTGATTTAATTTGATCTTTTAATTCTCTTAAGTGAGCGACTATAGAGTTTTTGATTTTATAATAGCTTGATTCGCCTAGTAATTTTGTTTCTGTTAAAACGCTTCTAATATTAACCAGTTTTTCAGCTGTATCAGTATCAATTTTTTCTTGAGTCGTTTTATCTGCTAGACAATAATATTTTACTTTAATGTAGTCTTTTTCTGTGTGTTTTTTTAGTGCTAAAATTTTTTTCAATCTATTCAACCTTTATGCTAAAAAATCTTCATGCAACTTTTGATACTTTTAATTCGATAACCTTATAAGTAAATATTTAATTTGGAGTAATTATGATGATAAATACAATTGAATTAACTTATAATGATTTTGTTAAAAATAACAATCAGCCAGTAGTTGTGGAGAATTCTATCGAATTTCCAATTTTAGAGCAAGATGTTATTTTTGATATTATTTTTGGGTTTATTTTTTCTGTTTTATTNATTTTTAATCTTTTATTTAAGATTTCTTATCAATTTATNANNAGTTTTTTTCATTCTTTAAAGCTTTCTTGGTAATCACATATTTACTTTTTTAAATTAGATTCGTACACTATCGATTATGTCTAAGGTTCAATATAAATTAAAATACGAAAATAGTATTGTTAGTCATGAAGAGGGTGCTTTTTTTAAGGCAATTCCATTTTCTATTAAGATTAAGGATGTTTCTTATGATGTGACATTCGGAAAAGGGTCTCAAGATGTTGTAGTGTATCAATTTAGAATTAATAATGACCTTTTTCTAGAGTTAAAACACCCTGATTATACACCGGAATGTAAGGTAGAGGACTTAAATGTATTTTTAAAGTCTGAACAAGCCGAAACTCTATTTTANATTTTATTTCATTTAGAAATNGCTATAAATAAAGATTATAAAACTTTTCTTTTTGCTGAAGGNAAAGAATATTTAGANTTTGAAGTTAANCAANTATCCTTTTTTGATTAATTAGTAGGTGGTTGTTTTTCTTCATCTAGATTAACTAATGGTGTATNACTNAACTTTTNNTTATATTGNTTTATGATGGATAGTAATAGAATACCTGAAATAANGGCACCACAACCCATAATAACTCTTGGCCAAAATTCGTTTAGTTCGTTCATACTTTAATACTAAAATTATATGAGTAAACTTACAAGATTTTATTCGTTTGTAAGTCGATAGATTAATAATGCTGCGCGTTTNACATAGCGGTCAATATTTTTTAGATTTANATATTCGTTTTTNGTGTGAGCGCCNCCACCATTTGGNCCAAGNCCATCTAAGCTATCAACATACTTCGCTACAAATGAAATATCTGCAGCACCTCGTTTTTCAGGATNATTTTCTNTAATTGACCCATAGTTTAAAGATAGGTTTATAGNATTTAGTTTTTGNAGTAAGTTTTTATTTCCAGTTGATGGAAACATAGCNGGGTAGCCTTCTGAAAAAGTGATTTTAGATTGTGTTTGTGGAAAACTTTTTGATGCAATTTTTTCCATTATTTTTTTTGCGTTTTGTTTTTGGTTTTCGCTNATAAATCGTAAATCTCCTTTTACNAGAGTTTGTTTTGCAACAATATTATCTTTTCCAGATACTTCAGCTTTAAAATCTTTTTCGTTAATATATGATCCTCCTACGATAATTCCTGGGTTAAATGTTAAGTATTTTTCGTTNTTTAANGCTTCGTAAAATTTATATAACACCCTAGATGTTTCTAATATTGAACCACTTCCAACTATAGGACTAAATATTAGTGAAGAATGAAATTCTCGACCTGTAACNGATAATTNCCATTGACTTGTACCTCTTCGTGAAGTTACNGCCTGATTTAATGACCCGCCTTCAAATCCGATTGCTACATCACTTTTTTTTGCACTTTGAATAATATGCTTTCTACTTTCAGATAAGGGACGACCTGCAGCCTCTTCATCGCTATGTAATGCAACNGTAATAGTTGTATTTTCTAATAAACNNAGATTATGTAATGCAGTTAATGCATATATTATTACCATATTACCGCCCTTCATATCTGCAGTGCCGGGNCCGAATAATTTATTATTACTATATAAAACTTTTTGATTTACTTGGTCTTTTTCAAAGACTGTATCAATATGACCTATTAAAAGTAGCTTTTTACCTTTTTCTCCTTTTCTGTAAGCAAATAAATGATCAGCTCTATTGAGNGATTTAGGTAAANTATGCCAAACTGTTGTAAAGCCGAGCTGGTCTAGTTTTTGTTTATAAAGTAACCCACATTGTTTAATACCATTTTGATTAAACGTTCCTGAATTTATTTTTACAGTCTCTTCTAGGAANTGAATTGATTCGTTGATTGATTTATCAACTTCTTGAATNATTTTTAATTCGATGGAGTTTAAATTTGAATATAAANTTGCTTGTAAAAATAATATTAGTGTTGCTGTTGTAAAAAACTTNATCATTAAAGATAGTATACCCTTTTTTTTCTTTTCTATTATAGTAAATCATTCCATTTGATATAATATCCATATTTTTAATAGGAATGTGATAATGGATAAAAACAAACGTGGTCTTAAAATAGCGGTGATTGGGGCAGGTGCTGCCGGTTTAACTGCAGCGTATCTTTTAAATAAAGAAAATGATGTGTATTTGTTTGAGAAAAACTCTTATTTTGGAGGNCATGCTAATACCATTACAACAGANGAAAATAACGGGCAGACCTTNGANATTGATACAGGTTTTATTGTTTTTAACGATAAAAATTATCCTAATTTCTCAAAGCTGATTAATGAATTAGAAATTCCATTTAAAAAGTCTGATATGTCGTTTACTTATTATTCGGTTAATCCGTTAAGACTATATTCTTCTGATATTCCTTTTGGCATGTTTGGCTTGAAACGAAATATCTTTAATTACAAATTTTANTCTTTCTTATATTCTATTTTAGAATTTAATAAAATCGCAATTAATGATGTTTCAAATGGAATTGATGANAATCAAACATTACAAGATTATTTGAATCAATATAATTTTTCGAANCAGTTAATTGAAGANTATATTGTNCCNATGGGAGCTGCAATNTGGTCGGCTTCTTTTAATGATATTTTAGATTTTCCTGCAAAAACATTTTTNAATTTTTGGAATAATCATGGTTTATTACAGCTTCAAGGTAGACCCCAATGGTATACTGTAGAGGGGGGATCACGAATGTATGTTAAAAAAATTATTGCCTCTTTAAAAAATAAACCNCAGTTTAATAGTGCTATTTCTGTAGTGAGACGTACAAAGTCTTATGTCATGATTAAGATGAAAGATGGGATAGAANATATGTTTGATAAGGTGGTTATTGGAACTCACGCAGATGAGGCTTTAAAACTGTTAGAAGACCCAACTCCAAGTGAACGGGAACTTTTAGGACAGTGGTCTTATTCAAATAATAAAACTTATTTTCATACTGACGAACGGGTTATGCCTCCCCGAAAACAATGTTGGACATCTTGGAACTATGTTAAAGAAAGNAATGATACTCAAGATCCTGTTAGCTTAACTTATTGGATGAACCGGCTTCAATCCATTCCATCTAAAACACCTTATTTAGTAACATTAAATACGAAAGTCGACATTAAAGAAGAACATATTATTAGNGAACTTAATTATACTCATCCCATTTTTTCTAATAAAGCTTTAAAAACACAACCTAAGTTACCTTCTTTAAATGGGATNAATCAAACTTATTTTTGTGGAAGTTATTTTAAGAATGGGTTTCATGAAGATGCCGTTTCTTCTGCTATCAATGCGGTAAAANCTTTAGGTGTTGAATGGTAAAAAGTGCTATTTATACAGGNTTCGTTTATCATAAACGGTTTTTGCCTGTAGAACATGAATTTAAATATCCGGTTTATTTTTTTTCTTTAGATTTAGCAGAGTTAGAACAATTACATANGCAATGTGNAGGTTTTAGTGTTAATCGATTCAACTTCTTTTCATTTTTCGAAAAAGATTATTTGTATGGGTTTAAAGGNTCATTAATGACACGTGTTAAACAGTTTTTGNTGGATCAAGGTGCTAAAGAAGATGTTTCTGCTATTAGATTAATAACAACACCTAAGTTTTTAGGTAAAGGCTTTAATCCAGTTAGTTTTTATTATTGCTTTGGGCAAGACAATAACCTTATTTATGTAATTGCTGAGGTTAATAATACGTTTCGGCAATCGCATACCTATTTGTTAAATCGAAACGATTTTGATAATAATANATTTGGGTTTTCAGCAAAAAAANTATTTCATGTTTCCCCTTTTTTTACGGTTGATGGAAATTATAAATTTAAATTATCTAATCTTGGAAAAAATGCAACTTTTGAAATTGATTATTATAAAGAAAATGATCGGTTATTATATGCAATTTTAAGTGGGAAGCAACGGATGTTTACAAGCTTTAATTTATTAAAAACGTTAGTACAATTTCCTTTTTCAATTCTTTTAACTTTTCCGCGGATTGTTTTTGAAGCAATAAGATTGTTTT
This sequence comes from Rickettsiales bacterium, assembly GCA_002690645.1. Lineage (GTDB taxonomy): Bacteria > Margulisbacteria > Marinamargulisbacteria. Next base: position 20,020 of record NZFK01000046.1, read on the forward strand.
TTATTAAAAAGTTAACGTGGTATCATAAGCCTATGTCAGCANCAGATGATACTTTTTCAAAGCAAAAACCAACATGGCTTCAAGCNCTTTANTTATCGGTTTTGCAAAAGCGTTTAAATAANCTTGATGAGCATTCTTTGGTTTTGGAGTTGCCCAATAAAGAAAAGNTCGAATATGGAGATGTATCTTCATCTCATAAAGTATATTTNANNATTNTAGATTANCGTTTCTTAAACTTTATTGTAACNAGAGGAGCAATGGGGTTTGGGGAAGCTTATATGATGGGCTATTGGAAATCAAAAGATGTTGTTAAGTTAATGATGTTTTTTATNAAACATCGNTCATTGTTATATGAACGGAAAGGGTTACTCAGTAATTTAANNAAACCTATTTTTTATCTTCAACATAAATTATTGCCNAATACNGTTGAGGGAAGTAAGAAAAATATTCAGGAACATTATGACTTAGGAAATGATTTTTTTAGNACATTTTTAGATGAATCTATGTTGTATTCTAGTGCNCTTTATCCAAAAAAAGATATGACGTTAGAACATGCTCAAGAAGCTAAGATAGCTGAAATTATTGATAAATTAGATATCCAAAAACAACATCATGTTTTAGAAATTGGATCAGGCTGGGGTACGCTTGCNATTGAAATGGCTAAAAGAACAGGCTGCAAAGTAACGACTATTACTATTTCTCAAAAACAATTTGAATATGTNAAAAAACGACTTAAAGATGAAAATATTGGCGAAAATGTCGATGTNATTTTAAAAGATTATCGNTTACAAGAAGGACTTTTNGATCGGGTTGTTTCTATTGAAATGATAGAGGCNGTTGGTCATAAATTTTTACCTGTTTATTTTAATAAAATTAATGANTTNNTAGCGGATAANGGNAAGTTNTTTATTCAAGGTATTACAATGCCTGATGAACTTTATGATACATACAGAAAATCGTCTGATTGGATTAGAAAATATATTTTTCCTGGAGGTCATTTACCTAGTTTAGGTATCATNAATAAAATTATTTCTGAATCTACAACATTAACTCTGGATACCTGTNCTAACATNGGNATAGATTATGCTGAGACATTAAAAGATTGGAGAAATCGTTTTGAACAAGAGATAAACTCTATTAAGTCGATGGGATTTGATCAAAAATTTATAAATAAATGGATTTATTATTTTATCTATTGTGAAGTTGGATTTAGAACTGATTTGATTCATAATCATCAAATGGTTTTTAGTAAAAAATAGTATATGGACTTTTGGTTTTTATTTTGGGGTTTACTTCAAGCGATTTGTTTTATTAGTATTTTTCAAACAATTACATTTTTCTTTATTGCTAGGTTTGATAATCCAGGTATTGTAGATTTGGGATGGAGTATAGGTATTTGGCTTTTGGGCTTATTTTATTTTATTCGATTTTCTGTTGATTTAAATGTATTACAAAATATACCTGCTTTGGTTACTGTAACTTTATTAACTATTTGGATGTTACGACTTGCAGTCTATTTATTTTTAACTCGGATAAAATTAGGNCATAAAGATAAACGCTANATGGCTATGTATGAAAAATGGGGAGATAATGCGTTATGGATGATGTGGTTATCTTGTCAGTTTCAAGGGTTATGTCAATTTATATTGTCTTTTAGCTTTTTATTTGTATTTATACAAATTGATAGCACAATAAACATATTTTTACTTTCTTTAGCTTCTGTATTGTTTCTATTTTTCTTGATATTCGAAGTTCTAGCAGATCAACAGTTAACACAATTTAAAAAAACAGCTAAGAAAAAAGATTTCTGTAATACAGGACTTTGGTATTACTCTCGTCATCCTAATTATTTCTTTGAAATTTTTGTTTGGGTTTCNATTNCNCTTNTTAGCTTTAGTNATCCTTTTGGATTTCTTTCTTTNCTTGGACCTTTATTTTTNTATTTAATTATGAAATTTATGACNGCNCCNATNTCTGAAAGNAGNACTTTGAANCGTTGTGGAAAGGCTTATCAAAATTATCAAAACTCTACTCCAATAATTTTCCTGAATTTATTAAAAAAAACCTAATTATTTTTTGTTTTTAAATTCTTTTTTCCTGGGTTTGCATTGTTTATTCAATTTGGATTATACTGTTACATAATAAAAAATATATTATTAAAATTTTAGGTTTTTAAATTGTATAAAGTTAAGGGGTTTTTATGACGTTTTATGATAAATTAGTTGAATCAAAATATATACCATTATTTGTTTACAGAATTGCGATTAGATTTTTATTAGGCTCATTATTACGCAAAAAGAAAAAAGAATTTCAAAATAATGGTGATAGTCATACCTCTATGATTAAATTTTTATCTGAAGGGTCAATCGCCGTTGAAACNGATAGTGCTAATAATCAACATTATGAAGTTAAGCCTGATTTTTATAAATTTGTGTTAGGTAAGTATTTAAAATATAGTTCTGGGTTTTGGGATGAGGGGACAGCTAGCTTAGATGATGCTGAAAAAAGTATGCTAGAACTTACAGTGGANAGGGCTCAGATCAAAGACGGGCAATCTATTTTAGATNTAGGTTCAGGATGGGGATCGTTAAGTTTGTTTTTAGCTAAGAAGTTTCCTAATTCTGAAATTATTGCTGTNTCAAATTCTCANTCNCAAGTTGATTATATTAACTCTGAGGCTGANCGCTTAAGTTATACACATTTATCNGCTCAAAAACATGATATCAATACGCTTGCTTTTGATCGAACTTTTGATCGTATTATATCTATTGAAATGTTTGANCACCTGAGTAATTATAAAGTGCTTTTTGAAAAAATATCTTCTTGGTTAAGTACAGATGGTTATCTTATGACTCATATTTTTGGTCATAAAAAATATTGTTATCCGTATTCGATTGAAAATAATAAAAANTGGATCGCTAAACACTTTTTTACAGGTGGAATTATGCCTAATGAAAAAATATTTTCTTATTTTCAAACTCAATTATTATTATTAAAACAATGGCGAATAAATGGTATTCATTATCATAAAACATGTGAACAATGGATAAAGAGNCATTATTTGTCAAAAAATGAAATTGTNTCATTATTTGAAGAGTATTATGGTAAGGGAAACGGTGTTAGAAAATGGCATGCATGGAAAATATTCTTTTTATCTTGTTCTGAAATNTTTAGGTTTAAAAAAGGGTCTGAGTGGATGGTCTTTCATTACTTATTTAAAAAGAAGAATTTAGTTGATAAATTTAATTAAATTACTGTAATTTTTTTACTTACTTATTATACTTAAAATATGGTTAAACGATTATTTTTTTTAAAAAGTGCGTTTCAACGTTTTAGATACGCAGCTATTTTTTCTGTATGTTGGACGATTTCAGCGTGTTTAGTCGAAATTTGTGATCCGATACTAAATCATTTTTCNGGTGCTTGTGTTGAGTTTGTGCCCTATTTTGATCTTCTTGCTAAAACATTTACGTTAGGAATTCCTATGTTTATTACATTTCAACTTGTTTCTGAAAAATATAATTTCAATTTTCCTAAAGTTTTAATGCTTATTTTTGGCGGGATTTGTTTGTTTTTGTATTTTCTTGATGGTTTTATTTTTGATAAATCTGTTGTGGATAATGTTTATTTCCAACAGCAGTTTTATTTGTACTTTTTAATATTAAGTTTATTTTTGTCGTTTGCTAGCTTTTTTAAAACNTCAATGCATAGTTTTTGGAAGTTTAATAATATTTTGTTTATAAAGCTTATTCAGATTATATTTTGGTGTTTTATATATATTGTTATTTACTTTTTTTGTATTTATATTATTGATTTTCTNCTTGTTCAAGATTTAAGTTTTTCTATTTATAAGTTAGGTATGATTATTATTTTTGGATACGTAGGATCGTTATATTTCTTAACTCAAATCCCTACAAATTTAGATTCTTTGGAAGAGCATACGCCATACCCNAAATTTTATTATTATATTTCTTCTTTATATTTTTTACCTGCAAGTATTCTTTTTATTGCTTTTTCTTATTCTTTTTTTGGAGCAATGCTCTTTTTAGGGTGGTCATTTAATATTATTATTACAATTTTTACGTTGCTAGGAGTTGGGTTTGGGTTGTTTTTTTTGATTCAAATGGAATTATTAAGAACCCGAACTTCAAACAAAGTTACTTTGTTTTTTTTAAAATACTTTTATTGGTTTATTTTACCAGTGGTTGTAGTTAATTTANTTTTNTTAAGTCAGGAATGGTTAATGAATGGTGTTGTTGAATTTTGGTATGTATGTTGGTTACTTTTACTTTGGGTTGTGATTGTTTGTTTATATTTTATTTTTTCTAAATTTAAAGATATNAGGTTGATNCCTATGTCGTTATTTATNTTATCAATNATTATTGCAACNGANCCTTTTATGCCTTTTAATGTGGCATGTAAAAGTCAACTATTTTTATTGGAAAAGACATTAGAAGAAGATAATATTTTACAAAATGGCAAAATTTCTTTTGAAACAACATTAACAATTTCTGAATTAAATGAATCTAAAGTTAAAAATATTATTACTTATCTTGATGAACACAATAGATTAAGATTGTTAAAAAAACTNTATCCATATACTATAGCGTCAGAGTCTTTAACTACAAGGAGACTTTATTATGACTTTAATTTGTAAATTTTATTAGTAAAACTTAATCATGTCTTTAGAAATTAGTGAACAATTTTATTCCATACAAGGGGAAGGACAAACAGCTGGTGTNNCTGCNNTATTTCTTAGGTTAAAAGGNTGTAATTTAACTTGTGGTGGTAAATCNACNATAAAGACNGGTAAATTGGATAGTGGTGCTACATGGCGTTGTGATACTATTGAAACATGGACTAAAGGACGGACTTATAGCTATTCTGAAATTTGCTCGTTTTGGGAAAATCAGAATTGGNTCTATTTTTTAAAAGACGGTGCACATTTAATTATTACTGGTGGAGAGCCTTTATTATATCAAAANTCGATTTGTGAGTTTTTAGAGTTTTTTAAACATAAATATGGNTTTTTACCACACATNGAAATNGAAACTAATGGTACTATTTTNCCAAANCNTGAANTAATTTCGCTGGTAGATTATTTTAATGTTAGCCCGAAGTTAGCTAATTCTGGAATGGNCCTTGATAAACGCTTAATAGATGATGTATTAGCATTGTTCAATTCAATTGANTCGGCTATTTTTAAATTTGTTGTTTCTGCTGAATCTGATATNTTTGAAATAGTTCGTAACTACATAAACCCTTCGTTAATAGATGTAAAGAAAACTTATTTAATGGCTTCCGCTATGACAAGAGAGCAGATGATTGAGTTAGAACCTCTTATTGTAAAACTCTGTAAAAAATATTCATTTAATTATTCAAATAGATTACATATTCATATTTGGGATACAAAGAAAGGNGTTTNATTTGTATTTTTTAATGAGACTTTGTACTATATAGATATATTCAATTTATGAGAGGTAGTTTAATGAAAAAAATATTGCTAGTACTTATTTCNGTTTTTCTATTTTGGGGTTGTGAAGGTAACGGTGCTCAAAGCGTTTCTAATTCGGAGAAGAGTAGTTCTGTAAAAGATTATAGTTACTCTATTGGGTATGATATCAGTAAAGGATTTAAAGATATGAGTGTTGATATCGATGTTAATTCTTTAAAGCAAGGTTTAGTTGATGGATANCAAGGAAAATCTAAATTTAGTGATGAAGATATGCAACAGCATTTAACTAACTTTAGAGTNTCGATGATGAAGACNCAGCAAGAAAATCAAAAGAGAATGGCCGTTACAAATTTAGAGGAATCTAATAACTTTTTTGCACAAAATAAGACTAAAGAAGGNGTTATAACCACTTCGTCAGGACTTCAATATAAAGTTATATCAAATGGTTCAGGTAAAAAGCCANGAGTTGATGATGTTGTTTCAGTACATTATAAAGGTGAACTTTTAGATGGAACTGTTTTTGATAGTTCTTATGATCGNGGAANCCCTGTCCAATTTGCTGCNAATCAAGTTATAAAGGGNTGGACAGAGGCATTACAACTTATGNCTNCAGGTTCAAAATGGTTGTTATTTATTCCTCCTAATTTAGGTTATGGAGAAAATGGTTACGGTATGAAAATTGGACCGAATGCNGCTTTAATTTTTGAAGTTGAANTATTAGANATTGTACAAAAATAAGTTATATATTTAGTNTTACCTAGGTTAAAGTTAACCTAGGTATTNTTAAATATGTATAGGCCTTTTTCCTGTTGAATCAAGTGCAGCTTCTTTTAATGCTTCNGTGAAGGTTGGGTGAGGATGTACGATCATGCCAATATCTTCCGCTGATGCACGATATTCCATAGCTAAAACAGCTTCTGCTATCATGTCTGCTGCACGNGGACCNATCATATGGATNCCTAATATTTCATCAGTATCTTTAGATGACAATACTTTTACGAAGCCATCACTTTCTTCACTTGCTCTTGCACGTCCACTTGCTTTAAATGGAAANTTACCTGATTTATAATCGATGTTAGCCGTTTTTAATTCCTCTTCTGTTTTTCCAACAGAAGCAACTTCTGGCCATGTATAGACAACCCCAGGGATTGTATTGTAATTAAGATGNCCTTTTTGGCCTGCTATGTANTCTGCACAAACAACNCCTTCTTCAGATGCTTTGTGTGCTAACATCATTCCTTTAATGACATCGCCAATTGCGTATATAGTTGGAACTGCNGTTTGGAAATGTTCATTAACTTGAATTTGACCTTTTTCATTTACTGAGACACCAATATTGTCTAAACCAAGATTTTCAGTGTTAGGTCTTCTNCCTATTGANACTAAAACATAATCTCCAACGTATTCTTTTTTATTTCCTTTTTTGTCTTCAGCTGTAATTACGACTTCTTTACCTTTATATTTTGATCCAGTTACCATNGTATTAAATTCAAAATTAAAGTCTAATCCTTTAAAAGAGCGCTGGAGCGCTTTACCTAAGTCTTTATCCATAGTTGGTATTAATCTATCCATATACTCAACGACAGTAACTTTACTGCCCAAACGACCGTATACAGAGCCAAGTTCAACTCCAATTACNCCGCCACCTATAACGATTAAATGTTTTGGGATTTCTTTTAATGAAATTGCNTCATCCGATGTGATTATTTTATTCTTATCAGTTGGGACACTTTTTAATGGTGTCACTGAAGATCCTGTTGCGATNATAAATTTNTCAGATGNAATTGTTTTTTTCTCAGTTTCATTACTAACTTCGATTGTATGTTTATCTTTAAACGTTGCATGNCCAAAAAATGTTTCAATATTATTTTTNTTCATTAAAAACTCGATTCCTTGAGTTGTATTTTTAACNACATCATCTTTTCGTTTCATCATTTGTTTTAAATCGACTTTTAAATCTTTAACTTTTATTCCATGTGTTTCAAANTTATGTTTNGCTTGATGAAAATGTTCGGATGAGTCTAATAAAGCTTTTGAAGGAATNCAGCCCCAGTTTAAACAAGTNCCACCCAATGTTTTTTGTTTTTCGATAATNGCTACTTTTAGACCTAATTGAGCTAATCTAATGGCAGCAACATAGCCCCCAGGTCCAGCTCCTATAACGATACATTCAAATTGATTACTCATTTTTTACTCCTTACACTCCAATCATTAAACGGGTTGGATCTTCTAATAANTNTTTNATATTNACTAAAAATNGTACTGCATCAGAGCCATCAATTAAACGATGATCATATGTTAATGCTACATACATTATGGGTCTAACTTTTACTTCTCCATTAACAACCCATGGCCGTTCAACAATATTGTGCATTCCAAGAATCGCACTTTGAGGTCTATTTAAAATTGGCGTTGATAGCATTGATCCAAACGTTCCTCCGTTAGTGATCGTAAACGTACCACCTTCCATATCNGCTAGTGTAATTTTTCCATCTCTACCTTTTAAAGCAAAGTTTCTTATNCTNGATTCAATTTGATGAAAGTTTAATTGCTCTGCATCTTTAATTACTGGAACAACTAAACCCTTAGGTGTTGCTACCGCAATACCGATATCGCAATAATCATGGTATACAATTTCTTCGCCATCAATTGTTGCATTAATTAAAGGGAAATTTAATAAAGCTGTCGTTACTGCTTTGGTGAAAAATGACATAAAACCNAGNCCTACACCATGTTTTTCTTTAAATGACTCTTTATATTTTTTGCGAATTTGCATAACTTCATACATATCAATTTCATTAAATGTTGTTAATGAAGCTGTGCTTTGTTGTGCATCAACTAAGCGGTGCATTAATGTTTTTCTTAAACGAGACATTTTTTCACGCCTNATTGTACGATCACCTGATTTTGTTGGAAGAGCAGGNTCTNTGGATGGTTCTTTTTTAGGTTCTTCTTTTTGTACTGGCGTTGCTTTTAGGGCATCTTCTTTTGTAATACGACCATCTTTTCCAGTTCCTGCGACATTATTTGTAGTGATATTCTTCTCATCGAGTATNTTACTTGCGGCTGGTGATGGATGGCCGGCTGCATATGTGTTTGTTGATTCTGGCTCAGNTTTTTCAANTTTNACNGGCTCTGGNNTANTTTCTGTAGTTGGNTCAGCTGGGGTTGGTTTTTCACCTTGACCTTCTGTTATAAANCCAATTATGTCGCCAACTTGAACTGTTCCATCTTCGACATTAATTGTTAAAACACCAGCAGACTCTGCTGTTAGATCCATTGANGCTTTGTCTGTTTCAAGTTCGACNATAGGCTCGTCCATATTAACGAATTCACCNTTTTCTTTGTGCCAGCCNACAATATCGGCTTCAGTTACTGATTCACCTGCTGCAGGTATAATGATATCTTTTTTCATGCTTATTTAGCTCCTTTTTTATTTGCTGACAGTGTTAATGCTTTTTTTANTATTTCACTTTGTATTTTTGCATGTACTTTTGAACTTCCTGTTGCTGGGGAAGCGCCTTCAGGTCTGGATACGAGTTGGAAATTCCAGTCTCTTAAGTGACGTAATATGTGTGCCCAACTTCCCATATTTTCAGGTTCTTCTTGAACCCACACCCATTCTTTAGCATTTTTATATTTCTTTTTTAATGCTTCCATTTGTTTTTGTGCAAACGGGTAAAGTTGNTCTAGTCTTACAATTGCAATAGAGTCATGGGATTTATTTTTTTCTGCCATTAAATCATAGTAAATTTTACCGCTACACAANAATACTTTATTTATGTTTAATGGTGTTTTTGTTTTATCATCAATAANTTCTTTGAATTCACCAGTATATAATTCNGTTGTATTAGATATTACCTCNGGNTGTCTTAATAAGCTTTTTGGACTCATTATAACCAATGGTTTACGAAATTCCTGTTTTACTTGGCGTCTGAGTAGATGGAAATAGTTTGCTGGTGTTGTAACGTTACAGACATACATGTTTTCTTCCGCACACAGTTGTAAAAAACGCTCAAGCCTTGCAGATGAGTGCTCTGGACCTTGGCCTTCATATCCATGAGGTAAAAGCATAACTAAACCTGANACTTTTTGCCATTTAATTTCAGACGTTGATATAAATTGATCAATTACTATTTGAGCGCCGTTTGCAAAATCGCCAAATTGAGCTTCCCAAATTGTTAATGAACTTGGGTTGGCGAGTGAATAACCATATTCAAAAGCTAATACGCCATACTCTGACAAAAGCGAGTTATAAATATAAAGTTTGTCTTTTATATTTTTAATACTGTTAAGAGGGATAAAATGTTCTTCTGTTTCTGTATCTTTTATTACGGCGTGTCTATGAGAAAAGGTTCCTCTTTGTGAATCTTGTCCAGAAATTCGAACACTATGCCCCTCTTTAAGTAAGGAGCCATAAGCTAATAATTCGGCCATTGCCCAGTCTACTTTCTTTTCTTTTTTAAAAAGATTTAGTCTATTGGTTAATATTTTTTTTGTTTTTGAAAATATATTAAATGAGTTTGGAACTGAATTTATTGATTCAGCAATATCATCTAGTTCTTTCTGTTTAAAACCCGTTGGTATTGATTTTTCAAAATCTTTTTTTTGTTGCTAGTCTATAGCCTTTCCAATTTGATTTAAACATATCGGGTTGTTTTTCTACAGTATTATTTTTTGATTCTTCAAGCTTTTTTTGAAGGGTTTGTTTAAAGTCGTTATTTATTTTTTCTGCCTCGTTAGGCGAAATAATATTACTTGCTGTTAAGGAGTTTAAGTAAAGTTGATAAACATTTGTGTGTTTTGAAATACTTTTATATAAAATAGGTTGAGTAAAGCGTGGTTCATCACCTTCGTTGTGACCATATTTTCTATATCCTAGAATATCAATGTAGACGTCTTGATGAAATTCTTGTCGAAGCTTTACAGCAGTTTTAATTGCATAGATTACAGCTTCTGGGTCGTCTGCATTAACATGTAAAACAGGTGATTCTGTAACTTTTGCTAAATCAGTACAATATACACTTGAACGAGATTCTTTATAATTTGCTGTAAATCCAACTTGGTTGTTTGTTATTATATGGATCGTNCCTCCATTGTCGTAACCTTCTAATTTAGACATATTTGCGACTTCATAATTTATACCTTGGCCAGACATTGCTGCGTCGCCATGTAGNACAATTGGAATAATTTCTTTCGCATTATTGTTATAACGGATAATTTTCTTTGCATATGAAATACCTCCAACAACGGGCGAGACNGCTTCAAGATGTGAAGGGTTTGGAACAAGGNTTAAATGTATAGGGTGNCCCTCTGGTGTTGTAATATCNGCCGATTTTCCTAAATGATATTTTACGTCNCCACCTGTNTTAATGAAATCGTGAACAATGTTTTCTTCAAATTCNGAAAANACTTCATCATATGATTTTTGAAATACNTTCGCNAANACATTNAGACGACCNCGGTGAGCCATTCCAAGAACGAATTCTTTTGCTCCAGTTTTTGCTGCTTCTCTTATGGCCATTGTTAAAGCTGGAATAACTACTTCTAAACCTTCCAAAGAAAATCGNTTTTTACCTATATATTTTGTTTGAAGAAAGTTTTCAAAGCTNACAGCCTGGCTAAGTGAATTTAAAATATCGANTTTTTCGNCTGAACTAAATTTTGNTTTTTCTGAGTTGTGTTCGAGTTCTTTATAAATCCATTGNCTTAATTTTTCATTTCTGCAATACATAAATTCAATTCCAATTGATGAACAATAGGTTAATTTTAGGTGNTCTAAAATCTTTCCAAGAGAAGCTTTCCCAATTCCAATTTCTTTTCCTGATTCAAATTCTTCATTTAGATCTTCCTCGCTTAAGCCAAAGTAATCTAGTTCTAAATCTGATTTATGAGTTCTTCTTTTTCTGATGGGGTTTGTGTTAGCAATTAGATGGCCTCGACTTCTATATCCTTGAATTAGTTTTACAATAGCAATTTCTTTTGATGAAATATTTGTGCCTGTGGTGGCTGAGCCATCTAAATGGTTTTCTGCAAAATCATATCCAGAAAAGAAATCNTGCCAAGAAGCATCAACAGTATCTGGGTTGTTTTTGAAATCTTGATATAAGCTTTCAACGTAAGCTGGGTTTGAATTGTTTAAGGAGCTAAATTTATCTGTTTTTTTCATAATTTTTTTTTCCTATTGTATGGATTTTTAAGGGCTTTAAAATTTTTATTATTATAACTTTTATTTTTGAATTTGTGTAATAGTAAAAAACTTGTTAAANAATCAAATGCTTTTTATTTCTGAATTTGATACTTTTATGATNTTATAAGCTACTATATTTTGAGCAAATTTTTCTTCAACTATCTGTTGGTCAGAACATGGATTAAGACTGTGAATAAAATAATTGTTTTTTATATTTTTGTATTTTGCTATTTCGATAGAAGTTGTTTTTTTGTTGAAGGTTAGTATTAAATCGTTATGCATAATTTTTTTAAGGGTTGAGCATAAGACGATATCATTTTTAAATAGTTTAGGACTATACATGTTTGTAGNNATTTCAGTAGCGAAGCAATTTTTTTCTTCTGATAATATAGATTCTTTNTTATTTANTATTTTNGGTTCTGATTTTNCAAATGGAATATAATGNTTTAANGAGTNCCAATNTATAATTGGTATTTGATAGAATAAANTNTCTTCNCTTTTATCGAGATAGCCGTAGGCATGTATTAATTGTTGATAATTAATATCAAGAATGTCAGTTAATTTTTTTAATTCTTTTAATTTTGGTTTTTCAATCATATTGTTGAATATTCTATATGTTGTGGAATAACTGATATTTGATAACTTAGAAATTTTAGATAAGCTCAATTTTTTCTCTAATCTTCTACTCTCTAAAATATTGTTCATGGCATTATCTTAACAAAAATTAATCTAGTCAGTAAGAAAAAATGTTGAAAAATAACGTAAAATAAAATATATTATTTTTTTATATGACGTTAATTACTTCTTTTCTTTCGCTACCAACAGTGATTTTGTTTTTTAAACACTGTTACATTTTGTTAAANAATGGTTTNTCTATAAATCAAGCCCTTGATGCTTTGAAAAGTTATTCGNCTGCAAATACTGTTTATGTATCAAATATTCAATCATCGTTAGATAATGGGGCCGATATTATACATAGTTTCCATAGCTTGTTTTCAAATAAGGTGTTTAATTGTTCTTTATATAATTTAAATTTACCTGATTTAAAAGGGTGGTTAAAACTCTATATTTCTTTNTTAACTTCGATACGTTTTTTAGTGACTCGCTTTTTTAAGCAAATTTTATACCCGATTTTTACATTATTTGTTTGNATTTGTTTAGTGTTGTTTTTATTTTTTTATATTATTCCGAGTCTGTCTAAACAATATGAGTTATTNAATATTNCAGTGCCTTCGGGTATTTCATTTTTATTGGGTTTAAATGCTNTTATTTTTGATTTTTTTCCATTCTTTGTTTTATTAATAATTGTTNTTTTNTTTATTTTGTACAATTTTTTCTTACCACATTTTCTTTTTGCTTTAATAAAACCTTTTTTATTGTTAGAACTTTTTTGGTCTTTTTATTTGTTGTTATCTCAAGGCCTTGATATAAAATCNGTTGTTAANATTATTCATTATTCAGATAAACATTCTTTGTTTTTTGACTATGAAACATTTAAAAAAGAGTTTTTTTTAACTGCTTCATTGGCTCATTCATTTCGTCCTTTTATCAAAGATGAGCCGCTTTTTATTACTATGTTTGATAGTGCAGAGAATAGTTTAAATTACTGTAGTTTATTTAAAGATATTATTGAATTGTATGAAGCGCTTATCTTATCTCGGCTCACTACGTTTTTAAATGTTTTCCAACCTCTTTTACTTTTTTTTACAGCTAGCTTGATTGTAATTATTTTTATGATTTCTTTTTACCCTTTATTACATATAATGGAACATATGTTATGAAGAACGGGTTTACTCTTGTAGAGGTTCTTCTTGTTTTGTTTGTAGTAGGTTTATTATCGACNTTATCATTAAACAGTTATAAGTCAATNCAGATTAGGGCAAANGAACGGACATTGATTGCACTGATTTCATCATTTCAATTATCTTTAGAATCATACTATTTATTGCATTCTTCTTATCCTGCTGGATCAAATACCTCTATCGAGCGTATAGAAGANTTNTTAATTGATAATGGTGATTTAGNGNAAAAAAATAAAAACCCTTTTACAGGACATTATTTTTCATCAACTGATNCTTCAGGCTTATGNCTCTATTCATATTTTTCTGATAGTAATCACTATTACATAGAAGTTTATGGNTATTTAAATGAGGATGTTATTTTAATTTTAGAATAATTTCTTTGAGTATTTAAAACGCCCTCTTCACTTTGAAAAGGGCATTAATATAATNGTTATGATTCNGNTGATTCTTTNGTTNNAGNAGTTTCTACTTCTTCTTGTGTTTCAGCGTCTNCTTTTTCTGTAACGTCTTCTTTTGTTTCTTTTTTAGATTTTTTTGGCGTGCTCTTTTTATCTTTTTNTTCTTCTTCTGCTTCNACATTAATTGTNATTGTAATTTTTACTTCAGGATGAATTGAAACTGGAATTGTGTATTCACCAATTTCTTTTAAAGGTTGAACACNTTTTAAGTCGTGNTTGTCTATNGTTGTTTTATANGTTTTATTTGTTTCATTAACGATGTCGTTTAAACTAATTGAGCCATATAATTTACCTTCATCATGACTTTTTACTTTAAAAGTAATTGTCTTTTTATCAATTTCGTTTTGTATAGATAATGCTGCTTTTTTTATTTCTTCTTTTCGTTTGTTNGCTTTTTTTTGAATTGAAAGAATTTTTGTTTCATTTTCTTTATTTGCTACAACTGCATAATTTTTTGGAAGTAANTAGTTTCTAGCATAGCCTAATTTAACTCTCTTTTTTTGGCCTAAATTAAACGANCCTTTTTTTTCTTCAATAAATATAACTTCAATTTCTTTTGCCATTATAAGTCTCCTAGCTTAGTTATCTATGTAATATGGTAGCAAGCCCATAAAACGAGCTTTTTTAATATTGTTAGCTACTTTTCGTTGCCATTTTGCTGTTAAGCCAGAGTTTCTCTTAGGTACAATTTTACCTCTGTCTGTTATAAAGCGAGATAAAATTTTTGTATCTTTATAATCTAATACTTCAATTTTATTTGCTGTAAAATAGCATACTTTTTTTGAACGTCTTCTTTTNATTTTTGAATTTCTTTGTTCCATTTANTTTCCTCCGTTAAGTAGTTAATTCTTCTTCTTTTATTTGATCTGTGGCACGATCAAGCATTTGGAAGTTGTCAGCAACAACTTCGATCCACTGGCGTTCTTCGCCATCTTTTTGATATGTGTCTGCCCTTAGTGAACCTTCTATAGAAACTAATTTTCCTTTTTTTAANTATTGGCCAGCAATTTCACCTAATCGTCTCCAGGCTACNATGTTTAAATANTCNGTTTGACTTTCTTCTTGGTCTTTACGTTTTACACGATCAATAGCAATAGTAAATCTTGCAACTGTAATACCAGAAACAGTTACTCTAACTTCTGGGTCTTTTACTAAACGGCCAATTAAAAATGTTTTATTAAACATAACTTCTCCTAAAATGGGACACTTTCACCAAGCTCTGTTGATGGTTCGTCCATTTTTATTTCGTCATTAAAATTAAAATTTTCAGATGCAGGTTGTTCNGGTTTAACTTCTTCGAATACAGGGATATCGTTTTGNGCTTCTGCAGTTTGTGGGGTATCATTTCCTAGTTTTTGAATTTCTCTTGCCTCTACCTCTGTTACATATATGCGTTTACCTTCATTGTTTTCATAGTTTCTNGTTTTAATTGAACCAGAAACCANTAGAAGCGATTGGGCTTCAAANCTTTCAGTTTGGGTTGCTAAATNGCCCCAACAAACGATGTCTAACTCATCTACTTTTGCTGGCATATTTTCAATTGCAGGTCTATTTACTGATAGTTTGAAGTTTGCGTAAGAATCTCCCGAATTAGTTACTTTTTGGACAGCTTTATCTTTTAATTTTCCAATAAGAATTATTCGATTTTGTTTTGACATTTTAAACTATTTTTGNNTATTCTTCTTTTGTTAAAATTGAATCTAAAGTTACTATAAGATGTCTNAATATTTTTTCATTTACTTTAAGATCTTCTTGAAGAAGTTCAAGCTGATCTTGTGATGCTATAAATCTTAATTGATAGTANTANCCTTGATNTTCTTTCTTTAATTCCATTGCAAAATCTTTTAAGCCTAAATCTTTAAATTCAATGATAGAAGCTTTTGCTTTTGTTAAAATGTTTTGTAAATTATCTGTTATAGTCTGACGTTCAGCCTCAGAAAANTTTGTTTGTATTATAAATAAAATTTCGTAACCTTTTGATTTCATAAAATCTCCTATTAGTAATAAACGGCGAATAATAATAACAATAAAAAATAGAAAAATCAACTATTTTTCAGTGTTTTTTTTCGTTTATCTTTTAGTTTCTATGCCTCTTTAAAAAGATGCATATTTTGCAACGTAATTGTACTATTTTTTTCGACTGTTACATTATTTAATTCTACGTAAGGGCCAATATGACAATTTGATCCGATTGTTGTTTTTCCACGAAGAATTGTAAAAGGTTCGATAATGGTGTCATTTCCAATTTGGACTGTAGAGTCGATAAACGTTGAACGGGGATCAATAATGGTTACGCCATTTTTCATCAATTTTTCATTGTTTAAATTAAANAGAATTTGATTTGCTTTTGATAAATCTAGTCTGGTATTTATTCCTAAAACTTCGTAATTNTTTTCTGTGCAAAATGAGGTTACAACTTCACCTTTAGNTTTTAATATTTCAATAATATCTGTTAAATAATATTCCTTTTGTTTGTTATTGGTTGATAAATTAAAGATATGTTCGACAAGGCGTTTGGTATTAAATATGTAAACACCTGAATTGATTTCTTTTATTTGTGCTTCTTCTTCATTACAATCTTTTTGTTCTTTAATACCTAAAACGGTTCCCATTTCTCCACGTAGGATGCGCCCGTAACCATGAGGGTTTTCTAGCATGGTTGTTAAAATTGTTGCGCTTGCATTTGATTCGTTATGNATAGCAATTAATTGTGCTAGTGTATCTTTTTGAATTAGCGGACTGTCTCCNGTAAGAATTAGTGTTGAGCTATCGTCATNTTCGTTTAAATGGGTCATCACTTGTTGTACGGCGTGTCCTGTACCTAGTTGTGTTTTTTGTTCAACGTATGTAATTTCACTATTTCCAATGATGGCTTCAACTTCGTTTCCTTGGTGCCCAATAACGATATAGAGTTTATTGTCTTGATTATTTACCGCGTCAATTACATATTGGATAATGGGTTTACCAGCAAGTTCGTGTAGTACTTTTAGTTTATTTGATTTCATTCGTGTGCCTTTTCCGGCNGCTAGAATAATTACGTTATTTTTCATTATATGTGTCCTCTTAATTTAGAATGTTTTAAAAATTTATTAGCTGGGTATCAAAAATAATGCCATAATTAGTATAGCAGCTTATATACTTTATTCTAGATAAAAAAAATATTTTTGGAGGAACTATGAAAATAATTGTTAAAGCTAATCATGTTGATATTACCCAGCCCCTTAAAGATTATGCAGACAAAAAGATGACGAAGTTGGAACGTTTTTTTGACTTAATTCAGATGATTAAAATCACTTTAGACATAAAAAGTAATTCCAATGGATCAGATAGACAAATTGTGTCTGCTATTATAGACACAGATACTACTGTTATTGTTGCTAAGCAGAAATCTGCTGATATGTATTCCAGTATAGATCTCGTTTTAGACAAACTTGAAGTTCAGTTAAAAAAACATAAAGAAAAATTAAAAAAACATAAAGGTGCTTTATCAAGTAGTCAAACCTATTCAAAAGAAAAAAATAATTCTCAAAAGGTTACAAATAATTTAATTAATGAACGGTATATAAAAAAACCAATGGATCCTGAAGATGCCATTACGATTATGCAAGATGAAAAACTCAAGGTATTGGTATTTCGTGATATGAGCGAACGAATAAGTGTTGTATTTCCAGTTGATGATGATGAGTATGGGTTAATTACGACTTAGCTTTTAAGACTAGATCGCTTAACTCAGAGGTTCCCCATAACTTGTTTAGATAGTTCTCATCTATTGAGAATTCTGTTGGGTATAGTTTTAAAATAGAGAAAAATAATGTTTTCGCAATTTGTTCAGTGTTAACTAGATTTCTATGGGTAACAGTCAATTTTATACCTTCACATAGTTGGTTTTTGTATTTGGGGTTTTTGACTTTACCTTTGATATCTTTTGGTGTAAAACTCGTTGGTTTAATTGTAACTCCATGAAGTTTTTTTCGGTTAATTTCATTTGCCAGCTTTGCACCATTTATCCATGGCGCACCTATGGCCAAAAAGGGTGTTTCTGTTCCTCGCCCTTCACTAATATTTGTTGCTTCAAAAATAACGGTTGCTGTATATAAGAGCGCTGTTTCAAGATCTGGAATATTGGGTGAAGGAGCGATCCAATCTAAATTACTTTGATCGTACCATTTTGATGCACTCCAATTTTCTAGTTTAACTACAATTAGTTCAGGAGAGTTTGGGATCCATTTTTTTTGGTTAATTTTCTTAGCTAATTGGCCTGGTGTTAACCCGTAACGCAGTGGGATAGGGTAAGGCCCAAGAAATGATGTATATTCTTTATTTAGATTAGCGCCTTGTTTTTTTTGTGTTGTTATTGGGTTTGGCCGATCTAAAACCATAAACGTGATATTTGCTTCAGCCGCAGCTTCCATAGCGAGTCCCAGTGTTGAAATATACGTGTAACAGCGGGCTCCAATATCTTGAATATCATAAATAAGAATATCAATTCCTTTTAATTGTTCTTGTGTAGGTTTTTTGCTTGACCCATATAAACTTATTACGTTTATAGAATCGACTTTATTTTGGCCGTTTATTTTTTCGCCAGCAGGATGATTCCCAAAAAAGCCATGCTCTGGTGAAAAAATGACTTCTAACGAACTATTAGGTATTTTTTTAAGACAACTTATATTGGACTCCCCTAAACTTGTGACACCGGATTGATTAGTAATTAAACCTATTTTTTTCCCAATTAGTAAATCTTGTTGATTACCGCAAATTGAATCTATGCCTAGTTTTATAGGTGGATGTATTTTAGCTATTAGTAGGTTTGAAAAATACATAACCATTAAAATAAAGTAAATTATTTTACGATTCAGGAACATGAATTAATAATAGCAGATTCTATTTTAACTGTTATCCACCAATTTTTTTGATGAATTCAGAAATTATTTTTGTAATGTCATCAACAACGGCGTTATTTGCAGAAAAACCTCTATTTAATAAACTCATATCTAAGGCTACTTTTGATACATCAACATTGGCCGATTCAATTGACTCTGTAAATAATTCACCATATGTATTTGTACTATCTGTTCCAATAGCATCTCCTGATGTTTTTGCTGTAAACGCTTCACCAGATGAGATAGTTGTTTTGTATGCTCCTCCTGTTGTAGAGACAAGGCCTTGTTTGTTTTGGACTGTTGCTACGGCAACTTTGTAGAGTGGCACTGGGTTTTCAGAATCAGGGTCTCCCACAAGAACTCCTCCATCTTGAAATGCTACGCTTGAATAATTTTTGGTTTGAATTGCTTCCATTGCTGTAGATGTTATATTCCCGTTTGCGTCGACGGGAAATCCAAATAATTTACGACCGAATGGGTCAACAATATAGGTATTCGATGAATCGACCATAAAACGACCTGATCTTGTGTAAAGAGGTGAGCTGGGTTCTATTTCGTTTGCATTGGATGAAATATTGAAGAAACCTTCTCCAACAATAGCTAAATCCATGTTTGTTCCAAGGCCTAAATTTCCTTGAGTAAAATCAGTGCTTGTTGAGCCGAGCTGCATACCACTTCCAACTTCTACCGGATTTTTTGTTTCTGTTCCTCCAAAAATTGCTTTGGTATACATTGTTGTAAATGATGCAAATGTGTATTTATATCCAGGTGTATTAAAGTTATTTGCATTTGCTATTGCTATTCTTAGGGCGCTTCCTAATGCTTTAATTGAATTTTTATTTTGTACATATAAATCTAACATTTTTTTCCTTTTTACTTTATCTGTTTTGTAGGTATCTAAGCTTTACCCATTTTATTCTTTTTGTAAACATTTTTTATGCAGCTTCTACGATATTTACATCTTTTAGAAAATGTAGGTCCTCCATTAGTTTTGGATCTGTTTTTTCGATAATTTCAGATTCATTTTTTAATCGTTTTAAATTTTTTGATAATTGTTTCAACTGATGTTCTAAGGCTAAATTAGAAGGGTCATTTTCTAGATGGATTTTTATTTTTATATAGTCCTCTTTGATAATTGAAAACATAGCTCTATTACATTGATGCTTTAATTCTTGTAATTCTTTTGCAGAAATAAATTTGCCTAGCTTTTTTAAATCTTGTAATGTTTCTTTAATTTTACTTTTTATTCGCTTATATTCATCTGTTTCTAAACTTGGTAATGATGCTCGTGTTTCCAACAGGGAACGTAAACTTAATAATAGGCGTAATGATGCAATTTTTTTAGCTTGATTCTCAATTTTTTCTATATTGATATCTTGATATTGCTTATCTTCGATTGTTTTTTTGCAGATTTTTATTTCTTTTTTGTTTTTTAATTGATCAAAAAAACTTGATCTAAAGTGTGATTGAATTAATAGGTTTCTTAGATCTGTTTCTAAATGCTCTTTTTCGGTTAGTATTTCTTCTTTTTGCTTGTTTTTTTGTTGATCTGTATCAGAATGGGTATCTGGTTCATTGTCGATGGGCCCTGCTTTTTCTGGACTTATAAATGGTGTTAATCCTTCGTTTTCCATTTTTTTGTTTAACTTTGCAAGGTAGTTATTGATTTTAAATTTTGATAAGCCAGCAATTGCATTATATTTTTCAAATGCTTGAACTAATTTGGAGACATCGTTGGTTTCAAGTTTGATATTTACTAGTTCTCTATCTAATTCACTTGCTAGAGAATAATTAATTTCGTCTTTAATTTGATTTTGAAACTTTTTAATTTCACTATTATCAGCATTAAACACGTTGGCTTGTTTGGCTGTTTCAAGTAGGGAGTAGTAGGTACTATAATTATAAAATAACCCAGCCTGCATCTTATCATTAAATGATAGTGCAATTCTAAGATATTGTTTTTTTAATTGTTTTTTTAAGTCTGTGTGAATGATTTTAGTAGTGTTTTTTTCGATTTCTTTTACTTGACGAGTTGTAATGCCATTTTTTAATAATATGTCTTCGGCTTTTTTTAACTTTGTCTTTTTTTCTGGCGTGTCTTTCATTAAAACATCCGTATAAGAAGATATGAAATTTCTTAAATGGTGTTCGACTTTAGGTTGTTGTTGAGCTTGTTGATGTTTGATATTTTGAATTTGTTCGTTCTTTTTTATCTTTTTTATTTTTTTTACTTCTTCTTGATTTGCCTCATCTTTGTATACGCTACTTATTTGGATTTTGTCGGACAAAATATTGGATTTTTTCTTTGCACTTTTTTCAGCAGCTATAAATGCTTGAAGATCACGATTTAATTGTGTTTTTACCTTTTCATCAATTCTGGATAAGTCTTTTTGATTTTTTTTATCAGCTCTACGTCGCATTAATTTTTGAGGATCTATATCCTCATTCATACTTTTTAGGCTTTCTTTTTCGTTAGGGCGTCTTTTTTTATGGACTTTTCGAACCGCTTTCCGAACTTTTTTACTACTTTTGTCACTGATTTCATCAGCATTTTCTTCATCATCTTCAATGATATCAATTTCGTTTTCAAAATCGATTTCTGGATTTTCAAATTCGACACTATGTTGATGTTGAATATTTTGTATTCCTTGCATCGTTAAATCCTTGTTCTATGTTTTGATAATAAATTGTATAGCGATAAGCCTTTTTCAATTTCGTTTTGATTTTTTGTTTTTAGTAAGTGTTGGTATAGATTTTCTTCATAACGTTTGATTTTGTATTCCGTTTTTTGAATCAGCCATTTTAATTTTTTGATATCGTTTGCGATATCTCTTTCATTAAGATTTTCATCTATATCTGTTTCGATAATAATATTGTTTTTATCAGATGATTTGTTTTTTTCCATTAGTTTCTCCAGATATTCGTTTTTGTTGAATAGTTTCTAATGTATATTGAAGATGTCTTTGTTCATCTTTAAATTCGTCGAGTATTTTTTTGCACTGATTGATTTTGACTTCTTGCATTTTTTCAAAAGACCAAAAATTGTGATCAAAAATTTTACTCATTTGGATACTTAAATCAAGTTTTAAATGATTAAAAATGCTTGATTGTTTTCGTGCTTTTTTTGTTTTTCCATGCACAATTTCTAATAATTCTAAATGGTATACATTTTCTTCCATTTCATTTGTATTTTCTTCCACTAATTCTTTTAAAGCTTCTTCTTTAATTTTATTTATTTCGTCTAATGGAACATCTAAAAATGTTAGTATTTGATTTACAATGCCCACTTTAAAACTCGAAAATGAGGCGACAAATTTGTTTGATGATCTTGACTCTTGAATATTATGTCTTAGCATCTCTTTAAATTCATTTTTACGTTTACTAAAGTTAACTTCATGTCCCATATTTTTTACGATTTCTTTGGCGTTATATTTTCTTTTTTCGGTTAATACTTCAATTTTTTTATTTTCGATTTCTTCTTTTTTGTGAGTTGATTTTGCCCAGTTCTTTGATGAAATGATTACTTTGTCTTTAAATTCTTCGTTAAATTTTGATTTTTCTTTTTTTTGCTTTTTTGTATATGAAAAATCACTTTCTTGTACATTTTCTTGAATTTGAGCTGANTCAGATAAAATAGGAATTGGTAAAACTTGCTTAGACTTGTTTTTTTGTCTAATGTCTTCTCGTATTTTTTTATGATACGGATTATCTTCGATATCTATATGAGCCTGTTTAAATTCGTTCATTATGCTTTCCTTTTAGCTTTGCGGCGTTTAGCTTGCGCTTTTTTTGCAATTTTTCTTTGATTTTCTTTAATTTTATTCATTCTTTCTATATAGGCTAGGAGTTCTTTTTGAGAAGCAATTTTTTTGTTTTCAGCCTTTTTTGCATCTGACTTTCTTTTTGCAACTTTACGAGAATAGCGTCTCATTTCTGCTTTCTTTTCTTCAAATACTTCATCTTTAGCTTTTTCTTTATCTTTCTTGTAAGCTTCTTTATCTCGATTATGGACTAGTCTTGAAATACTATTTATGACTCCTTTACCAAAGATATTTTTTCCAACTTGATTGTTTAGCATATTTCGGGTNGAGACAGATTTTGTTTTAAAATCATTGGTTTCAAAATAAGTTTGGGTAAATAAGGTATCAATGCTAAATTTATGATTTACCGATCCAGCAACAACAATTTCGTCATTTACGATATCTCCTACATTATCAATTAATACGCGCATCGGTAATGAGATAATTTCACCATCTTGATACGATAAACTTTCTTTATTGATTAATGAGTTGTNTAAAGGTGTAAACGTCGCAATAAGGGGTTCAAGTTGAAGTAGGCTTTTCTCTATTTTATTAAAAAAATCAATTAAATCTTCTTTGTTATTTGACTTTAAGACTAAAGGCTGATCTGTAACCGCTTCCCAGACATTTTTTTCAAAACCAGTAAGTAAATCTATTTCAGTTTCGTTTGTTTGTTCTATCCAACTTGATTTTGGATAAATCTCTAGTTCGAACATGTTATCGTTTTCTTTTATAATAGGTGCGTTTGCCCCTTCTGTTCCGCAGGATAAGTTGGTCATTGATTCATAAATATCCATTAATACAGAATATGTTTTTTTGGNTTCTTCATATTTTTTTATTTCAGTTTCAGCTTCAAATATGGGAGTAAATAATTTATTAAAATGTACTTTTTCTCCATAGGGGGTAGTTANTTGAATATTTTCTCGAAAGCGGCCATTAACTCTTGTTTTATCAATTAAATCAAAACTATACTCGCCTAATAATTTTTTCTTAAGTTGTTGGCGAATTCTAATTTCTTCATATTCTTCAAAATTTGCATTTAAAGTTAGAGTGTCTAAATTAAAATTCTCAGTTTTTATTTTTCCTTTTTCATCGATAATATCAAGTGCAATTAATCCATTTCTAACTTTCTGACCATATTGAATATTGTCGATCATTAAATCTTCTGCGGTAACCGGATTGATTTTAGATATATTTCCCAATGAAGTTTCTTTGAACTGATTTAAATAGTCTGTAATCATTTTATTTTGAAAGCGAGTTGAGTCGTTTTCCTCGTTACTTAGACCAAGGTCTATTTCTTTTGCAACAAGTGGTGCGGCTTCNAAAAAAATATTGTACATAAAGTAGAAAGGAAGNTGATCTAAATTATTTCCAATTTTTTCAATCCAGAGATTGGGTTTGATTAATCTGCTTTCTTCTAGGGTTTTTGTTAATTCTACATTATATTTATCGAGTTCTTGTGCAAGTTTATNATTATTTTCTTTTAATTCTTTTATTTCTATTAACTCTTCTTCTGTAAAAAGATCTTTGTGTTTTTCAATAAAACCTAACGTTTCATCAATTTTTGTATAGTTNTCATTTAAAACGGATTCTACATTTAATAAATTTTCAGCTAATTCTTCTTCTGATAAACTTTCAAAATCTGCAATAAGTCCAAATGATATATTTAATACTTCATCTAAAATTTCTGTACTATTTAAATGGGTTTTATTTTNAGGGTTATTTAGTTTTTCTTCGTATAATTTTATATTGTTGAGTTGGTAAACATGTTTTCCAACAATACTTCTCAAAACAGATGAATATTGTTTTCGTCTTTCATGTCGGTTTAATAAAAAATGAAAAGATTCTTTTTGTGAAAACTCCTCCCAGACTAAGGGGTTGTTAATAACAGATTTATAACCTGAATGGATATCAAATAGGGTAGAGTTGTTGTCTGCAAATGGATCGGGTAGATTTTTAAAATTNACAGCTTTTTCTTGAATNTTTGATATGGTTTGNGAATGAGTATCCCACATTTCTTGACCTAGTTCACGTAAGGTGGAATGAAAATTCGAACTAAATAGTTGTAATAATGGTGATTGTTTGAAATCTTTTAGTAATTTACTCCCTTTTTTAAATGGAAGTACATTACTAAAACCAAAGTATGGATTGATATCATGTGGGTTTTGACCATCTATATTTAAATCGATATGCTCGTGATCGTTTTTAATATTTTTTTTCTTTTTATTAGTGTCTTGAAAATTGGCTCCCGCAATCCCTTGGTGTAATAGATTGTTGAAATTTTTATAGGAAGAATCTTTTAANCTTTCGAAATTTGATGCAAGACCTGACTGATCTATTTTTGCTAAATGTCCTGAGTGTAAATGAAGATATTGTTGACTCATTTTGATGGTGTCAACAAGTGCTTTAGAAAGAGCTAAGTTTTTAGTGTAACTTCTTTGCTCTTGTTTAGACATGTTTTGTGTTGGATTTGAATCTGTACTAAATTTTTCGGATAGTACATTGCCAAATTCACGTCTGATATTAAATGTTTTGGATGGAGCTGGATTAACCCGAAAAGGTATGAAGGTTGGCTTTTTNACTTTTATTTTATGTTGCCANTGAAATTTATCTTCCATTTTAAACCTTCTAATTTATTTTTAAATATTTTTCCAAAGTTGCTTTTCGTTTGATAGTCCAGCTTTTGCCAAACCCAACATAGATTGATATGCTGAATTCAAACTCTCCATGTATATTTGCAAACCAACTTGACCACCTGTGGTGTTAATATCAAGTTCTTGACCTGTAGCGGTTGTAATTAGCCCATCATCAATCATATCTTCTTGAATGGAATTCATTTCATCAAAGTATGTTCGGTGTGCAATATATTCACCAATGACATAGTCATTGATAACTGAAACTTTATTTTCGTTAACGAGAGAAACAATGATTCTCGAAAACGTATCTGCTCCCATAATATCTCCTTTTTTAACCAATGATTTTNCATTAAAAAATGCAAAAATCATTGGTTTAATTTCACTGTTAGTTATGATTAACCAGCAGCTTTCTTAACTTCGTTAGCGGCTGCTTGTACAGATGAGGATACNTTTTTCGGTAATCCAGCTCTAACCATATATTCGGTTTCGGCCTCTGTCATTTTTAGCTGTGCGGCTACCATAGTACCTAGTGTTGCACCAGAGTTATCAATATCATCTAGTTCATCTCTAATAGATTCTAGTTTAGCGACATAGATTTCCCCAGCCTCAGTACCGAGTTGGATGCGCTGACTTGCTTCATCCATTGATAGTTTANTATTTGGATTANNNGATAATTGATAAAGACCAGTTTCTGAATCAGCATATGTTCTTGNAACTGATGTTGCTNNATCTTCCGAATATATNNNAGCGNCGAGCGTTTNTGANGTTCCCATAATTCACCTCCTTATATTTTTATTCTTANTGCATAACACGAGGGTGANCTCTTTTTTAATGNATCGAAATATCTTGATGTTTTCTTACTGCGTTTTACATTCTTGGACATGGTATAATTTTTTTATGAATTCGTTAGAGACTGAACTTAAATTAATCAAAGATTTAGGGTTAGATGTTCTTGCTGGAAAGGAATTAACNCAAGAAGATATTGATTTTTTGTTTTCTTGCTTAAAGCCATCTTTTTCTTCTGATGTTCATATTGCAGCGTTATTGTTATTAACTGAGTCAGATGATGATGTATTGGATCAGGTTATGGAGCGATACTCTNGTTTACCTGTGTCTGTTCAGCATTTGTTAATTTCATATTTGACCACCACAGATTATATTCAGTGTTTTGTTTTCTTGTTTAATATTATTAAGACGGCATCGTCTGAAGAAGAAGTGAATGTGGCAATTTTTAGTCTAGCTCAGACACATTATTTTATTTTGCCACTTATTTTTACGGAGCTGAATTCTGATGATGCGCTTTATGTTAATCAGTTGAAGCGGTTATTGTTTATGATAGGAATTGATCGTTTGAAGCCGTATTTGGCGGTGTTGCCACAGATTCCTCACGAAGCCATTTTTAGGCAACTTTTTGGCCCTGATAAAATAGATAGAATTAAAAACTCTTAATTTGAACTTGAGTTAAGGTTATATATTAAAAAAAATAAATGCATTTTTTTGTGTGAGAGTTACGTTTTTTATATAAAGCTTGGAGATTTATATATATATGTACACACACGCGCGTGAATTTGATGTTAATTTAAATAATATACCTCAAGACCAGAATTCTGATTTTTTAAAAGGGTTGTCAAAAAGTTTTTCTGANCTTCAATCACTTAATTTGAAAACCAATTTTGATGATTTTGGGGATGCTAAAATTAGGCACGAATTAGGCTTTCTTGGTATTGATGTTCTCTCCAAATTAAAATCGTTTTTAGAATACTATTGCACTGAATCTTCTCCTGTTGATGATATTGTTGCCGCTAATCAGAAAAATTCAAAAGTTATTGAATCTTATTTGAATGGGGATATGGTTTTTAAAACATTTGCTGAAAAAGATATTGTTTTAGATTTTATGAAATTTGTTCGTGAGCATTCGGATAATTCTTTATTAGATTTAAATTCTGAACAAGTAAAGCAGATTTCTTTTGTAATTAACCAGTTAAGCTCGGTTCCTTTAGAAAGAACGGATGTTGAGCGTCTTGAGAGAGATGCAATTAATTCATCTTTGGGGATAACCTCAAGGGAATCTTTTTATCGTAATAAAGCCTATTTGTTTGACTATGATAATGATTATGTTCAGTCTGTTGTTGATGAATTGTATTCAGATAAAGTTTTAAATGACTTTATGTCTGAACGGGATGTCGTTACTGCTATTTTAGGTTATGTTCAGCAAAATATTGAGTACAAAGAAGATGTTTCAGGTAAAGACCAATGGCAGTCCTTAGATGAATCGTTACGTTTGGGAACAGGTGATTGTGAGGATTTAGTTATTGCGCAGTCAGTGTTATTAAGTAAGGTTTTTCAATCTAAATTTGGATATACAAAACAAGATGTGGCTAATGCTTTTTCTTTGTCTGCTGGTTATATTGAATTGCCATTTGATATTAAAGAAGGGCATGCCTTGTTGNGAGTTAAATTGAAATCTGAGTCTGCTGCTTTGTTTGTAGATGCTACCTATACAAAAGGATTTGTTGACCCTGAAAAAATAGAGTTCGAAGTTATTTTTGATATGAACAATATGTTGTTTACGAAAATTAGGCAAATCAATGATGATTTTGCGACAGCGTCGGATTTTCATAATCTTGCTAATTTAAACAATGAGACTTATATCTTTAAAAGTGGTAGTCGTTNTGNNGAGANAGANGANATANAAGATNCTTCAAAAGTTTCTCAAGCATTNTACGCGAATATTCGAAATAGTATGGTGGGTGAAAAAATTGAATCGGCATCTTTAAGTGATTCTTCTACAGCCAGTTGGATGAAACGATTTTATGCTAATAATAACTCTAGAGCTTATAATTATTATGANAATAGAACTAAAGATGTTGCGCTGGATAATGGATTTGGTGTGCCAANAANTGANGATCCGAAGGTTCAAACTTTAAATGATAAAATTGCTTCTTTATTGCCTGGTTTAAGTGTAGAGGATATTNAAGCTGCTTATGATGNAAAATCTTTTATTTCAAGAATAAATAATATTATTCGGAATATTACAAATATTATAGGGGAAGGGTCTGAAGTTCCTTTAATTTTTGAAGGATCTCTTTATCGGAAAATTGACTTTGATGCTATTGATGATATGGNAACGACAGACGGCGGTGTTGAGTTTGAAAATGGGGCTAACGTTGAGTTTAAAGCATTATATGAGAGTTTTGTTGGTGAGGCTAGAAGTACAGCTTCTTTAGAAGACGCTGGATTGGATCAAGATTTATTAAACATAATGACTGCTATTTCAGAAAGAAAGGAAATCCTTGATGCCACGTATCAAGGTAAATTAAATTCATATAGTTCTTATTTTGATACGTATGTCGAAAATAAGAATCAATTTATTAGTTATTTGGAAGATCTAGATGATGGGGGTAATCAAGATGCTAAAATCTTTTTTGATGGTGCTATTCAGTTAAGAAAATGGGATGAGGCGACTCAAACTTTAGATACAGTTAATGTTGGGGATATAAAATTAATAGGTGATCAAAATAATTATGGTGTTCGTGAATATCTACAAAATAATTATCATTTCACTGGGTATAATGGAGCGGCACCAACTTTTTACAAATATCAGTCATCTGATGAATTTACTTATGAAGGAGCACTTAAAGATTCTCTAGAAGTGTTGATAGCTAGTTTTGATTCTACACAACGCGCAGTTAATGATGTGTTTCATTTGCGTGGCACAATGGAAAGTGGCTTAATTTCTAAAACTGCTATTAAAAATTATTTTGATGATAGTATTTCAGACGATGATATTGATCGTATTTGGCAAGAACTTATTGCTCAGAACGTGATTACTGAAGATATGGGTGGGGGGTTTGTTTATGATAAAGATGGTAATGGTGAATCTGATGGAGTGGCTCATTTTGTTATTGATACTAATTTTGACTCTTCACAAAACTATAATGATGAGGCCCTTTCAAAAACGGGAATGCGCTTAAAATACGCAAAGTTTACGGAGGACGAGAATTATCATGGTGATGCTACGGGTATGGATCAACTATTGAATATTGATTGGAGTAAGTTTGATGCTAATTTTACGGGAAAATTACAGGAGATGTTTTTTAAACCTAACTTATATGATGGTGGATATGATGTAAGTGTCGTCAATGATGAATCACAGGTAGTAGAGGCTTATGATATCCATGGTTACGATACGGGTGAAGGTTCAATAGGTTCAGACCCGGATGGTAAAGTTACTATTTCTACAGAATTTGCAAATGAAGCTGCAAAAAGTAGATTGTTTGGGATGGGTTTATCATCGCAATTAAGTATTATTGCTTTTCAACAAGAAGAAACTGAGCCTGTTTCGCCAGATAATTTGCCTGCAGGTAAATCGGATGTTTTAGAAGCGACAAAATGGGCAATGAGTACTTCTTCAGGCTTAAGGTCAATTGATGAATCTGAGTTAAAATCTGTTTTAGAAAATAACTTTAAATATAGATCGGCACAGCAAGCTTTATATAACACTATTATTAAAGCTAATTATGATGGTTCTGTTGAAGCTTGGTTTGCTCAGCAAACATTATGGAAACAATTTCAGGCATTAGAAAAAAATATTAAGCCTATATTTCATATTATTGATAATAGTGTTGTTGTTCAACAGGTTGGAAAAGAATGGAAATCAAAAACGATTGGATTTAATGGAGAAGAATATGATACTCCTTACACTTTTGTAGATGTTCATGTTGATAAAATTGATAATTTAACAGTGATTTCAGATGGGGGATCAGATATCGAACCGTCTACTATTTTACAAGGTGTTGTTCTAAGAGAGGATGCCTTTTATCGCTATACAGGAAGTATTTCTAAATATTTTAATTATTTATTGATTTTATTTCATATGGTTAATCAGGTTGAAGAATTAATGTTGCAAGCAAGTCGTGAACTTCACGATTCATATATGACAGAACAGGAAAAGTCTGCAGTCGAAAAAGCCCGCTCAAAAGGTGATACTAATTTAAATAACTTTAATAAAGTTTTGTCTAAGACACAGGCTATGATTAGTTCTGGTGTGTCACAACTGTCCAATGAAATACAATCGTTTGTCAAGTCTTCTAATACGGCAACGAAAGCACAAAAAGAGTTGTTAATTGAAGAATGGGCAAGAACTATAGTTAGTTCAGACAAAGTTGGCGGGATGATTGCTTCTTTCTTATTTGGAGGTGCTACTGAATTTATTGATCAAATGACAGGGGCTTTCACTTTGGAACGGGCTAATATGAAAGTTGCGGTTAATGAATTTTATTTTCGTATTTCGACGTTAAATGCTATTTCCTCTGTTACATTAGCGCGATTAATTTTAGATGGATATGAAAAAGTGTCTAGCTCTTTATACGCGAAACCTTATCATAATGCACAAGGAGAAAAAATTGCAGAAGATGTTTATGGGAACCCACATGGGATCCCAAATGGTGGGTCTTTGGGAATAGCAGTTTTTGGAGACGTTGAAAACAAAATTGAAAAAAGACATTTTGGGGAAAAAGGACTTGGTTATTTTAATTCTTTGCCTGCTGAAAATAAGGCAAATAAAAATGATATTTTGAAGTATTTAAATAGGATCGCACAAATTGGAAACTCTGGGGCAACGTCTTTATTTCTACAAGGATCTTCTATTAAGGTGGGAGGACAAACTCTGTCGAATGGAAAATTTGAATATAATCCCATTAATACAAAAACTAACTTTAAGGGGGATATTCCTGAATTGTATGCAAATTCCTTGCCTGAAGATAAATCAAAAGGTTTTGATCCATTAAAGCCAGTTACATTGGAACGTGTGGCTGTTAAACATTCAAATAGATCTAACAAAGAAAGTCATGAAGATTTAAAAATGTTTCATAAAGATTATGGTTCGGATCCTTTTAAAAATACAAATGTTGATACTAATTTTTCTGGCTCTGGAGGAGGAGGCGGCGGCTCTCAAAAAATAATGAATTTTGTGATGGGTTTGTTAGGGTTAAGTTTAGTTACAAAAGCAATTCAGGCATCTTCAGTGGGTGTTTTTACT